>DAOLQA010000012.1:4250-17836 GCA_035417885.1 bacterium
ATGAGTCTTATTTAATTATATTCTTAATTATTTTTTTATTTATTATTGCTAATTATTAGATGTGCTTTGTTTTTTGTGTTTTGAAACTGGCAGAAAGTTTAAACTTTATTCTTTCTGCCAGTTTTTTGTTAAATAGATGAAAATAATATATAATAAAATAAACTAACAAGTATATACAATGGAAGAGCAAAATATAGAAAATAAAATAGTAATATATAAATCAAAAGATGGGAAAATAAACCTAGATATTAATTTTGATAAAGAAACTGTTTGGTTAACTCAAGAGCAGATTAGTACATTATTTGGTGTGGATAGAACAGTTGTTACAAGACATATAAATAATATATTTAAAGATGGAGAGATAGGCGAAAGAAGTAATGTGCAAAAAATGCACATTGCAAATTCAGATAGGCCAGTAAAATTATATAATTTAGATGTAATTCTTGCTGTTGGTTATAGAGTAAATGCTAAAAAAGGTATAGAATTTAGAAAATGGGCATCAAGTGTTTTAAAAGATTATATGATCGATGGCTATGTATTAAATCAAAAGAGACTTGAAGAAATTGGCCTTAAAGAATTTGATGAGTCTATATTGTTAATAAGGGGGGTTATAAAAAGAAAAGAACTAACATATGATGAATATCAGGGATTATTAAATGTTATAGTTTCTTATTCTCATACTTGGTCAATATTACATAGATATGGTTCTCAGAATCTAATAGAAGAAGGCAAAACAAGAACAAATAAATTTAAGTTAGACTATAATACAGCCATTTCTTTTGTTAATGAGTTGAGGCATAATTTAATTAGTAAAAAAGAAGCTAGCGATAATTTTGGAAAAGAGAGGACAGAAAAAGCATTAGAAAAAATTATAAATAATATATATAAATATTCAACAGTTGAAGAAAGAGCAGCTAACCTATTATATGACATAATAAAAGAACAACCATTTATAGATGGAAATAAAAGAATAGCAGCTTTTTTGTTTGTCTTGTTTCTAAATTTTAATAATTGTTTATTAGATAAAAATGGAGATGAGAAGATAGATGATAATACGCTTGCTGCTATAACTTTGTTAATTTCTGAAAGCAATCAAACTAGTAAAGATATAATGATAAAATTAATTCTTAATTTAATTATTCATAAATAGTATATGGGAGATAAAAAAATAATCACAGCTCCACTCCAAGGCTTTATGGAACTTTTGCCTAATGAGCAAATTGCTTTTGATAGAATAAAAAACACCATAGAGGAGATTTATGTAAGATATGGTTTTTTAAAGATTGATACGCCAATTATAGAAAGAAGTGAAGTTTTACTTGCTAAGGCTGGTGGAGAAACAGAGAAGCAGATTTATAGATTTAACAAAGGAGATAATGATTTATCTTTAAGGTTTGATTTAACAGTGCCACTTGCTAGATATGTTGCTGAATACAATAAAGTATTAGAGTTTCCATTTAGAAGATATGCAATAGGTAAAGTATTTAGAGGAGAAAGACCACAAAGAGGTAGATTTAGAGAGTTCTATCAGGCTGATATTGATATTATAAACAAAGATAATTTAAACATACTGAATGATGTTGAGATAATATCTATAATTTATGATATTTTCAAAACATTAGATTTTACAAAATTTACTATTAGAATAAATAATAGAAAAATATTAAAAGGATTTTTAGAATATTTAGGACTAGAAAAGAAAATAAAAGATATTTTAATTTTAATAGATAAAATAGATAAGATAGGCAATAAAGAGTTTACTTATGAATTAGAAAAAATATGTAATGATAGAGAAAAAATAGATAAAATATTAGAAATTATAAACATAAAAGGAAATAATGAACAAAAAATTAGTTCACTAAGGAAAATGAATATTGATAATAATGAATTTATAGAAGGAATAAATGAAATAGAAAAAATTCTTGAATATTCTAAGGCTTTTAATATAGATGAAGAATATATATCTTTTGATTTATCTATAGTTAGAGGCCTAGATTATTATACTGGAACTATATATGAAACTATTTTTGATGATTATACTAATATTGGCTCAGTATGTTCTGGCGGTAGATATGACAATTTGACTTCTTTATATACAAAAGAGAGTTTTCCTGGAGTTGGGGTTTCGATAGGTCTAACAAGATTGTTTGATCAGCTAAAAGAAAATGGATTATTAGATAAAAAGAAAATAGTTAAAGATGTAAGAGTTCTTATTGTAAATATGCGCGGTGATTTTAAGTATGCATTGAATATTGCTAAAAAATTAAGAGAAGAGAATATAAATACAGAAGTATACTTTGAAGATGGCAAACTTGGTAAAAAATTAGAATATGCAAACAAAAGAAATATACCTTTTGTTATAATAATTGGTGAAGATGAAATAAAAAATGGCCTTATTACATTAAGAGATATGAATAATAAAAAGCAGAATACTGTAGATATAAAAGAAGCTATAGAAATTATACACAGTTAAAAATATTGGTAATTAAAAGTATTTTTTGATTGGGTTAATCATATATTAACCCAATTTTTAATTATATATACTTATTTATATGATAAGAATTATATATGGAAGAAATATTTTTATTTTTGAATAAATATACAAATATAGGATATATTAAATTCTGTAAAATATATAAATATCTAAATGGTAAGATAGGGGATTTTTTTAATTTAGATAGACATGATTTTGTAAATATTGGCATTAAAGAAAAAGATATAAATAATATATTTAATAACTTAAAGAAATATAATTTTGAAAAAGAGAAAAAAGAATTAGATAAATATGGGATAAAAATGTGCAATATATTAGATGCAGATTATCCATATTTATTATCTAATATATATGATCCTCCAATTATGATGTATTATAAAGGTAAAATGATACATAATGAAAATAGTTTAGCGATTGTGGGGGCAAGAAAATGTAGCAATTATGGAATAAAAGTTGTAGAAGAATTTGCAGGATATTTATCTAATTATTTTTCTATTGTATCTGGATTTGCATATGGCATTGATTCTATTGCTCATAGATCTGCCATAAGAAATAAAAAGAGAACAATAGCTATAATGGGAGTTGGACTTGATAGATATTATCCAGAAGAAAACAAAAATCTTGCACAAGATATATTAGATAATAATGGATTATTAATATCAGAGTTTCCTATAGGGACAAAACCATTGAAAAGTAATTTTCCTAGAAGAAATAGAGTTATATCTGGTATATCTTCTGGCGTATTAGTTATAGAAGCTGGATTAAAATCTGGAACATTTATTACAGCTAATTGTGCTTTAGAGCAAGGCAGGGATTTATTTGTTGTTCCTGGTAATATTTATAGTAAAGAATCTATTGGGGCAAATGAGATTATAAAAAAAGGAGCTAATTTGGTCACGAAGCCAGAAGATATTTTAGAAATTATGGATATGGAAATATGATATTTAATATGATATATTAAGTTTGAATAAAATTAATTAATAAAATAATGAAACTTGTAATTGTAGAATCACCTACTAAAGCTAAAACAATATCAAAATTTTTATCAAATGATTTTGTTGTAAAAGCATCAGTTGGGCACGTAAGAGATTTACCAAAAAATAAAATGGGGGTTGATATAGAAAATGATTTTGAACCACAATATATAATTCCAAAAGATAAGGTTAAGATTATAAAAGAATTAAAACAACTAAAGGAGAAAGCAGATGATTTATATTTTGCAACTGATGAAGATAGGGAGGGGGAAGCTATAGCTTGGCATCTTCAAACAGTTTTAGATGTAAAGGACCCTGATGTTAAGAGAATTACATTCCATGAAATTACAAGAGATGCAATTTTAGATGCTTTAAAAAAGCCAAGGAAAATAGATGAGAATTTAGTTAATGCACAGCAAGCAAGAAGAATATTAGATAGACTTGTTGGTTATGAATTATCTCCATTTTTATGGAAAAAAGTATATTATGGTTTATCAGCTGGTAGAGTTCAATCAGTTGCTGTTAGATTAATAGTTGAAAGAGAACAAGAGAGAGATGCATTTAAACCTCAAGAATATTGGGATGTATCTGGTTTGTTTGATTGTGATAAAAATATTATAGATGCTAATTTAATAAAAATAAATAATAAGACGATAGATAAGTTCTATATTAAAAATGAATCTAGTGCTAATGATTTAAAGAAAAAAATTAAAAAATATAAATATCATATTAGCGATATTACAGAAAAAGATGCAAAGAAAAATCCGCCAACTCCTTTTACTACAAGCATGCTACAACAAGAAGCTGCTAACAAATTAGGGTTTTCTGCAAAGCAGACTATGAGGATAGCCCAACAATTATATGAAGGTATTAAATTGGGAAATAAAGAGCAGGTTGGTCTTATAACCTATATGAGAACTGATTCTTTGAATTTATCAGAAAAGTTTTTACAAGATGCAAAAGAATATATTATATCAAAATATGGGAGCGAATATTATGCAGGAAGTTTTAGGACATTTAAAACAAGATCAAAAAATGCTCAAGAAGCTCATGAAGCTATTAGGCCTACCATTGTTACTAATGATCCAGAATCTATAAAAAGATATTTAGATATAAATCAATATAAGCTTTATAAACTTATATGGGAGAGATCTGTTGCTACACAGATGAAAGAAGCAAAATCTAAGATTATAAATATAGATATAGAAAATGACAAAAATGATGAAACAATATTTACTTTTAGAGATAGTGGAACAACTATTGAATTTGATGGATTTTTAAAAGTATATCATCTATCATTACAAGAAAATATTTTACCTAAATTAGATATAGGTGAGAGTGCTTTATTAAAAGATGTAAAATTAAACCAGCATTTTACTGAACCACCTGCAAGATATAATGATGCTTCATTGATAAAAGAATTAGAAGAAAACGGTATTGGTAGACCATCAACGTATGCTACTATTACTAGCACAATATTAGATAGAAAATATGTTGAGAAAGATGAGAGTAAAAGATATAAACCTACAGATATTGGAATATTAGTCAATAAAATTTTATGCGAACATTTTAAAGATATAGTTGATATAAAATTTACTGCTAGAATCGAAGATGAATTAGATGATATTGCTAAAGGGAAGCTTGAGTGGAAGCCATTTTTAAGGAGTTTTTATGAACCATTTAAGAAAAATTTGGATATAAAAGAAAAAGAATTAAGCAAGAAAGATCTAACAGAAGAGCAAAGCGATGTAATTTGTGATAAATGTGGATCTCCTATGGTTATAAAATATGGAAGATATGGTAAATTTTATGCATGTTCAAATTATCCAACATGCAAAAATACTAAGCCTATAGAAGATGAAAAAGAAGTTATGACAACCGATGAGGTGTGTGATAAATGTGGTGCTCCAATGGTTGTTAAAAATGGTAAATATGGTAAATTTATAGCATGTTCAAATTATCCAACATGTAAAAATATAAAACAATATAAAAAAGAAGTTGGTTTAAAATGTCCTAAATGTAAAGATGGAAAAATATTAGAAAGAAAAGGAAGATTTGGAATATTCTATAGTTGTTCTAATTATCCTGATTGTAATTTTATCTTATCTAATATGCCAGTTGAAGATGAAAATAAAAAAGGTGAAATTAAAAAATGTGATATTTGTAATGAGGGGTATTTAATGTATTATGGTAAAAGTAATAAGATAAAATGTTCTAATAAAAATTGTGAAAGAAATACATCTAGGAAGAAGAAAAAATAAATAAAATAATATGGAAAGTTTAAACGAGCAAAAGCAGTTAGATAAACTTTTAGATATTATAAATAAAAATAATATTGTTGTTGATCGATCTAAAATAGAAGAAGCTTTTAATTTCGCTAAATTAAAGCATGATGGTCATTTTAGGCTATCTGGAGAGCCATATTTTAATCATGCTGTTGAAACTGCTTGTATACTTGCAGAAAATAAATTCCCTCAAACTATTATAATCGCTGGGCTACTACATGATACGCTCGATGATGGAGATGCTACGAAAGAAGAAATTGTAGAGAATTTTGGGGAAGATGTTTTTAATATAGTAGAAGCTGTAAGTAAGATTGGGAGATTAAAATATAGAGGAGAAGAAAGGTATGCAGAAAATCTAAGAAAGATGTTGACACAGATTGCAAGTAATCTGGGAGTTTTGTTTGTTAAATTCGCTGACAGAATACATAATTTAGAAACCCTAGATTATGTTACTCCTGATAAAAGACAAAGGATAGCAACGGAAAGCCTTGAGATTTATTCAAAGATTGCTAATAGGTTGAATATGGGGAATATGCAATCAATGCTAGAGGATTTATCTTTTAAATATTTATATCCAGAAGATTATAAAAAAGTAGAAGCAATATTGCAGAAAGAAAAAGCAAAAAATAGCGATTATATAGATAAAATGATAAAGAAAATAGGTAAGTTACTCTATGAAAATAATATAAAAAATTTTAAAGTTTATGGGAGAGTAAAGCATGTTTATAGTCTATATAGAAAAATGCAATATAAAGATTTATCACAAATATTTGATATCCAGGCTATTAGAATTCTTGTAGATAATGTTGAAGATTGTTATAAGGTATTAGGTATAATACATAATAATTACAAGCCGATGCCAAATAGAATAAGAGATTATATAGCAAGTCCAAAGCCAAATGGGTATCAATCAATACATACAACCGTGTTTGCTGATAGAGATAAAGTTATAGAAATACAGATTAGAACATATGAAATGCATGAATTAAATGAATATGGTGTTTGTTCTCATGCAAAATATAAAGACAATAAAATAGGTGCTGAATGGGTTAAGAATTTAGAGAAAATTAAAAAAGAAGCTGCTGATGATGAAGAATTTTTAGAGTCTTTAAAATTAGATCTATTCCAAAATAGAATTTTTGTTTTAACACCAAAGGGTGATGCAATAGATTTACCAGAGGGAGCTACTCCTGTTGATTTTGCATATAATATACATAGTTCTATTGGCAATAGATGCTACCAGGCAATGGTTAATGGGAAAATTGCTACTTTGGATTATAAGCTGAAAGATGGAGATGTTGTAGAAATTAAAACAAAAAAATATGAGGATCCACAAGAAGGATGGTTAAGATTTGTTAAAACAAGCTTAGCAAGATCTTGCATTAAGAAATGGCTAAAGTCAAAAGGGCAACTTTAGGTGTTGTTTATAACTTTTTTAAAAAATAATTTAGATATGATATAATGAATTGTGGAACGTAGAACTAAAATAACAAAATGGCAAAAAAAGCTAAAGCTAATGTAAAGGAGAAGATAAAAGAGAATAGTGGTGCTAGGGTTTTAAAGATCCCCATTTTAGATATTTTTTTAAATCCAAAACAACCAAGAAGGACATTTGATAGTGAATCATTAAAAAGTTTGGCTGACTCTATAAAACAATATGGTGTCTTACAGCCATTAGTTGTAACTAAAGTAGAGGGGGGATATGAATTAATTGCTGGAGAGAGAAGGTTAAGAGCTTCAAGGATTGCTGGGTTAACTGAAGTGCCTGCAATAATTCAGGAGAATGATTATGATGATCAGAGGAAATTGGAGTTGGCTTTAATAGAAAATATACAAAGAGAGGATTTGAACGATATAGATCAAGCTGAGGCATACAAAGAATTAATGGAATCTTTTGGGTTGAGTCAAGAAGATATTGCACAAAAAATTGGTATATCAAGATCTGCTGTTGCTAATAAAATTAGACTACTTAAGCTTCCGGAAGAGATTATTGCTGATATTAGAAGTGGTGTTATTGATTCTGGGCATGCTAAATTATTATTGAGTTTAGAAAATACTGAGTTACAATTGAATATGTGGAGAAAGATAAAAGAGCAGGGATTAACCGTGAGAGAGTTGGATAGTGTTGTTAAAAAAGCTAGGCCTGATAAAAAATGGAGGTCTTTAAATAATATAAAGGATAATGAAACTAAAGAGCAAGAAGATAAATTAAAAGATATTTTTTCTACAAGGGTATCTATTGTAAAAAGAGGCAATGGAGCAAAAGTTGTATTTAATTTTTATTCTAAGGATGATTTTGATAATTTTATGAAGAGAATAGAAGACTTTGATTATATGAATATAAAATAATTAATGATAAAATATATGAATTCACCAACAGAAATAGACATTGAAAGAACATTAGTATTATTAAAGCCAGATGCTGTGCAGAGGGGGTTAGTAGGAAGGATTATACAAAGATTTGAAGATGTAGGATTAAAGATCGTTGCGACAAAAATGATTTGGCCTACTAAGGAATTAGCTGAAAAACATTATGCAGATTTGGGAGAAAGAAGGGGGCAGGATGTAAAAGATAAAATGGTTTCAATGCTTACTGACTTAGGGCCTATTATGGCCTTAGTATTAGAAGGCATAGAAGCTGTTAGCGAAGTAAGAATGTTAGTCGGGCCAACCGAGCCTAAATCAGCTCTGCCAGGTACTATAAGAGGAGATTTTTCACATGTTTCATATAAATATGCTGATGCAAAAGGTATAGGCGTAAAGAATTTAATACATGCTTCTTCCTCTCAAGAAGATGCCTTAAAAGAAATAGCCTTATGGTTTAAAGATGATGAGATATATTCATATAGATCAGTTCATGATGCTCATATATTAGAATAATACATTTTTTATGATATAATTAATGTATAAAATATAATTATATATTATGGAGAAAATATTTAAGGTTTTAATTTTTATATTATTTTTCTTTTTAAATATTAATATTGTTTTTGCTGATAGATTTGATCAAATTGTAGATTCATATGGTAATTTTCAAGATTCATACGGGGCTAAGGCTATAGCCCAAGGAGTTTTAAGTGAGAGGTCTGTTCCAGAAATAATAGGTAATGCAATAAAAGTTATATTGGGTTTATCTGGAACCGTTGCTTTAGTATTTATAGTATGGGGTGGAATAAGCTGGATGACTTCTCAAGGAGATTCAAAGAAGATTAAAGATGCACAGAATAGAATGATTTCTGCTGCAATAGGTATATTTATAATAGCTATATCTTATGCAATAACAGATTTTATTATAAAACAGATAAGTGCTGTAGCTGGATAAAATATTTGTTCATATTAGGATCTAATTTTATATTAGATCCTATTTTTTGAATAAAAAAATTGTTCTTTATAAAATATTGATTTTATCTATATTTTTGGAATATTAGATATATTTATATTTACATAAAGTCAAAAAAATGCTATAATTTAAATATGATAAAAACTTAAAAAGGTTTTATCAGAGAACAAAAACAAAAATGTCTATTATCAGGCCGGTGATAGACAGGGAGAAAAGTAATTATATGATTAAACAAAATTAATTGTGTAATTACAAAAATAATAAATTTAACCAAAATACCCATAGTTGTTTTTGTTCAGCTATGGGATATTTTGTTTATATCCCATAGCAATCTAATTAATAATTAATATGATTATGAAGGAAGTTAAAGCACCTTTAGGGAAAACAAACTCTAGAGAATTAACAAAGGTTGAGAATAATGGTGGCGGGAAATTCCTATTTACCTCTGTGTTGTTTATAGGATCTGTCCTGGCGATAAAAAAAATATTAAAGAAAATCAATAATAGGAAAAATAAATTTAGAGTATATAAAGTTGCTAAAACCTAATATTGGTTAGTAAATAATCTAAAAATATGAAAGCTAAAAACAAAAACAAAAATTTTCTTTCTTTATTAAGAGGAAGAAATAAAAAAAAGAATAAAGATACTATAGAAGTTATAAAAATATTTGTCATATCAAGCTTAATAGTATCAGTAATATCAATATTTTTATCATATTTAGATCATAAATTATTGATAGATAGTTCTAAAGAGCGAGATGGTGAGCAATCAGTAATTAGAGGCTATACTTCTATAATTGGTATGGCAGTAAATAAAATGTTTTTTATAAACGAGGCGAATGCTGCTACAACTGGAAATTATAAAGCAATAAACTTAAATACATCAGCTAACACAAATATAACTGTTCAGAAAGGAAAGAATTTTACAGTCACATTAAAATTTAAAAATGATAGTATATATGTATGGAGACAGGCAGGAACAAATATAATGACATTGAATGTTAAGGGCAATAAAACTAGTATATTTAAGAAATCAAATATTATTAGTAACTTGTCAGAAACTATTGTTAGGAAGGGAGAAACTGGGATATTCAAATTTACATTAACAGCTCCTTCTACTGTTGGTACATATACAGAAACCTATCAGATGTATGTAAAAAGCTTTAATGAATTTGTAAATGGTAGTGAAATTAAAATAACAGTTAATGTTGTTGATAATAATTCTACTCCTAGTGCTGCTAATACACAAACGAGTAGTGGTGATAATATTATAAAGGTTGAAGATATATCATATATTTCTGCTGATAAGGATGTAGAAATTTTAGATAAAAAAACAAATCAAGTTATAGTTGCTATACCTGCTAATGAAAAAGTTAATATATATTTTAATCAAATTACAAAACAATATATAGTTGCTAAAAATGGTTTAATTATTGCTTCTTTAAATAATGAAATTATAATAAATAATAAAAATAATGCTAATATAGATTTTGGTTCTAAGAAATATACATCAAGTAAAATAGTATTAAATTCAAATTTTGATACAGTAAAAAACAATACAGTTGTATGTGCTACATCAGGGTGTGATTCTAGCCAGCAAGCTATTCAGGTTCCTATAGTAGATACAAATAATATTGGTAATAATACATCTAATAATATTAATTCAGGATCTTATGCTATAAGAAATTATACATATGCATCTATTCCTAATGAATATAAAATTAGAGTAGGTATTGAACATGATATATTTCCAGCTACTTTTACATCAAGTTCAGGTATGAATATATATACTGGTAATGGAGATTTCATTATACCAGTTGCACAAGGCGAACAGGTTATAATAAACTATGATAAAGTTACTCAACTATATTCTGTAAAGAAAGACGGGGTATTATTGAAAGAGACTCCTAACTATATAAAATTACAGAATAATGATCCCGTAAATGGAATACTTACAATAGTTAATTTAGAAAAAAGACCTTACTGGAATTCAACTATTAATTTTAATGCTTATAGAGGAGATTTAGAAGTAAGGTATAATAATACATATGATAAGGTTTGGATAATAAATGAATTAAATTTAGAAGATTATTTAAAGGGCATGGGAGAGGCTTCTAACTCATCTTCTTATGAATACTTAAAAACTATGGCTGTTGCCGAAAGAACATATGCTTCATATCAGTATATGTCAAAACCAAATACAAGCGCTAAACAATACTTTGATGTTTTTTCTGACGAATATGATCAAGTATATGATGGTTATAATAGAGAAACTAGGCAGCCAAGCGTTGTCAGCGCAGTTAATGAAACTAGAGGTATAGTTATAATGTATAATAATGATATAATAAAGGCGTTTTATAGTGCTAATGCTGGTGGTAGGACTAGGACATTATCTGAGACTTGGGGAGGTGCTGATGTCCCATACTTAAAATCTGTTGTTGATAAATATACTACAAATGATGTAAGATATGGCCATGGGGTTGGTTTATCGCAGGTTGGTGCTATGAGGATGATAAGTAATGATAATGTAGATTACATAACAGTTTTAAGATATTATTATACAGGTGTTGATTTAGTAAAAATATATTAATAAAATATAAAAATTAGCTTTCACAAGGAAACGTTTTATGGGAACGTTTCTTTTGTTTTATAAAATGTTATATACTATAAATAAAATAAATAATAAATTAATAAAATGAGCAGTAGGGTAATATTGATTGATACAATCTCCCCAAAAGTTAGAAAGAGAGAAGCTATATTAAGAATAGAAGAATTGAAAAACCTTATATATACATATGGAGATTTTGACATAGTATCTATATATCAAAAGAAGGTGTCTCATCCTAATTATGATTATTATATAGGAAAAGGTAAGGTTGAAGAGGTGTTAAAAGAAGTATTAGACAAAGATGTTGATTATATAATAATTAATAATGAGTTAAAACCTCACCAGGTTTGGAATTTGTGGGAATTGTTTGAGAAAATTAAAGCTGAATATATAAAACAACACCAACTTAATAATGAGAGTTATAAAAGTGATATTAAAAGAGATAAAAAAATAGAAATATGGGATAGAATAGATTTAATTTTAAAGATATTTAGTAAACACGCAACAACAAAAGAAGCTAAATTAGAGATAGATCTTGCTAAGATAAGACATATGGGGCCTAGAATTTATAGAATGGGAGAAATGCTCTCACAAGAAGGAGGTGGTATTGGCACAAGAGGTGGTGGGGAAAGTAATATATCTATGATGAGGTCTCATTTAAAACAAGAGGAGCAAAGGTTAGTAAGAGAAATAGAAGAATGTCAAAAGACAAAAGAACTGCAAAAACAAGATAGGGTAAAACGTGGTTTGAGAACTGTTGCAATCGTTGGCTATACAAATGTTGGTAAGTCAGCCATCCTAAATGCTTTAACAAATAAAAATGTTTATGTAGATGATAAGTTGTTTGCTACTCTTGATACTAGAATAGGGAACTTATATCTGCCGAAAATAAATAAGATTTGCCTTGTGTCTGATACAATAGGATTTATAGAAGATCTACCACCAGAATTAATAAATTCATTTAAATCAACATTAGATGAAACAATAAATGCTGATTTAATTTTGCATATAATAGATATAAGCGATGAGATGATTGATAAAAAAATTAAGGTTGTGGAAGATATATTAAAGGAGCTAAATATAAAAACCAAAGTTATAAAAGTATTTAATAAAATAGATCTATTAAATAAAGAAGAATTAGAAGAGAAGAAAAATATAATATTTACTAAATTTAATAAAAAGGATTGCTTATTTATTTCAGCAAAAAACAAAATAAATATAGATAAATTAATAGATAGAATAGAAGTAGAAATAAAATAGATTAGAAATCAGAATCTATTTCTATTATTATTTTATTTATTTTAAATTCATTACTTATTTTATTTATTTCTCCCAATATAATAGGTTCTTTTAATCTAACTATTGAGGCGACAGAGGGATTATGACAGATAATTTTTAGATTATTGTTTTTTATGTATATTGGTTTTATATATTTTATGATATCTTCTCCTAATATGTTTTTTATAATCTCTATTATTTTCCCAAAAAAAATTTCTTTATTGACTTTAGATCCAATATCTGACTTATTTTGATATTTATTTTTTAATACTGAAGATATATTATCCATTCAAAGATTTTTTTAATTCATCTAAAAAAATTTTTTTTGGTATAAATTCATCAAAAGTATTAATTACTTGCCCATTTTTAAATAGTTTCATATTAGGTATACGCCTTATTTCATATTCTATTGCAAGCTCTAGGTTTTCATCTATATTAACTTCATATATTTTAATTTTCCCTGATAGTTCTTTACTTACTTCTTCTAAGACTAAATGCATCATTTTGCATGAGCCACACCATTCTGCGCTAAAATCGACTAATACTGGTAGTTGAGAATTAAATACCTCTTGGTTAAAATTTTCTTTTGTTAATTTTGTTATCATTTAA
>DAOLQA010000012.1:17936-19104 GCA_035417885.1 bacterium
TTTTTTCTTTATTCTTATTTTTTACTTTGTCTGCTATTATTGCTTTTACTCCACCATTCCATAATTTATTTTCTTGTTCTATTTGTATGGCTATATCTTTATCTACTTCTGGTGCTTTTGCCCATACTTGATCAAAATAGCTTCTAGATGTTTTTTCTGTAACCTCAAATTTTAGTTTTAAAGCTTCATGCGCTGCTGTTATATCTTCTGCTGGGGATCCTGCCATTTTTCCAACACCTGCTGTCCCTGTATGTATTCCTGATGCGCCAGCTAATCTTGCCATTTTAGTAAGAACCGGAACTGAAAAACCTATAGGGTTTTCATCTCTTGTAAATGCTCCATGACCTGCTCTATGAAAATGTAAAAATACATTTGGATATTTTCTTCTAACAGTTTGAACAGCCATCCAACCTGCTGTTATGCCATCTACCAGAAACGCATATGAACCTGGTTTCATAACTTTACTGACATATTCTGCTCTTTTTAGCATTGTATCATAATCACTTGCTGAAATATTAAATGAGTGTATTTTTGTTTGCCCTGTTACTTCTTCTGCTTTATCCATTGCCATTCTTATATTATCTACCATTTTTTCATATGGGCAGAATGGTTGATCTGCTTGTGGCTCATCATTTTTTACGAACATTCCACCACCAACCCAGAAATCATAACAAACTTCAGCATATTCTGATGGAGTCAATCCTATTTTTGGTTTTATAATAGTTCCTAAAATAGGGGAGTCATAAATATTAAGATAATCTCTCATATCATCTATTGTATATGATGGACCATCATATTGCTCCATCATTGCTGATGGAAACCAAACAT
This sequence comes from bacterium, assembly GCA_035417885.1. Classification (GTDB taxonomy): domain Bacteria; phylum Patescibacteriota; class Patescibacteriia; order JAGPKW01; family JAGPKW01; genus JAGPKW01. Next base: position 18,765 of record DAOLQA010000012.1, read on the forward strand.
CTAACAATTTACATTCTTTTAAAGACCCCATTCCAAAAATATTTCCTGCTATATATGTCATTATATTTTGTATGTTTCCGCCTCTATCAAAAATACTCCATGGATAAGCTATCCAGAATAATTTTTTGTCTTCGTCAAATTTATAGGCAACAGCATTATGAGCTGTTGAAAAATTTGTTACTGTTCCAACTTTTATATTTGATCCAGTAGATGATTCTGCACATAATTCTGAAACCTCTCCTAAAAGATCATCTTTGTATGAGTCTATTTTAAAGACTGCAAGCATATACTCTCCAGTATCTACTTTTCGGCCTATATCAATATAATCTTCTTGCATATT
>DAOLQA010000013.1:0-17608 GCA_035417885.1 bacterium
ATACCCAGTAGAAGCTGAACCATTTAGTATTAATCTAGCTTCTCTAAATCCGTCAATTAAATTGTCTTTTGGTAGTATAGCTGAGAAAGTGTATATACTTTTTATATTATTAACAAACGAATTATTAATATCGTTATTTTGTGATATATTAATCAATATTATACTACACGACATATATGAATTAAAAATACTTTCTTCATTATTCATATTATCATATTTTTTTATTATATATATTTTTCTTTTATACTTTGTAATATTAGCTCTAGCTAATGATTCTAGATTTAATATTTTATCATCATAACTTGTAAATCTATACGGATTTATTAGCATAACTAACTCCTATTGAATTGATTCGTACTCATTATAATATATAGTTTAATTGAATTTAACCAATGGACTGTATCGAGTATCATTAGCCTTAACTCTTGTTTTAGGCATGTTTAAAGACGGCAATAAGTCAACAATAGCTTGAAGATGCTTTCTAGCCATCACATCATAGTCTATAATCTCAATCATCCAAGTTGGTAGTTTGTATATATCGCCATCTCTGGGTATACCTATAGTACGCATACCGTGCGTTTTAATATAATTAGCTTCACCATTATATTTTTCACAAAATATTAAATTCTTAATTTTTTCTCTCATTTCAAGATCTGATATTAAATATAAATTTGATTCATTATATAATTTGGTTTCAAAAGTCATCATGTATTCACCGTCTGTTATTTGATTATCGGGATACAATCTGTTCCATATTTCAACTAATCGACATATTTGAACGGATTGAAAATTCTTATATTTGTTTAATCCAGAAAATCTAACTGGTACACCTAAAGATTTATCACCGTTCTTTATACCAGCTATAATAAGTTTTTCTTGATTCTGTATATCCATCGTAATAGCAACAGGATCTATAATTTCACTTCTCAATATCCGATTTTCTAATAAATTAGTTTGAAATTCAGATATTTGTTTAGGTATTTTAGAGGACGTCAATTTAATACCAGTGTGCGATATTTGTTTAGCTTCTGGTAATATATTTCCTTCCCTCAATAATTTTAACCCACTATAATTCTTTTTTACACCAGAGTATAATATGATTCTTTTATAATAAAACTCATTCTTAGCTTCTAGTTTATAATTGTCAAAACACCATCTTGCGTTACAATTTTTAATAAACTCGTCGTGTCTCATGATCATATAATCTGTGCAAACAGTACAAAGTGTGTTAATAATTTTGAAGTCATTATTTTTATTTATGTATTGATTACCACAAATATTATATATCATTTTTTTAAGATTATGTAAAATTACATATACAGAATCTGTATCTGATAATAATCCAACATCTCTTTCACTAGCAAAATATTTATCAACTCTATTTCTTGTCATCACTTTGGTATAACAAAATTCTTTTATTACATTTATTAATCCGTTACATATAGGTATTATTTCTTTAGGAACACGATTAGGATTTAAAAATTCTACATCAGTGTCTAATATCTTTTTGAATAAATTCATAATTTTAGGATTTCTGCCTAATAGTTCTTTAAGATTGTTTTTGTAATAAATATAGATTCTATCCTCTTCCGATAGGCTCTCTATAAAAATGAACAAACTACGTGATATTTTCATCGTTTTTGAGTAATATTCGGGTATATCTGTTAGTTTGGAGCATATATATTTTTCGATGTCCTTCCTAGTGGGTACATACGATATACTACCCTTATAGTCACTAAAATTTCGATCCTCGTTCAATATCAGGTTAAAATACAATAATGCTTCATTATATGAAGTTAATTGTAAATTATTGCCTAATAATTTTTCAAAACTCCATAATACTTCTGAAATTAATTGTCTAGACTGACTAGTTATTAACGACGCAGAATCGGGATTGAAAAAGAACGATCCGTTTTGACACGCTATACCATAAGCGGAGTTAGTGTCTTCTTTATGTTTTAATTGCAGCGTACCATGAAGTGCTGCTTCTTTTAGATTACCTTCTGTTTCAAATTTCTTTTCTAATGCTTTTTCTTTTGCACGAGCATCAAGATCGTGCATAATCATTATAGATGCATCTCCCATTCTAGATTGTGGTGAAAAAGTATATGAACCATTTGCTCCTATTATCAAATCCTTTTCAGTAACCCATTTTAATACTTTATTTAAATCTAATGTCGAAACCGTATTTCTGTATACATCTCTGAAAAACATTCTTCTTTCACCTTTTTCCATAGATTTATCAACAATACCATTTAGCATATTATCTAATTGCTCTTGTTTTAACTTATTACCATATACCATCTGAAGTGTTTCTGACATTTGTTTTTTCCATAGATCCGTCAATAACATTGGTTCTATCATATTCATTTTACCTCATATTATTATTTTAGTCATTATATAATATATTATTCAAAAAAATATAAAAAAATAACCACTCGATTAAGAGTGGTTATTGACAAAGATGACTCGCTACCACTTATCCATTAAAACCGCAATATGGAACTAAATCAACAATTGCACTCGGGTTTTCTTGATTCTAACACAAGAATACTTCAGCTCTTAATCTTCAAATCCCTATCTAAAGATGTACCTGTTCAATTCTTCCCTATGCCCTATGAAATCCGTTCTCCATAAAAGTGGTAGCGAGTCTAATTAATACTGATGACAATAGGATTGGAGTTAACCCTTTTGTCAGTTTTGATCGTTTAAGTGCTGGTGGGAGATAGCACACGATCACGGGAATAAATGATGTAGAGGAGAGAGTTTCTATAACTATTTAGTCTACATCTTTTACACTATATAATATACAAATAAAAATGTATTTAATACGAATTTTTCATTTTAACATATAGTTATATATTAGTACTAATTATGGAGGTTATGTAATGTCACTTACTAACTCAACAAAATCGAAAGTATTACTTTCGTTAATCAAAGATGTACCCGGGTTTATGAAAAAAGATGGTGTGCGCACACTTATCTCTAATCCCGATAATGCAGTATTTGGTTATGAAGATGGAGCTGAGGCTATTAACGCTATAGATCTTAGCGAGAAAGAAAAAAAGAATATCGATGATAAATTTGAAAGTACATCATTAGATGAGCTTTTTCCAAACGCGAGACTCCGCGCAGAGCTCGAGATTGCACGAAATACAGATCGTATGAAGTATAAAGAGTTCAAAGACGCTTTGATAAAGCTTGATGATTTATCAAAAGAACTTGACACCGAATACGGTTCTGATCTTGATTTCCTCCTTGATGAAATTAAAGGTGTAGCTGATCCTGCCGGCGTTGATGCCGTAAAGAATATGAAAGTTTCTATTCTTTCTATAGAAAAAGATAAGTAATTATTAAGACAAAAAAATTAACCACCCTTAATTGGGTGGTTAATTTTTTTTATATATTTCTTAATGAGTCTAAATATTGATCCCATTCTTCTTGCGAATAGTTCATAGAATTTTCTAAGAAATCCCACGTTTCTATTGGCATTCCTAATTCAACTGACCGATCATATAATATATTATATACATCTTGCATTTTACTTTTTAAACCATTTACTTTTTCTAAAAAGTCTATAGCTGCTGTTTTATTAGTTTCCGCTTCATTCTTTAAAGCTAGGTATTGAGCTTTTAAATTAACTACTTCATTTTCATCTTTTTCTAATTTCTTAATTCTTTTATAATAATCCGTTTCTCTATCAGAAATATATTTTTTTTGAATATATTCTTGAGATTCTCTTTCTTTTACTATATTATTTCTATCTTTTGTTTCTCTATTTAAAACACTATTACTTAACAAAATATCGTCTTCTTTTGTAGAGATAGACACTAAGTCGTTAGCGGTTAAGCTAATATTATTAACAGCTTTTGGGATTAAATCGCCCAATCTATTAATAAAATCTTTATGCTCTGAAACTGAATCGAATTGTCTTCTAATTCCATCAATGTTTATACCTATACGTTTAGATATTAAATATTCTTCTACTTTAGAATAATCAACAATAGTTTCGGGGATAAATATGAAATCACCAATATCAACTTCGATCGGATCTGTACTTTTTATAATATGACAAATAAAAATATTTGTTGTATCTGTCACCATTTGTAGATAAGTTTTAATACCCACCTTATCAAAAAACGCACCTCTTATATCGAAGTCTCCATATATTGGCAAAGTTTCTTTTTTAGCTACTGCTGATATTTCTACAAAGTAAGGACCTTTTTCTGTATATGGTTCTATGAAAGGGATTTCATAATATTTACCTTGTATTAAATTTTTCATTATAACTGTCCTTTAATCTTCCATTTAACATTGGCGTAAGTAAATGTTACTTCAGAAGGAACATTTCCTTCGGCTGTAGTATGAGTCCATTCTAGATAACTTAATTCCTGCGGGATATCGGCTAATGATATTAATCCGCTAATTATATTGAGGGACAAAATAATAAACTGATGGAATTTTTCTGAGTTCTCATCAGCCTCTGCTGTATCTTGTGAAAATATTGGTTTATAATCTGGAAATCTAGAAGATATAGGATATCGTACTTCAGATATTTGTTTATTTTCAAATGCTATTAATGGATATAAATATGAATAATTATTATTACTTAAATATCCAATATAAAATATTTCATATGGTGTACCGTTTGATGCATTCGGATTAATATCATAATTATTTCTATTTAAAGTTTCTATTAATTTATAAGCATCAAATGGATGTTTAACAGTATTATTATTTCCTGTTCCGGATAAATAGTTATTATATACAGGCACTATTGTGACTTCAGCTGTTGTAAACAGATCTGGATATGTCCATATGAGTCTAGACATATTAGATGCGCCAGGATATTTATCTGTTAAATATTTTCTTGCTGCTCTAGATTTATCAGCTGTTGTTACACCATTAACAGGCTCTGGTGCCAAAGAACTAAATACATAAAATATTTGTTCTTCAAATGTTGTACCTTCGGTTGAACCACCACTTGTTATATAATTACCTATTCGTTTTCTTGTTTTAAATTTATCCCATCGTTTAAATTGACCATTTTTAGTTGTTTGAAAGAATTTATCAACAACCATTTGATCCATTTCTTGCTCACTGATAATATTATTTCCATCAATATCTTCATATGTGTATACATCAAATACTTTAGGAGCGCCATATCGTATATAATAATCTGGGCTAAAGAAGATTTCAAAATCTACTACTGCACCGTCAATTCTTGATCTAAAATATACTTTATAAAATCTATTACCAGCATTAGAGTCGGTATATATTTCCAAACTATTTGGTATATAACTATCTTCTAATTGTGCGTCTAAACTTAATTCCTCATCACCTTTGTTACGGTATGAATCAGCATTGGTAGGTGGCAAGTTCCAAGTAGATTGATTAATATAAATAGACTGTAGTATTTTATATAATTTAGTCCATGAATCTTGATAAATTTCTTGCGATTGTATTTCTTCATTTTCATATGATTCTGCTATTAATATTGAATTTGTAGTATTTACATAAGGGTTGTCCCTTAACAATACATTCGGTTTAATAAAATTTTTAATTACATCTAGTAATGAATAGTTAAATACAGGACCGGTTATTGCACCACCTGCACCTTCATTAAACCCAAAAGGTTTAGTCCAGTCGAATGAGCTCGGTAAGTCTACACTACCTGATAGTGTATAAAAACCTTTTACAGCATTTAATGGCATGTTTATATCTCCTTATTGATAATATTTTCTTATTATAATATTGAAATGTTTTGAATTAATACAAAAAAAAATTCTCCCCATTTCAATATGGGGAGAACAAAGAAAATTACGGTATTATCTCAGTGGTGTTGGCTGTTATTGAAAAAGGTAACACCCCAAACTCCATGGCCACTTTCATATTTTCAGATGCGATAGATTTCTCTTCGCCGAATGTATACCAAGTGCGCTTTAGATTAACCATTTTTCCATCTTCTTTCATTTTATAGTCGATTAAAAATGTGAGATATTTATAATCCCGCAATTTATCGATCCGATTTATTACATCATTAACTTCGTCACTTTCATCTTTAAAGACTGAATAATCTCTAGACATAAGCGAAAATAATTTAGTTGATGTTGGATCTAATTGGATTAGATTGAATAGGGTTGATAGATCATCCAATAGATCATCCAAATCGCCTTCTTCAACACTGATACGATAAGATGATTTTTTCTCACCCATCTTATCAACGATTGTTTCACGTATTCTGTATATTTTATACGTGGAATTTTTCAAACTATTTTTATTAATAGTTTTGATTACACTCCACAGATAAAGCATACCCTTAATTATATCCTCATCACGGTTTTCGAGGTTGTCTCCAACCATTATGCGTTCCGATATCGGAGCATATTTTCCGTTTACGAAGAAATAATTCAGCACTTTGATTTTATGAGCTTCGGTGAAGCAACTCTTACCGAAACTCCTCATTACTTTTAAGGTGTGATCATTCACCTTCATTTCGGAGCCTCCTATAAAAGTAGTCGACGTGTAGTCGACTACTTTAAAGTTTTATACTTTATATAATATACATTTAAATTATAGCTTTGATACCGGATTCAATATTAGATGTTTTTCTAATATCATATCCATTTGCTCATCGGTTAATTCTATATTATCAAAAGGTTCATAAATATCTTCTTCTCCATCTTCTAAGACTTCCACACCTAAACAAAAGTTATATGCGAAAAATACCTTAGCAGATATATCATTACAAGTTGATGATATAGGAGTTATTAAATCATGATATTTAGTTGGATCTTTAAATAATAGCGTATTAAATAATTCGGACCTCAATTCTGGGTTTTTTGACACCATAGATAAATGTCTATACACCATCATCGGATCAACTCTAATTAATCCGTTAAATAGTTCCATTTCACCATATTTAATTGGTGTTCCCGATATAGCGCCGTTACCATCTGTCTTAGACGTTTTGTTGGGTAGTCCTAAAGGTGATGTAGATCCGATAAATCTAGCAGACAATTTACTTTCTGGTGTATGCTTTAATATAACAAAGAATTTGTCGGCGATAATAACAGGTTCTTCGGTTAATGTAGAAATAACCATAGTTTCATCATTTTCTTCAACTATATAAGTATCATCTGTCCAATTCTCTGATATAATATCATCTATTTCTTTGATTGATAAATATTTCTTTTTAGTAGTTATATTATGATCTAAATCGGCCGACGTTGTATTTCTATAAACACCTTTTTTATCCGGTTTTACTGTGTAAACTCCATGATCAGTTTTTACAACAGTTTCGTCGTTTACATAAAATTCATCATCTATTTCTTTATATGATCCATCGTCTAAATCAGATTTAGATACAAACGTGTTTAATAATTCACCTTTTTTATTCTTAAATAAGCCGTAGTATTCATCTTCATTAAGATTAGCCATTAAAGTTCTATCATAACCATGCTTTTTAATTTCGCGCTGTACTCTAACTCTATCAGGATGTATGTTATATTTTTCATATAAGAAACATATTTTTTCATATGATAAATTTTTAGTAAATGGACCTTTTCTAATATATATACCATTCAATACATTATCGGTTATAAATTCAGTTTTATCAAAATCGGATGATACACTCCAATTCATTTTTAATTCATATGCTTGCTCTTTATCAATTATTTCAATATAATCATATAAAATAGCAAACTGTTTTTCTAAACCAAATGGCGCAGCCTCACACATCTTTCTTCTAATAAAGAATGATATGAAATTAGTTTCGTGTTCATATAATTGAAATGAATTTGCACGCCCCGGTACACCGGGAGGGGATTGTATAATATCAGCTACATTGCCATATTTATCTCTAGGCATCCTAGATTTGGGTATAATGTGACACGTTACACCTTTAGATGAAGATCTATCAGTTATTTTAGATCCTTCTACCAGATTGGCTTCATAACTTGTAACAAATTTGATAAAACCAAATTCAAATACTCCGTTATTAGAACTAAACTTAATATCCGGATTCATATAATCTAACGATCGTTCATATAACATTTGCAATCTATAAGAATATTTATTCTTTTTATTTTTTACTATCTTTTCTAATGCATTTATAATTTGCATGTGAAATAGTTTAGACATGTTCCAATAATGCATTAGTTGAGCCCTGTTAGAGTTATTTTTTAATTCATCTTCATTATTGATATATACATCTATATCTATAACTCGCCCTCTACCAGGATAAGATGAATCAGAATCTAATGCTGTTGTTAATGCATATTCGGTTAATTCAGAAGCAGCAAAAGCAAAATTTAATTGTCTATTTGTAAACAATATACCATCTTTTACATATTCACCAATGTCTGGAAATGCTTTATAATTTTCTTTAGTACCGTATCTATTTAATAAGATGCTATTACTATTAATAGTGCCAACAGTTTCATCTATTTGATAAAATTTAGTTTTCTCTGCAAATTCGTCCGATATACCATATCCATCTTCTTCTACTTCTGACCATGAAACATATGCCATTTTGGCATTAAATCCCATTTTATAATTACCATGAGAATCTCTGGTTGGCGCACTTGCTAGTATCGTGTTTTCAGGAATAATGGAACCCGGAGTAAACATATCACCCATCGACTGTGGTTTCTCATATCCATGAGTTTCTGCATATGATTCATAATGCTGTATTTCTATAACATCATATACTCCGGTTAATATATTTTGTACTACATAAAAATAAATATGTCTAGGCATATTCATAAATTTACTAATTACATCAATTACTTTTACTGTTGCTTCTGATTTTGTTATAGAATCTGCATATTTACCAAAACTATTTTCATAGCCGGTATATATGAACGGAAAACCTGGATCTTTAGGTATAACCCACTGTTCACCAATGAATGCTGAGGACATAATTAATCGAGAACCGGAACTTTGTCTAGTATCAAATAATAGTCCTGCACTAAACATTTTATCTGCCTCATCGCCGCTAAAACGCTCATTTAAGAAATCTAAATCTTCTTTAGAAACTGACATTTATCCTCCCTTCTTTTAAATAGATGTTTGTCATTTTATAATATATAGATATAATGGAGTATAAAATATACTCCATTATGTTATTTTTATTTATTTTTTAATCCAAAATTCGTCATCTATTATATAATCTTCTTTATTAGAGAATGGTGTGATCAAACTATCCATTCCAAATGTTGGTACAAAAGCTGGTGTGTGTTCTTCTTCACAAAGAGCAGCCAATATATCTTCGGATAAATATGTATCGTTTAGAGGTACATCACTATCAGATATAAATTTTTTACCATTATATAAAGCTAAAGCTAATTCTTCAGAAATAGTTTCGTGTCCATATCCTGGATATCTATTGGTCATATTAAATATTAATGCAACTCTAGCTTCATAAGGAAGATTGATAACTCCACTTAACGAAGGACCTTCTTTTTTATCTAATAATAATGTATAAATAATGTGTGTTTTAGCTGTAAATTGTAAGGCACGAGCCAATTCAGGATGAGCTCTACATTTTTCCTCAAGTGTTTTTCTTGAAAATTTTACTTCCGGTAATATAGCTAAAGACATAGATACGCCAGCACCATTTATCCCATAATTTACAGTGAATAAATATTCAAAGTCACTAAGTTCTGGTTTGTACCCTTCTCGTTTATCCATAACCATTCTATAAGGCAACCCTTCACCAAGATTCTTAGATTTGATATACATAAATTCATTTATCATACCATCTATACCTTCACCATATAGCGGATTGCGTTCATTTAATCTTTCTTTTAGAGTTACTCTATCAATACCAAATGCTTGATATATTAATTCGTATCCGCCTCTCATCTTTTCACCAGGTTTAAGGGTGGTTAAAACACGTTTAGGTATATCAAACATACCAAATTTTTGCTCTTCAGTGATGTGATTAATTATATCTAGTTTAATACCATATTCGTTACATAATGGTTTCATTTTCATAATAAAATCAGTATTTGCTTTTGCTTCACGCATAGCATCAATATTCTGACTAATGTCGGCTTCTTTAATATCTCCAACTCTATCACGATCGAGATTATCCAGTCCTGTTCCAGATTTGATAGCAGCTATAGAATCTATTAGGACATATGTAGTAGCCCACGTTTTTAATGGTTTCCCATTAATATCAAGCATATTAGTTTCTACATAAAATTTTTCTTTATTTTTATTTTTCATGTCAACAATTTTAAGAATATAATTATAAATATTCTTTAAGTCTACCATTTTTTCTAATACAAAATGCTTATTAATATATTCGTAACTCCAATGAGATAAATCTTGAACACGATTAATAGTTGTATTATCCTCTGAATCAATAAAAATAAAATCTGAGGGTTCGGTTTCTGGATATCTAGAGTTCCACCAATCAACAGAACTACAATTCGATTGAATAGCTAATGTGGTTTTTCCTGTACCCGAGTGACCAGCTTTCATATAAAATTTATTTGTTGTACCTCTATTATAATAAGGTATCATATTAATATCATTTTCAAGCGTTGCTCCGAGAGCGTCAATCGCTGTAAATCCAGTCGGTGCCGAAAAAGTTTTACTATTGTTTTCTAATTTTAAAGCACCACCATTGTTCACCATCAAGTTTAATAACATTTTTGCCTCCTTATGTTATTTGCTGTGTTTTTTAGTTTCTTCTTCTTTATTTATAAATCCTAAATCATTATACAATTCGGCTTCTATATCAAAAAACAATTTTGAATTAATTTCAACCATGTGCTCTGTTGAATAGTTTCCGTTTATCGCTACTGTGTATTTTGCACTAATAAATCGAATCTGTAATATAAACCACTCTATTATATAAGTGTCATAATTTTCATTTAATTCACCATTTTCATCAATAATATTATAGTATCTATTAAATAATAATTTTAAATCATCTGACATTAGTGATCTCACTAATAACAAAAAACCTATTGATTTATCAGTCATAGTTTTTTCATTACTTAACTTCTCTAATAATATTTTAATAGAATTACCACTCTTTTCATTAATTTCAATCAATATCTGATTAATAAACTTATTAAATATTCGTTTAAGAAAAGAATTGATTAAACACATACTATCTTCACCTTGAGCAATGCGCTGATCAAAAGGACTAGGTTTCGGTGGTGGAATTATTTTTGGTGAATTAAATTTACTCTTTATATAATCATATATAAAAAATATTAATAAAAATATAAATCCTACAATAATAAAACTAACTATATCATTCATTTACATTATCTCCTTATATGATATTCATATGTGATTTGTGAAATAAAAAAATAAAGAACTCTCCATTTAAGGAGAGTTCATTTTTAGTTATTTAGCATATTTAATGACTTTAATTTAATTTCTGTTAGCATTTTTGAAATATTAATATCTTTAAGAAGTGGTACATTTTTCTGTTCAAAAATAGTTTCAGATCGTTTTAATATATTTGGATAATCTTCCATTTTCCTATGCTCTCGATTAAATATTGCTTCATTAACTATATTCTCTAATGAATCAGACCCATACTGTTTATATTCATGAAAAAATGCTTCCCAATCACCTTTTACCAAATCTGGGTGTATTTCTAAATTTTGTGAATGTACTAGTTTGTGTGCCGTTGGGTTTAATGGTACCAAACCAACTTTAAATTCATAATGAAGTTTAGAAACTTCTTTAGCCACCTGTAATAATCGGTAATATCCATTTTCATTTAAATGCTTATTAGCAACCGCATAAGTATATTCAAATAAAGTTATTGGCGAATGATGTATTTCGACACCCATACCATTGGACATTGAGTATCCTTCATAATACGCACATCTATTTAAATCTAATGTATTTTTTAGATAATGCATTAATATTTTGTAATGGTATGATTGTCTAACAAGAAACTCTATATTTTTAATCATCTTACTAGATAATACATCATACTTCATACACGATTCAGGTTTTTTTATATAATCTATTTTTACAATTTCATTCATGATAAAACTCCAGTGTTTATTATATAAAAATGTATATTAAATAAAAAAAATCGAGATATAATATGCTGAGCTTAAACGGGTTTCATACGATTTTTTGACTATATATTATTCTATAGTAGATTGAACGAAATAATATCTATAATCATTTATGGAGGTTTTAAATGGAAACTAAAGAAACAGAAAAGAAAGAAGTAACAAAGCTTACAGAGTTGCAAAAATTGAACCTGTGGTACACAGAAAGAAAAAAAGAATGCGACCTAACCCTCGGATGCTCATATTCGACTGACTTTAAAGTTGATTCAAAAGAGCAATTCGATACGGTATTTGATGACTACGCTCTCACATGCCGCGAATACATACTATCAAAACGAAAAAGAGATGTGTTCTTATACAGAACAGAAGAAGTGATGAAAATTATAAATGATTCATATGATAAGATTGAAGAATTTGAAAAGAATATCAAAGATAAGACTTCAAAAGATGTTGCTAAAATGTATACAGACCGTGAACTTAGCGAAATCAATCAGCTAAGAAATTCTGTTATTCCAAATTTAATGTATGAATTGGAACAGATTGCTGTATCTATTGAAGCCAACAATCGTACACGTATTCTTGCTTTGTCTAACTCGGTCACCCAGGCACACGCTCTTGTTAATTATGTAAACGACGCAAAAACAAAAGAAACTGTTGACTTTTCAGAATATGAAAAAGTCTAAATTTAATTTATGTCTAATGACGAAAAAGTAAAAGAAATTGATGGCCCACTGATAAAGGAGATATTCAGAAATAATGCTATTACTTCTGTTATATCTTCCACTATTAGTGAATGGGATATAAAGAGCGCCCATTTAATGGCTATTAAAATTCTAAAGGGTGACAAATTATATGAAAACTTAAATCGATTATCTAAACTAGAAAGAAATATTGAAATAGGTAAAATGCAATTAAATGATAAAACCCTTTCATCACAACTTCAAAACTTATTATTCTTATTTAAAAAAGAATTTATAAATAAGAATAATATTAGATTGATGAATATAATAGAAACAACTAAAGATAGTTTTGTATTATCTCAAAAGATTCCAACTAATACTATACTCGACATAGAAGGTACTAAAGTCGAATTTGTTAATAAAGATGGATTCTATAGTAGTTTTTATAGAATAGGTAGTAAAAGTTTATTATTTGATAGTATGACTGGCACTTTAAGAATTAAAGGCATTAACTCTGAAGTTGTTTCCAATAGTCCATTTGTCGATAAATATTTGAAGCCGTTATTAATTACTCTAGAAAGTAGTGTATCATTAGGTGTAAACAATTGTATTGATTCTATGGCTAACGAGCGATTTAGATATATTAATAATGACGATGAAAATATTTATCGAAGTTTAAATAATAAAAATAATTTTCTTTATAATATTAATGGAGAAATTATTGAAAGCACCGTATTCATTAATGACAAAAATGCAGAATTGATAAAAATTAATAATTATATTGATTTTGTAATGCCATTAATGAAAAGTATAATATAAAAATACAATACACCACCATTTAGGTGGTGTATTTTTTTTGTTTCGTACTAAATGGTAGTATAAATTGTATATTATATCTTGCGTATAATATATTAGATTAGTCTACAAGTAGTCTTGTTAAGATGAAGACAATCAAAGAAATATTATTCGTTTAGGAGGATTATCATGGATGATCCTAAATTCTGGGGAATGAAAACATTTAAATCGTGGGCTAAAGATTTTATCAACAACAAAATCATTGGAATCGATCAACCGGGTGTTAATGATTTTATTGGCAATTGTTCAGATGACGAAATCAACGATTTAATTACCGACGGATATATGTCAAGAGCAATATTAAGGAATTTTAAACAGTTCGCTTATGATATGAAAATTGGTGATTTAGTTGTTATTGGTGTAGGGCAAATGACAAAGTTTAATATTCATTCTATAGTTAAAGTTGTTGGTGAATATGAGCACAAAAATGTTGGTGGACACCCCAGACATTATCGAAGAATCGAATTGGTTGATTTGCCGTCGTCTCCTATACCGTATGAAGAATTTAACCGATTATCTCGGTTGGAATATTTGTCTAAATACGACTGGACAGAGATGATGAATCACATTCGTCAATCTAATATCTAGCTAAACATATTTATCTCTACCCGTTTGGGTAGAGATAAATAATTATCTATTTTTTTCTCGATTTACTATATCAGTTAAAATAGTTAAAAACGCTTTTAAAACTTCATCTTTCGTTTTATCATCTGTATCAAGATTATATACCATTTTCTTTGAACCCGAAGTTTCATTTAATAATTTGAAAAATACATCATAATTTTTATTTATTTTATTTAAATATTCTTCATTATCAAATATTTCTACATCATGTTTTTTATTTATAGAAGAATTATTTCTAGTATTTATTCTTTCTAAAGCTACTTTAGTTGAAGTCTTTAAATATATAGTATATTTAGGAACTTTAACATATTTACCAAACATCTTTGATATCTCATCTGGTTCAAAATTTATACCTTGATAAGCAAATGTTGATGCTATATATCTATCAATTATATAAAATCGATCTTTATTATTAGCGATATTATATGATATATCATTAGAGTGTAAAATGATATCTGATGTAAATGCGTGTAATAATACCTTATTTTTTATATTGATCGGAGTTTTATTTTCTTCACTTAAAATACTTCGAATATATTTTATTACATTTGGTTCCCAAGGGGATTTAGTAAATTCAAAATCAACACCTTTAAATAATTTATATGAATTTTGTAGTCCTTTAAATGTATCTATTAATGTACTTTTTCCACTACCATCAATACCTTCTATTGCTATTAATTTGTCTTCAACGTCCGCAAAAAAACTTAAGCTTAAATCTTCCATTGTATCTCCTTTATTTAACAATGATTAATGATATATCCTTCAATTTCACTTAGTAAAGTTGTGATTGAAGATTTTATTTCATTTATTTGAGTCGTATATAATTCCTCTATCTCGGTATCTGTTATTGAAATAATCTCTGTACTTTTATCTATAGTTTTATGAATAGTAGCTATATCAACAACTTCAGGTGGAGGTGGAGTTTCAAACACTCCTGTTAAAGCAGTTATTATTTCTACTGTTTTACCTGTATCTGGATTGAATTGATAATTAATACCGTCGATACACGTATCAATATAATCAACAGTAGATGAACCATCAGTTGTTATTTTTTGTATTGAATTGTATAACTCATAATCCTCAACTAATTTTTGTAGCAATATTAATTTTATTTTTACTTTTGTTAAAGCTTTTTTAGCTAATTTTCCATTTTCACTAGTTATCATATTATCAACCCTAATACCTTATTTACCGCTGCATATACTTCATCTTTTTTCTTCTTAAATTTTGGTTTATCATTCTTTTCAAATTCTTTTATTGCGTCTTCAGTTTTAATACCTTTAATACCTTTTGCAACTTCAACAGCATCAACCACAATGCCAACTTTGCTTATTAATTCATCAATTAAATAAATTGATTCGGATATATCAGATAATAAATCTTCTTTTGAGCAACTAACTGGATTAGTTAAAGCCATATTTATTCTCCTTACATATATATTTTATTGATATAATAAAAAAATAAAGCAGCCCCGGAAATGGGGCTGCCTCTATTTATTTATCTTCTAAATATACCCTTAATCGATATATATCAGACGACTCAATAAAATCACTTATTGAATCGTGTAATGTGTATAATGTATCAGGATATCTAATGGATTTTATATTTTCCCAAATAAAAGGAATATAATGCCCATCAACTAGAATTAAATCATTATATTTAATTTCTCTAAAAGATACATTTCCCGGATATGGTGAATTTCGTAAAATCTCCCTATCCCTAAATATCTTCGCTTTCTTTAATGGTAATGTACTATTGAATCTAACAATAGTGAATTTATTAGATGTGAGTAGTTTGCTAAGAATGATAAATGAATTAATGTTTTCATTAATACCAAGTAATTCGGTAAAAATCGTCAAAATATAATTCCTATATCCTTTTAAAACTATTCTATTATTATTTAATTTATCAATTTCATATTCACTTTCTGGTACAACTACACCATTCAATAACAATATGAAAGTGTCTTCTTCTAGAGGTTCAGGAAAATTTAATTGTTTAGGAATAGATATTTGTTTACTTCGATAAACAAAAGTCTCATTCATAACATTGTTTGGTTCCTCAGGATTTGTTACTTCTACATTTTCCCACCCGAATAGTCTAACATTAAAATCCCAGCGTAATTCCGTCGGAACCTCAGGTTCGACTACAGTTGGTTTTGTAGCATCTTTCAATACAACAGGTGTATCAGATTTTTCACATTTTCTAACAACTGGAATAAACATTGTACCTTTGTCAAGATATTGTGATTTATTATCAGCGTATCTTTTAAAAGGTGGAATAGATCCATTTATCCAAGTTATAAATTTATTAAAATTATATTCATTTAATATGTTTAATTTAACATCAACTCTTTGATGCAAGGGTGGTTGTGTACCATAAGTTTCTTCAAAATATCTGCTGAATATTTCGATAGAAAAAGAACTTTCATTAAGTGTATCAAAATGAACAGTATTTTGAAAATCATAATCGTGTTTTCCATCATATTTATTAATTTTATATAATACACCGGTTTCATCGATATAATCTAAACATGGTATTGCATACTGCGGAACTAAATAAAAAGATTCTCTAGTATTAGCTAATCCGTATAAATATGGAAGGTTTTTAACAACTTTTCCGTATACATCTTTTACAAATGTAGCACTTGTCGTACTATACGCAGCACATAATAAAGTCCAATTTATCCAATTTCCGTTATCATTTTTATAATAAATAGATTTATATGTATTACCGGAGAATGGATCCATTCTCATTAAAATATCTTTCATATATGACCATTTATTATCTACCACATTAGATATTCTATTAATATCATTTAAACCTTCATTTTCTATATTTGTAGGATACATAACTGAATCGCCTAATGATAAGTTCATAAAGTGATCAATATTTTTACCAGTAAATATACATTCACCATTTTCAAGATAAAACAATATACCTGTTCCGATATCTACTATTTTATTAATAAATAAAGAAATTGTTCCTCGCTTTATACCACCAAATATTTTTTTAACAGTCGGCTGAACAAAAACAAAATTGTAGTTTACACCATCTATTAAAGCTATATCAGTTTCTAAAGGCCTTTCTGATTCTTCTAAATAACCATGCAGTTCTCTATCTACAAATGTACCCGTATATAAATAGTTACCATAAAAATCAATTCCTACGGTTCCATATTTGGTTGCTAAAACAGATCTGATTTTACCATAAAAATTAATTTCTACAGGTTCATATATATTATCTTCTATATAGTTTTCTATTCCTAATTGGCCATATAAGTTTTGTCCAACACCCATGACTGTATTATCATCCATTAAAAATAAAGTATGATTTTTACCTATCGCAATATCTTTCACAGATTCATAATTTAAGATACAAGTTGTAGGC
>DAOLQA010000014.1:0-17489 GCA_035417885.1 bacterium
TGTGAAAATATAAAATCCGTCAAGCTGCACATGATACCGTCTGTATCACCGAAATGAGTAGATCTGTTTAATACGAGACCTCCAGAGTCAGATGATATTTTTATAGTATCTAATCTAACCACACTATTATGGATTGTTAGATATTTATGATCATCAATGACTCTTGACGAATAATCTTTTTCATTATTAGGTCTCAGTAGCATTTAGTATTCCTCTCCATCATCCGTATACATCATCGTCGATTGATGCACAAGGTCAACAGCTTGTTCTGTTATAGAAAAATCTTTATCCAACTTTGTTTTATTAAAATCTGGTTGGTTGTCTTTTGCATAATCATCATAATAAACCAACAATTTATCACCAGATAATAATGGTGTATAATATAATCTTATTTTACCATACTGAGCTTCAATAACTCTGGCTTCAGCCGCAACCATATCTTTGATAAGATTTAGATTTGCGGCTATATTCTCTTTTACTCTAAATTCACCCATGGGTATATCTGTTATCCCTTTAGGATTTCTAACACCTATACCCATAACAGAATCATAAATAAATGAAAAACCAAATATCATCGATTCTGATATAGGTAAAAACATGTCCGATATAAAATTAACATTATTGGTTTCATTTTTATTTTCACGTTTCATCTGTATATCTTTCATCAAGAATGGTAGCATAGTGTCCCATGTTTTGATATCAAATACTTCGATAGTTGTTAGATTATCAATTAAGTCACCTGCTTCATATTGTATTCGATCATTTACCCATATAATACTATATGTATCATTTTCTATTTTTTTCTGATGCTCTTCGGTATAATATTTTGGTAATAAAACAGTCGACATATTAAATAAACAACCATTCATATTTAATGAAGCTATTTTTTCTTCATTAGAAGATATCATACTATTATAAATACCTAATTCTGATTTTGAAACCAATTTATTATCAAAATCACATATCTCATCTGTTGAGTATGCATTATTTAATATGAGTTGAGCAGATTTTAAATCCCCAGCAGTATATGGGAAAAATACATTATACGTGTATACAGTACTTTTCACTCCAGTAGAATTAGATGTACCTATATCAAATTTTCGCATTATATCATTTTTAGGTGATATTTCTGCACTAAAATTTATTTGTATAGCTTTACCTGTTTTACAAAATCCACTTTCATATTCCAATTTATCAACAAAGAACATTAATTTTCGCCTTGCCTTAGCTATATTATATTCTTTTAGATCTATTATAGTATCGTCAATTGTTTGCGGTGGTCTGATTAACACACATGCCTCCTCTATAATATAATATATTATTAAATATCAACTTGAGTATCTATAAATGAAGTTTCAATCATATCGATCAATTGTGAGTCTAAAACGTCAGAATTGATTTTAACCCCTGTTATATTATTAACTGGTGGTAATATTTGTATATGAGTTTGATATTTCATGTATTTAATAGTGATTCTCATTCTATATTGAGAATCCATTAATTCACTATATTCATTTTCTATTTGTGTGAAAAATGAACTGATTTCAAATCTTTCATATTTTTTCTCAATATTTTTGAAACTTCTTTTAGCCTCTAGAATATTAAAACCCATATCAGTATCAAGTATTACTGTAAACCTGTCAATTAAAGCCAATAAAGCGAAGTTGATTATTCTAGAAACTAAATTGTTTACAAACGTCGTATAATCGGTATCGTGCTTTAACATTCTATATGGATCATCGATAGTTATATTGGTTGCTCTTATTTCTGTTATAGAATCCACCAATTCGTTTAATATATATGGTATACCATCACCATTCCTAGCACATTGTACATACAGTTTATCTTCTGTCGCAAATGCGCAATCTGATCCTGTCATTTTAATTTGATGATCTATATTGTAGTATCTAGGATCTGATGGTAATATTTCGCGTTTATCATTTTTATATCTTGCAAATTTTCTATAAAATTCTCCATCAAATAAATTTGTGGTTATATGATCTTCTTTAAATGTATCAATCATTTTGTATATATATGAATTACTCTCTATTAATAGAGTAGCGTTCATATTAACATCCATAGATTTTTTTACAGGATTGTAATATAATGGGTTTTTTATTTTTCCATAGTACGAATTAATAGCGTATAATATCTCAGTGTTTCTTTGTAACACGCCCACTGAACCCACTTGAATGCTGTTATTAATAACAGCAATCTCGTGTTCATCGGATATATTATTATTATCTATATAGATAATAATATTACGTCCAACTTCTTTAAATTCAGGCATATCAAATACGTTATTAACTATTTTTACATCAGGCCTTAGGATCATAGGATTAAGGTGTTAAAGAATGTTAAAACTTCTTTAACTATTTTTAATTCATTCTTTTCGATGTACCACCCATTTCTAGTATCACCAAAAGAATTATAGGTATATGTATTATTAATAAGAATAACTATCATAGCTTTAATAAAGTTTTTCTTTTCAAATATACCCCCTATCGATTTGTATCGTTTTTCAATTATTTCTTTATATAGCGGATCATCATTAATAGTATTATCTAGAAACTTAGAAATCCTTTTATAAGAATACTGTTGCCTTTCAGCAGATACAAAATCAGAAAGATAATTTAACCCCATGCGCTCTAACATTTTCTTTAATATAATAATCAATCTTATCCAGTCTTCTTTTCTACAACCGCCAATTATATTCTCTACACCACTAAAGTATCTGGAAAATACAAAACAGATAGCTGTTTTCTGAAATTCGTGATATCTTTTTGACCTAGAATAAAATTCTATTTCTTCTGGTGTGATTAAAATTGCTTCTCTTTTCTGGATTATATCGATATCTCTACTTGTACCAAATTTTCTAAATAGAATAATAGATTCATCACGTTGTGTATTGTAGGAATCGAATATCTCTGTTTCAGAAATAATTGAATCTTCATCTGATGCTTGACCATCATTGCTCGATAATGAATAAAGAGTATACGGATCCCGTTTTCTTAGTGTATAAGACATAACAGATTTTCTAATAACTACTGTATTTAAATTCATAATATTCATATCGAATGAATACTTTGGTATAACATTTGTTATTAATTTATTCATAGTATCTTCACACACAATTTCTGGAGTGACACCTAAGATTCTCAATCTATCCCACATTACAGCATCAGTGTATAAAGTTCTTT
Source organism: bacterium (assembly GCA_035417885.1). GTDB lineage: Bacteria > Patescibacteriota > Patescibacteriia > JAGPKW01 > JAGPKW01 > JAGPKW01. The sequence goes on from DAOLQA010000014.1 coordinate 3,201, forward strand.
GAATAGCTCTGGATACGAATAAGTGTAGTTTAGCATAGATATCTATATCAGTTCCGGATTCTACGATTTTAAATAGTGAACCAAATGTATCCATTATAAATTTATTAGTATCTAAACTTCTTTCATTATAGATATAATGAGTTAATAACGGAATTATTAATCTACTCATACATGAAACTTGATAAAGCATTTTATAATGTCTATCCAAGAATGTAGTACCTACATCATATTTGTGTTTTGTTAAATCAATATTTTGATCTATATCGGTATTATATTTTGAGTCTACATAATCTACTATCATCTTTACCAATGAAGGTGTAAATAACGATGTAATCATTTCTACTATAAACGTTTCTGGCGTTTTTGTTTTTGCTTCACCATTATCTATAGAATATTTTAAAGTAAAATATTTGTATAAAAATTCATTTGCAATATCATCATTAAGATTAAGTATGATATTATTTTCTTTAATGATTAATGCAGAGATTTTTGAATATGTCTTTTTCGATGCAATCGATAAGAAAAATTCATTATAATCTTCGAATTGTAAGCCATAGTATGATTCAAATGGTATTATAATATTTTTAGAATACGGTTGAAAATATTCTATAAGTTTTTTCTTAGCCAAGTGTGCCTCCTTTCTTGTGCTAGTTATTTCTTAGGTCTTTTCTTCATTCCATTTACAGATATTAAACCACTTTTAAATGATTCGTTCTTTAAATTGTTTTCTTTTTCCTTTTTAAGTGATGAACCAAAATTTGCCTTCAATTTATTATCTAATAAACTATCCAATTCTTTTTCTTTCTTATTTATAATATTTAATTTAGAATCGTTTTTATTATTTTTCTTATTAGCTTTTTCACCAGCTTTCTTTATTCTTGCTTTTTTGGATTCAATATCAATCTGGGCTAGTTTTTCTTCCTGACTCATGATCTTCTTTACTATAGAATCCGGAGTAATTTTATCTATAACAATAAAATCTATCCGATTTTTTCTAAACGCCGTGTTAATCTCCAAATGATATAAAGCACAGAAAACTATACGATCAATACCATATAATCCTATAGGGTTTGTTTTTTTCGGGGGTTCGGTTAATGCGGCTTTGGAATAATACTTTTTAGGAATAAAAGATGGAATATTGTCTGTTTTAGCAAAAATGTATGTAAAATCGAACATCCACGATGGCGCATTCGAAAACACTTTCACTCCATAATTTTTTACAGTCAGATCCGACTTATTTAATTTATCAACAGGGTAAAATTGTATTATTACATCATAAAAAATAGCTTTTTCATAATTAGCATTTTTTTCTGATGGAACAACAGCATGAAAAATATAATCTTCTTTTGTTTTAATACAATAAATTTTTATATCTTTCTCAATAAACTGCTTATATCTCTGTATATATGAATCAATAATCGGTCTAATAGATATAGCTGAACCCATATTTGGGTGAATTACGTCGTCGATAAAGATTGTTTTTTTCATTTATCAACCTCCTGAAAATATATAGATATTATTATTTCTTAACGAATTTACAATTATATTTAAAATATATATTATTTAATGTCTATACTCAATTTAACAATTTAGTATAGTAAAAATTATGTTCGTGTGAGGGAAAATATAGATGATAACGGCAAATCTGATTAGCAATATCTTTAAAATACGATATGAATTTATGAATGAATCTCTTGGTAAAAAACCAAAAAATAATATAAAATATAGAATTTTAATGGTTGTAGACATTGGTAAAATAATGAGAACCATGATTAATATTATGTGCAAGAAAAATATAATCATTACTCAAAAACACAAATCTCAGATAATAGTTGGTGTGTTAAACATAATAGCACATTATAGACATTACTATTATTCAAATATGAAATGTGCTAATTCGTTTCTCTTATATTGTCAAAATCAAGAAGATTATGATGAATTTGAAGATGTAATAAAAGATCTTCAAAATATATGTAAGTTTATTCCAAATCTTATTTTAATACCAAAGATGAAAGATAAAGTGTCAAAATATTTTTATATTCACACAGCATCATTCGTCGTAGAATATACTAAACGAACAACAGAAGCTGTGCAAAAAGAACTTATAGTTACTGTATTGGGTAATAATCCTTTAGAATATCAGTTCTTATCTATATGTGATAAGACTTTTTATTTAGCATATAATCAAACTAATAAAGTTATGAATTATAAAAAACTATGGATATCTGTATTAGGTGAAGATGAAAGATTTATGAATAAGCGATATTCATATGAATTAAAACAATTGCTGATTCCGTATATGATTTTACATAAAAAATATATTGTCGAAGGTCATCCTATATTAGGTATATCCAATATTAGAATGGCTACACGTATAAGCAAATTGTTTGAATTTATAGATAATGTTAAATCTGATTCTATACCAATATGGGAAAAATATATTGATTATATAGAATTAGGTGAAGATAAAAAAGAATATCTAAAAATATTAGATGAAATCTTATACACCAATAATCTAAAGATAAAACCGTTTATTAAAGACTTTGTAAAATCGTGGAGTCAAAAATTAAAAGATAGACAAATAAATAATATAAACGAATACTCTGAAGTATTTAATAAAGAAAATATAAATATCCTTTGGTTACAGGAAGACCGAGGAGAATAAAAAAAAGGATTTAAATCCTTTTTTTAGGAGTTACTATGGCTAAAGAATATTGTTATTACATGTATAAAATAGATTTAGAATTTTATCTACCGAATAAAGATCCTATTAAACCGACTATGGTTAAAATTATAAAGAAGCGTTTTGATTATTATAATAATTTTTATCCTATATTTGAAGTTGAGTGTTTAATGGATCAAGTGCATATGGAGTTAATTAGAAATTCTCAATATGCTATTTACTGTTCGATGAAGATAGAGGGTTTAAAATATAAAGGTGGATCAGAAGAAAAACCGACTGAAGCAGAATTAGAGCCGTATGAAACAAAAAGTTTACTAGATCATATTTTTGTTCCATTCTTTACAAAAAATTCCTTCAGTTCATTAATCAGAGATAAGGACACAAACCCGGAAGAAAATAAAGCTGAAGAAGATAACGGATATAGTACCAATCCTGCTTCTGCTCTGGGTCGAACTATGTCATTTGCTTTATATAGTGTAAAAGGGTTAAAAATAAATAAAGAAATATTAAATGTAGTGGGTGACAAAGCTGATGTAGGAACTATGATTAAATATTTAATTTCAAAAATAGGCGTCGAAGAAGCAATAATAGATATGCCTGATAATACTGAAAAATATGACGATTTAGTGGTTCCTCCAAAAAATATAAATTTAGCTATAAAAGAACTACAAGCAAGATATGGAATATACAACTCTGCTCTTACAGTGTTTTATGATCCGCCCTGTATTTATGTGCTAAACAAACTTAGCAACGACCACGATTATGATAAAGATAAAATTAATAAAATTTTATTTAATATTACTGTTGGAAATTTAATGGGTTCCGGTTCTTTGTCCCTTATAGAGGAAAAAGATAAAACTTCTATAGATTATTTAATAAGCGCTAGTATATTTAAAGATAATAAAGATGTTTATAATTCAGAAGTATATGGAACAGAATTAATGTTTAGCAATTATACATTAAGTAGTATTGTAGCCACTTATAAAGAAGGTGAAGCCGATGAATTTACAAATCCCGTACTTTCTATTGTCACACCAAATGTTAAACATAAAGATACTGGTAATAAAATCATGGTTGAATATGATGAATTAAATAATCCATATAATATGGCTTCAGTTGCCAAAATGATGAGTATGCACACTATTATTAAATTGAGTAAATTAAACGGAGTCAATTTAGAATCATTTCTGCCTAATTCTATTATTACAATTAAAGTAACAGATGATGATAAATATGATGAAGAATTTTCCGACGATTATTCTATAATAAGTGGAGAAATGATTTTTAAAAGAAATAGTCCAACAGATGAACGATTCTTGTGTTCTGTTGATCAACTACAGTTAACCAATTTAGCAAAATAAAAGAATCGGGGTTAATTCCCCGATTCTTATTTGTGTATTTATTATTGCTTTATAAAGTCCATTTTTATGCATTAATATGATAAAAAACACGAGTTTTAATCGTTTAAATGCATATTTTATTTTTCATTCTTTTAAATAGTGTATTATAGGGTATCCCCCTTGATAACACCATATGCTATGAAATTCTTCCATTTACTCGATTTGAGTTCACCTATATCTGTATTTTTAAACCTTTTGGTTTCATTAAAAGATCCTTCAGCCGCAGGTATAATAAGCGCATTATCTGTATCTGTTGATATAATAGATCCTTTACATTCCCCGCTTGTTTTTAATGAAATAGTTATAGGATCATTTTCTTTCAATATTTTAATATTTAAATTTATCAATGAATCTTTTATTGATACTAAATTATCGGATATCATATTATTATATAATATTCCTAAATTTCCTTTTAGCTTATTAAAATAAAAAGATAAATCTCTAACAGAGGAATTATCAATAACTAAATTTGAATTATTGCAATTGCCCAACATAGTTATTTTTTTAAGACTATTATTTATTAAAGCAGGATTAAAGTGAGAAATGTTTACAACGCTTATTTCTATTTCATTAATTTCGTAATTTGAATTAGAAGAAGAAATCTTTTTCATATATTTTACATACATCTCTTTTGATTTTATTGTACAATTATCAGTGGAAAAATTACCAGTACCTTCATCACCATGTGATTCTATCTTATTCGTTTTAATGGTAGAACCCTCCATCATGACTGATGATCCGTCCAGACAATTAAACAGTAAATCATCACATTTTATCGACGAATCTGATATGTATATTTTTTCTCTTGGTGTTAATTTTACTTCCGGTACCTTCGATATATTTACACCAAAGAATAAAATATTTGATGCATCAATTATAAAATTTGTTATATTATTTATACTACAATTACTTAACACTAGTGATTTTATCGAACTATTAATAAGATTAAATGTTTTGTTCGATTCCATATTAACACAACCAGTAAATGATACTTTTTCAGTGTAATCATTTTTAAATTGGCATATACCTATATATTTAGATATAACCGACATAAATGAATATTCAGAAAATATTGTACCGCCAGATATAGAAAATACATATAGTGGTTTAGTGTTATTAGTTTTACTGTTTTGCTCTATTTTAATTCCGCAGGCTATTAATTCTAAAATATCATTAATTGAGATAAGATTTTTTTCAAATCTCTCATCAGCCTTTAATGTAATAGAATTTAGATTTATTTTAGCACATTTACTGAATAAAAAGATATTACTGTTGAATCTTTTAGATTTGATATAAACCGAACCTATAGAAACATCTTTGATATTTCTTATTTTTATCATCGGGTCTATACCGTCATATTCTTTCTTATCACTTTCATATGATAAACTATATAATGAAAATGAATTATTCATCCATTTAATCATATTAGTTTCTTTTGACCCTATTTCAAATTTACACATATATTCATCAAATGTAATAAAATCAAATTTGCACTTAGCTTTAAACAAGACGCCAAAAGTTTTTATTGTTTCGTCGTCGGCTATTGATATATTTACATTATTTAAATAAAGAGAGTCTGTTTCAATACCTATATTATCATTCATGACAATATTTACATTATCAAAACTCATTACTTCAGTTTCTAATAATGCAATATCATCAAATACTATATTTTTATCATCTAAATCAAAACCTAACGTTTTATAGCCATATGCTAATAAAAAACGAATCAAATAATCATCCAAAGAATAATATTTATATTTATCAGTAGTGCTGTTGAATTTTATAAATATAGTTTTGGATTCATTTTTTTCAACTCTATTAAACGAATTAAAATAATTTATCAACCCTTCACTTAAAAATGTGGTTTCATCTATAACTATTGGAGTTATATCTTTTAACTCGTCGGGTATATATAATAATGGATCGTTAGAAATTACATCTCTATAATTTTTCTTTACATCAAAAATCATGTCATTATTTTCATCATAAGTATACGTAGGTTCAGAGGTTTCCCATTCAAACACAGTAAATACTTTTTCATATGTATCTATAACAGTTTTAACTGCATCTCTAGGAGATGTTATTAAATTACCATTCGAATCATAATTTCGAATATATAAAAACAATTGTAATTTTTCTGTTTCTTTAATTTCTACTTCTTTTCCAATTAGTGATTCATTAATACCAAAATTAGAATTGAGTTGTTCGTGTAGTTCTTCAGAATATTGATAGTCGGACATTATTACCTCATATTAAGAACTGGTTTTTACCATTCTAAGCGTTTTTCCATTTTCACAATATACTTTACCTTCGGTTAGATCTTCTCTAAGAATATTGTCAACGTTCGCTCTTTCGATAGGATAATCAGTAACAACTTTATTTGTTCCCGATTTAACAGCCACAGGCTTTTTAGCCTCTATGTCAAACACTATTTCAACTTCATTATTGAAATCATACTTCATAGCCTTTTCATTTTTAGTAAACGAAATGGTACCTTCATTTACTTTATTTTCGATTACACGTTCTAGCATAAGTTTATCCATATTAGCATCAGCAGCAGATTTAATAGCATCACCTGTTATACTATCATTTTTTTCATTAAAATATCTTCTACTTATCATTTTCGGATTATTAATTTCTGAAAGTGCAGTTCTAATAAATTCTTTATCATTATCAGCTTTCTTCTCATCAATAATTTGAGATTTTTTCTTTAATTCTAATTCGACTATAGATTTTTTAGCATTAAATAAAGCCGAAGCACCTTGAACTGCCGTAGCTCTAACCGTGGCTAAAGTTTTAGTTATTTCAACACCAGATCTACTTGTACCTAGTGAAAAACCGCTTGGTTTATTATTACTATAACTATCGTGAATCTCTTTATAAAGAGATTCGTTTAAATCAATATTATCATAAAAAATATCAAGAACGTCATCAAAATATTCTAGATTCATGGGTTCTTTATTTATTTCTTTATTGTGTTTACTCATATTATTCTCCTATTCATTATTATATAATAAAGTTCAAATTAAAATAAAAAAATGGGGATTTCTCCCCATTTTGATTCGCTATTCGTCCTCTTCGTCGATTATAAGATCATCGTCTCCGAAATCAAATTCGTCGTCGCTGTACTCTTCATCTACGAGTTCGTCATCGTCATCAAATTCAGGCTCGTCGTCATATTCCATATCGTCATTGAAATCGACAACATCATCTTCATCGACTTCAGATTCATCGAGATTCAAATCATCGTTTTCATATGAATCAACATCGATACCCTCTTCATCATCATAAACACTCATAATAGTCTCCTTAAAATAATAAGAATAAATTTTTACTCTATCAATATGTTTTTTAAACTATTTTTTCAAACGTCAGTGTGTTCATGTTAACTTTTGCTGTAGGAACTAAACACCCTGATGTACCCGGATCACTATTAGAGGATTGATATATATCTATCCTTCCAACAAATGATGGATCAAAGACTCGATAGGCTGTCGACGTTAAAGAGCCGCCTGCAGAACCAGGTGTACCAGGACCAGACGTTGTATACCTTAACGCATCTTTAATTAGTACGTTATCATTTACACCAGCGGAATATTTAGCGATATTTAGTGTCAACCCTTTTCGATTTTTACCACAAATAGCACCCAATATTAATCCTTCCGGACACTTAACGATATCCACGAGTCTATTCATATCTCTAGATTTTTCACTAGTAGATAAATATCTATATAATTTTTTATACACCTCTTTTAAGAACGGATCTATAATCCATTCAGATACTCTTATTCTTTTATTTAATAAATTTTGTGATTTTGAAGATAGAGAGGAAAACTTTAAGAAGATCCACCTTACAACAGACCACATATCATCTTTATTAGCACCGCCAACAAGATTTTTAATATTTATAATAGTTCTATGATCTAATGATATTTCAAATGTTTTTAATAGTCCTTTACCTTTATCTAATGCATTATTTTCAGATATAGAAGAACCTAATATAATTTTCCATCTAGTTGTGTTTTCAATAGCTTCCACATCCATATTACGTTTCTGTGTTTCCAATACGGTGAAAATAAATTGTCTAAAGTTATAATATTTATCAAAAGCAGCTCTTTCGACTGCTATATAAATCATTCCAAATTTAAAGAAGATATATTTCGGATCCGGTGTTAAAGGTGCCTCTTTATAGAATTTAATAAATTTGTCGGCACCAAAATATCTCATAGTATTCATAAACCCGAAATGGGCAAAATAATATAAAACAAATGGAACCTTTTTAGCAGATACATAAAGATAATAAATGTTTGACATATATTTTTCTCCATGTGCATCTATAATAGGATTATTTCGTTTTTCTCTAGCTAATTTAATAGCTCTAGTTTTCGTTTTTAATACAACCATATTACTTTTATTAGTATATGTAATTGCATCAGTTATTTGATATGGTGCGGAGTATTTATTACCTCTTATATAAAAATGATAATTATCTACATATAAAGGAATATAAATAGGACACTCTACATAGATTGTTTCCATTTCATCTGTTTGTTGATTCAAATTAGTTAATTCAAATTCAAATACTGCTAATCTAGCATATGTATCATAAATAGACATACTTTTTCTTGTTGGATGGGATTTGTCTTTATCCTTACCAACATTTAATTCTTTAAACCTTCTCCCTGAGTCGTCAAATCTATACCCTAAATATTTCATATTTTTAGGTAGGTGTCTTTGTATTTCAACCCAGGTCTCATCGATATATTTTACCATATCGTCATTTTTTCTAATGTTTAATATTACGTCATCATTAAATTTGTCGAAATTTTTTGAATACCTAGCAGTCCATTGAAGTGCTTTCATTTATATTAATATCTCCTTCGTTGTTCTACTCTTAATAATATACATTTTATTTATTATTTAAGATTTCGTAATATTTGGCTATTCCCAATAGCATATCCACAAAAATCGAACTTGACAAATCTTTCATCCGTTGTATTGTCAATACCGTACAATGCAAAATAAATTACATCATCATGATTTTTTAACTTATTATCGCAACCGGGCATGAAACGAGATTTTGGTTCAATAATAAACTGCTGATACTTTTCAATTTTTTCATTGAAATTTTTGTTTGTGAAATTGTCAAGAACCGTTGTATCGTCGGTTAACTCGAAAAACCTTTTTACATCATCGGCGCGCCAAACTTCAGTTTTACTTCTTTTACTTTTTAATAAAAGATTGTTCATAATATTGCCTCCTTAATAAATAATACATTAATTCGTTTAAAATAATATAAAATTTAACAAGAAAGTGCCAATTAAGGCACTTTCTGTTATTTTTATTTATATTTAATATCTTTTTTATCCAGCAAGGTTTCTGGATCTATTCTATTCGAATAAGTTTGTTGATTATTAAGTCCCGCATGTGTTTCCCAGTGTAGATGAACACCAAGATTATATCCGGAATGACCTACATAAGCAATTAAATCACCGGCCTTAACTTTTACCTTTTCTGTATATAAACCCACTATAGGAAACCTGGCGTCATCTTCTTGTTCAATTACATATTTTTTTGCATCAGCAAAAATTATATTAAATATTTGATTTTGATACGAATGACAAAATAAATGGGTCCGTTTTCCATCCACGCTCTCTAAGAATGTGACACCGCCATACATGTCATAAAAATAATTACAAAAAGTAAATTTTTCATATTCATGTACTTTCGGAAATTTTGGCCAATATAAACCGTCTTTTTGTCGGATAGCTCTGTAACCATAAATACACCCATCTTCCGGGGCTATTATTAATGTACCTATTCCGTTTGGAGCCTCGAGATCAATTGCACCATGAATATGTGATCCACCGGTTGCTGTTCCTACATCAAATCTCTGTGTAATAGCAGCATTTTTTATCGGTAACAATATGCTCATTATTTTTTCCTCCATTTTATTTCACCGTTTTTATATAAATACAAATAATAAAACAATGTATGATCAAACTTAGTTTCAAAAGGAGCTTTATCTTTTGCAATAAGACAAATATTATCTTCTATTTTCGCATACCCCGTTCCGTCTGGTGGTAGATTTTTAACAAAATCTTTTTCAGTATTAATAGTAATAATTTTGTTTTCATACATATTAAATGCTCTAGATATAAATTCTTCAAAAGCTTTATTACCCAATCTAGGTGTTCCAAATGCATAACACTTAATTTTATTATACATTTTAGGATTTGATAAGAAAGTAGATATAGTGGCTAATCTACATAAAGACGAACCTAATGAATGACCCGTAAAAGTTATCTTTTTAAATCTCGGATTTCTACTATATGAAGCTACCAAACTCTTTAACATATTTAAAATCGAATTAAATTGAATAACAAATCCAGAATGTAAATATATTTTATCTTTATATAAATCTAGATTAGCTATTATGTTTTTACTTTCTTCTTTTAAATTTGTAATTAATTCTGGTGTAATTTTGTAATTTCTAAAAGAATTGATTAATTTACTATTTCTGAAAGTCATAGCTAAGTCATTGACAATACCTTCACACGATTTAACATATTGATCAAAACACGCAATATCATATGCTTCAGTTCCTTTATGCGGATTCTTTTTATTAATTTTATCAAACTTCGCTTTAAAAAAAGTAAAATCCATAATCCAATCTATTGCTGAATCCGAACCTCTAAATGAAAAAACTACCTCATCACCAATCTCATATACGTTGAAATTGGTTGATGTATCTTTATTTTCGAAAAATCTTGTTTTATTTATTTTAGACCTTAAATCAACCACTTCTTTCATCAATTTCTTTTTAAACTCAGGAGATGAAAAATAAATTTCATTTTCCGGTTTATCTTCTACTATTTTATTAGGATCATCCCATCCTAATATTGAGAAGCATAAATATCTATAACTTTCTTTAACCATTTCTAATTTATTCATAATATCCTCTTTGAATATATTTTTATCTATAATCAAATGTTTTATAGAGATATTAAATATTAGACCACTATAAGTGGTCTAATATTTTTATAGTATATCTTTTAATTTATTTATATCAAAAGTATCACCCAGATTTATTATTTTTGTCTTCAATTGCATAGCTGTTGCGACTTTATTTCGAACAGCTGAATCATTACCAACTATTAATAAATCAGTTTCTCTATTAACTGTCGGATTAAAAATCCATTTATTAGTCGATTCTATTTCTTTTATAACAGTGTTTCGCTTTTTGTTTATAAACGCCCCGGAAATACAAAATTGTTTCTTGCTTATATTAGATTCCACTTTTTTCTTTTTAGGATTAATAAACTTAACTAATGAAAATAAATTATCAAAATTATTTTCTTCGTTTAGCCAAATACAGATATTCTTTTCAAATGCTATATCTGAATTCATATAATTTACATTTTTATATTTAATTAGATCATTTAAAGTTTCTACACCATACTTTACAAGAGTTTTTAATCCTATTGCTGGTATACCATAATTACCTATTATTTCTTGTTCTGTTTGATTTTTTGATTCTTCAAAAGATTTTATAAATTCTTTCATATTATTCGTCTCTTTAGAAATTCCTACAAATTTTTCAACAACCTTTAATAAATCATCAGACGACATTGCATAGAGTTCCCATAAATTATAAAAATGACCTACATTTATTAAAGTATTAATAGAACTTTCACCAAGATGTTTAATATCACAACTTTCAAACCAATGTATAAATTTATTAATAGTTTGTGAAGGGCATCTATTATAATTATTACAATGATAATTAACCCCTTTCATTATTAATTTATTACCACATGATGGACAACTTGTTAATTTAATCTCGGATGATGATTCGTTGTGTTTCGATTTGATAATTTTAGGTATGACGTCATTGGCTCTTATAGCATATACTTTATCATATAATTTGATATCCATTGTATCTATATAACTTTTATTGTATAATTGAGCTCTGGATACTGTAACCGCTCCAATTTTAATCGGTGTAATAACCGCGGTAGGAGTGATATCGCCACTTTTACTAGTATTCCAATCGACGTCAATTATAGTTGTCCATCCGCCTTCAGATGGCGGTTTTAATGCTATATTATATTTATTATGATGATCTGTAGAACCTAGTTCTTTTTCAATTAATTCTTGTACATTGGTGGAATTAAACTTAATAACTAATCCATCAGTTTCATAAGGCCACATTTTTCTTATAGACTTATTGTATGAATCGAAGAAATCCATTATACTATCTACAACATTTGTTTTGTCGTTCACTTCAACTACTTTATAAACAACAGTATCAAAACCTAATTTATCTTTGATAAAATCTATTTTTTCCGATTCATATTCAAAATTATCATATCCAAACATTTGATAAGCTACGAATTTAATTTCTTTATGAATATCGTCATATTCTTTTCTTTTCATAGCACCGTTACATATATTTCTTAAAGCTAAATCGGTCGTTTCAACGTTTGTTAAAATATACTTTACCGGAATATGAAATTCACCCCGTATATATACTTCGCCTTTTATCTTGGTTTTAAGTTTTTTTGGTATACAGGAAAAGAACTCTGACTTTATTTCATAACCAATCGTACCGTTACCACGTGTTGAAGCTCTAATAAGCTCACCATCGATATATAATAAATCACCAGATGTACCATCTATCTTGGGCTCGATTATTAAATTTGATTGTCTTATAGATTCATTAAATAATTTGTTTTCATACCAAGTTATAATGTCGTCTCTACAGTTAGCTTTTTCCATAGATAACATCGGATATTTGTGGTGAACTTTATTAAAGTTGACATTAGTATCTTCAACACCAACTTGAGATAATACTTTATTATTAGGATCTAACGACCTTAATTCATCTTCTAATAAATCATACTCTGAGTCTAATAATTCCATTTCATCACTATTATTATCCTCATTAAGAGAATAATATGTTTTTTTAGCTTGAATAATTTTATCTTCTAAATATTTAATTCGTTTATTTATATCCACATCATTCTCCTTATCATAATATAATATCTAACTATAAAAAATATTACTTTTGATTTAGTCCCTTTTCTACATCAGACTCAATACTTTTTATAATATTATCTAATTTTTTCTTTTTCTCTTCCATCTCTTCTTTTATATATATCTCTTTCCTTTTTATTAAATAATCGGTAGGCATTGGTGTAGAATCTATTTCACTCAACTTATCCATTATATTATGCATATTTAATCTCCTTGAAATACTAATATAAAAAATACATCTAAATATATTAATATATTCATAGGAGAATAAAATATGAGAGATCTAGAATTTTATAAAAAACAAATAGAGAGCGATTTAATTGCTAATAAATATTCAACAGTAAATGAATCTTTAGAAGAATATTTAAAAAACAATATGCCTGACGGTAAAAAACTATTTGATAAAAAAGAATATTTTAAATTAAATACATTAATCGTCGATTTCTTTAAAGAATTATCTATATCCATTTTTGATAGCTTTGTAACAGAAAGTCTACCTGACAATAATGATGATATTATTAGAGAGACAAAAGAGTATCATAGGATGTGGGGAAGTGTTTTTGTATATTATGTAAAAAAATCAAACAATATATCTTTATTTTTGGATTTGCCTTATAAATATATGGCTGAATTAAAAAGTATAGGTTCATATTGTATGGGTATGTGGTATAACGTATACGCAACGATTTTAATGACAAATTATATTGAAAATATTTTAGGTACAGATAAACAAAATGTGTGGTCATTAATTATTGATACTTTAATTAAATTAGATCCTGAAAATGAAAAGATATTAGAAAAAATAAACAATAATAAAAACAAACCAAGAGGTGACGATGGGGTTGAGACTAACTGACGAGCAACATAATGCTTTAGTTGGTTGTTGCGAATGGTATTTCGATACATCATATAATAAGAAAAACTATTATATAATAAGTGGATATGCTGGAACTGGTAAAACTACTATTATTTATACATTAATACAAATATTAGGTTTAGCAAGCTATAACGTTTTATTTGCAGCTTATACAAGTAAAGCGGCTTTAATTTTAAGAATGAAAGGTAACATGGCTAATACTATACATAAATCTTTTTATAATATTTATTATGATAATACAAATAATGAACAAAATGAGCGAAAAGTTGAGCAAAAATATGATGTTT
>DAOLQA010000015.1:0-16756 GCA_035417885.1 bacterium
GTTAGAATCAAAATCAAATTCAACTAACTTATTTACACAATCAAAAATATTTTTATCCATAAATTAAGTATCCTCCATTTATTTTGTATATATCATAAATATCTTTTGAATTATTAAGTCTTAAATAAGTTTGAATTACAGTTTCATAATCGCCGTCATAATCCCATGCTGAATTTGGTAGTAACCAGTTATAATAATTTCTATTATCTAAGAGTTTATTTGTTGCTATTAATGTAAATAATTTTTCAGATACAAAGTATTGTATATTACTAAAATGTATTCCTTCTGGCAGCGGGCCTTCAGTATAACCAATTAAATTATTTTCTTTATTTATAAATTCATTATAACATTCATTAGATACTAAAATTTCAAATAAAAAGTATGGATGTATTGTTAGACAAAATTCACCTCCATCAAACCTATCTTTTTTCATAAATGGTACTTTTACAAATACTTCATAATCTTTAGCTGCATTTGCATTACCTAATTTAAACAAAGTAACACTAGGTTCTGGTTTATTTGCAGCATCAACTAAATAAGGATAAAAACTTTTAATGACTTTTTCTTCCATTTTATACCTCCTTTAAGTATTACCAAATAAATGATCTAACGATTGTAAAGCAACAATTTTATCATAAGTTTCTTTATTTAATAAAATAACTACTGTGTTATTTGCTACAAAATCTTGAAAACTTATATCGATTACACCATCTATCATATCATTAATGAGTATACACAAATTTTTAAGAGATAACATTCTACTTACATGTGTTTCTCTACATACGGCTATGTAATATAATCCCCATACTGAATTATGTTCAAGTTCACACATTCTTTCAACTTTATTTGCGATGCTTTCTTTATCTTGCATCATTAAAATCCTCCTTAATTAAAAAAATTATTCCTTTAGAATATTTTTATACTCTAAAGGAATAATATATATTCATTTTAAAGTGTCTAATAACTTTATATATGCAAAAAATGATTCTTTTACATGAATTGTATATTCAATATTATATTCAGGATAATGTGATGTATCTTCATAAATATGTATCTTAAAAAATTTAATTATTTCAGATAAATCTCCTTCATAACTAGATATATAATCTAAAATTTTAGAAGAAATTTCAGGTCTCATATAAGCGTGAAATCTTTTATCATATTTGGTATTATCATCAATAAAAATAATTCTTGTTGTATATGAGATACCATAAGTTATATCGTCTTCAATACGAAAATCTATAGTTGCAATAGATGAATTAGTAAACTTTAAATTTGAAATACAATCAAAACTATTGAGCATTTTACCATATTGAGAATATTTAGCGTTAAGTTTGTTTTCTATAATATTATTATCTTTTTTAGTAAAATCAAATGTATTTATGATTTCTTGCTTTGATGTTGTTTTTGTATCATAATATACATTATGAATATCTAATAAATCAAAAAGTATAAAATCAGTAAAATCTTTTTTAGTAGCAAAATAAGATCTAAAGCTATCTAACATTATTTAACCTCCTTACGTATTAGATAATAAACAATTTAAAGAAATTTCTGCATATAATTTTTCTGAAAGGTTTATTCGAAAATATCTTCTTTACAAGAATATAATATATAATTTAATTCATTTACTCTATTTGATAATAAAATAAATAAATCATTTGTATTCCATTGACCGATATATTTCATGAAATAAGTATTTCTATCTTCAGAAGAAATAATAAATCCTTTTTTAAAAAGAATTGCTCTTCTTAAACTACTAAGCATAGACCTTACAATGCTATCTTTTTTAGGTATATTCTTTTCATGATTAAAATTAATTATTGAAATACCTTCTTCTTTAATTACAGAAAAATTATAATCGTACATCCAAATAGGCCTAAATATAGAAGACATTTTATTATTGTTATCCATATAAAAAATACACATCTCCTCTTATTTAATAAAATAAGGCTCTATGAGATTTCTCATAGAGCCTTTATATTTTATCTTAATGTTACACTAAGAATATTATCATTTTCATCTTTCATATTAATAAGCTTTTTACCATAAGTTGTTCTCTTCTGAGGTTCTAAGAAATCTTCAGTACTGATTGTAAGAACTTTACTTGTAGTAGTAATAATAATATCCTTAATTTTATCAGATTTATGAATTGGAACGATCTCTACTAACTCATCATTTTTAAGAGCAATTCCAATTCTTCCTTTAATATTTGAACTTCTTTTCAGTCTTGGAAATCCATCATTGATATCTACCATCTTCTTTGTGTTACAATCCTTTTTCTTTACCATATCGATTACAAGAGTAGTTTTACCTAAACCATTCTTTGTAATAAAGAAGATTTTATCATCAAGATTTTCAATAATACAAGCACTTGCAATATAGTCATCATCTACTAATTTCATAACAGCCATTCCCTGAGTAGTTCTTCCAATCGGTTTGAACTCTTCATGGTCATATCTTACAGTCATTCCTTTAGCAGTAGCAATAATGATATCTTGTACGTCTTTATTTGAATTAATAAATCCAACGAATACAATTTTATCATCATTCTTAAGATCAATTGCAATAATGCCAGCACTATTAATATTTTTAAACTCTTCAAGAGCAGTTTTTTTACCAAGACCTTTTTCAGTAACAAACATTAAATAAGAATTCTTATCTTCAATCTGTTCATCACTTAGACAAAGGAATTTAACTACATTCTCATTAGGCTTAAGATTTAATGGTAACTTCATACCTTTACTCTTTACAGAGCATTCACTAATCTTAAATACTTTAATATCAAACACTCTTCCCATATTGGTAAAACAGAGTAAATGATCTTTAGTATTTGTAGCAAAGATATCTCTTACATCATCAGAAATATTATTACCCTGAGTATTTCTCTTTTGTGTCTTGAACTTATCAGAAGGAAGTCTTTTTACGTATCCATTCTTTGTTAGAATTAATACACAATCTTCCTTCTCAATAATATCTTCTTCAGTGATATTAGTATTAATATTACTTAATTCTGTCTTTCTAGGATATCCATAGTCCTTCTTATACTTTAACAGATCTTCAACAATTTTATTGTCAATATTCTCAATCTTTAAACTTTCAATAAGTTCATTACACTTAATAACCTTTTCTTTCTTTTCTTCCTTAATATTATCAAGACCAAGACTAGTAAGTTTACCAAGTTTCATATCGACAATATAATCAATCTGAACTGTTGTCATATTTTTATAAGCTTTCTTTAACTTAATCTTTGCAGTTGCTTCATCTTTTGAACTACGAATAATTTTAATTACATTATCGATATCTTCAAGAGCAATAATAAGACCTTCAAGAATATGAATTCTTTCCTTAAGTCTATTAATATCATAAACGATAGTACGTCTAATTGTATTACGTCTGAAATCAATAAACTCAGTAAAAATTCTTTTAATGTCATATCTGTCAAAGTGTTTATTATTAAGACAAACAAGCTGCATCTTATAAGAAGAAGTCATTGCAGTATTCTTATAAAGATTATTAAGAATTACATTTGGATCAAAACCCTTTTTAACATAGATTTCAATACAAATATCCTTACCAGAATGATCTCGAATATCAGTGATACCTTCAATAGTTCCGTCTTTAATCTTTTCTACAATACTGTTAATAAGACCTGAATTAAGATTATTTGTTGCACCAGGAGTAATTCTCGGTCCGATAGTTACCAAATATGGAAGATCAGTAAGTCTAATTACTGAAGAACCATTCTTCTTTTCATGGATTTCTGCATGGCAACGAACTTTAATTACACCTTTGCCTGTTTTATAAGCTTCCGTAAGTTCAGCATTATTACAAATAATACCACCAGTTGGAAAATCTGGTCTAAGATGTTTTGCCACATAATCAACACTTGTATTTGGTTCTTTAATAAGCTTAATTGTCATATCACATACATCATTAATATTATGTGACGGAATACTCTGAATAAATCCAGTTGCAATACCAAGTGAACCATTTACTAATAGATTTGGTACTGTTGCTGGTAATACAGTAGGTTCTGTCTTCAAATTTGAATAATTCGGAACAAAATCTACAGCATCCTTATTAATATCTTTACAGATATCCATTGCATACTTTGAAAGTCTGCACTCAGTATTATGATTTATAAAACCATCTGCAATAAAACTGTGATCATCACTATCAACACGAATTGAATAGACAACATCTTCTTCATTTAGTCTTTCAATACTTGAAACTTTTTCGAAATTATAATTATTTAAAGTATTAACAATATTTACTAATTCATAATATTTATCATCTGTTAAATAGTTTTTAAGTTTTTCTTTATTATCTACAAAATCAGAAAATGTAGATGTTCTAAAATCATGCATAAAATTATTAATGCTTGGTTTTTTACTTCCATTATCTTTTAAATAATTTGAAATAAATGGGATTCTTCTTTCAGTCTGTTTAGAATGATTCTTTCTATAATCTTCTTTATAATCAATATATTCTCTAAGAATATTATTTTTTCTATCGGATAAAAATCCAATAATATTATAAAAACGTTTAATATCATCAAACGCTCTAATTGAAATTTTAAATCCATTTCTATCTTTGTTTATTGTTGAAAAGATATTAAAGTTATTTAACATAATTCTTAATTCTTTAATAAGTTTCTTAGAATAGGATAAGTAGAAGATGCATCCATATTTTGTATTTCTTCTTTTATCATTGTTAATAGCGATTCCTCCGTCACCTTCAAACAATGCTTTTAAGAACCATTTTTGAATTTCCATATTTGAGTCCATAATAAACTTAGGAATACATTTTTCAGTTGCATTTCCACCAACTTCATTTTTTAGTAGATTATATAAAGCTTTATTTTCAGTACAAAATTCACTTATTCTTTTATTAGTACCAGATGCATTATGATTTTCTCTAATATTTAATTCAAAATTATTTTCATTTAAATAAGTTTTATATCCATTTAATACTAAATTATAATATTCTGTATCTGAATTGTTAAAAGTGATTCTGTAATATTTCTGATTTTTAGAAAATCCTCCTTCTGAAACAAATCCTCCATAAAATAGAGCTAACTGTTTTTCTTTATCAGAAATTGGCATTGGTTGATAGATATTCATTTTTGGTTTTAAAAGAATATCTCCAGTGTTGATTTCAGATAAAGTTTTCCATTTCATTACAATCTTATTATTTTCATATACTAAAACCATTAATGGATGATTTGAAGTGCCACTTATTTCAGATTTAAACTCAGTTGTTAATTTGTAAATAGGATGTTTACCAGAATTAAAGAACTTTGAAGCATGAACTTCTTTACCATTTAAATCCATACAATTTAAATCAATATTTGTAGTAGAACTATTTGTACTATTTTTAACGATATCATTAATATAAATCATTTTACCATCTGATAATGTTAAAATAGCATCTTTAGTTAAACAATATCGATATGCCGCAGGACTATCTCCATTGATTGTGCCTTTATTTCCATGAAAGTCAATCAATGGAATATTTACTGAAAACTCTTGTGCCAGACGACAAAGTGCTGCATATGCAGAAGCATCACCATGAGGTGAGTAGTCGGCAATAACATTACCGACTACCTGCGCACACTTTACTCTAGCCTTTGATGGAATAAAACCTTTTTCAAGAGAAGACCATACATTATATCTCTGAACTGGTTTTAAACCATCTCTGACATCTGCAATAGCTCTTTCTTCCATTACAGACATCATATAAGAAATCATATACTCTTCAGTTAAATCTGTTAACTGTTTATCAATTACTGCCATATATTACCCTCCATTAGATAAGATTAAGCTTAGCGATTTCATCCTGTTTTCTAAGAAGAATATCCTTACGAATATCTGCAAACTTAGAACTACCATTCATATAGTTATTTAAGCAATCAATTGCCTTCTCTACATCTTCAACTGTAATTCTATAAATATTTCTCTTCTCTTTATCAAGAGTTGTATCTCTAAGCTCGTCAGGATCCATTTCACCAAGACCCTTCATACGACATCTAGAGCTAGGTGTCACTTCTTTAATAATTCTACGATAGTCATCAATGGTGAAACGAGTATATTTTTTATCCTCATTTAGATAATATATATCTGTGAGGGGAATCTTATTTTCTTCAATGAATTCGTCAATAGCTCCTAATGCTTCCCAAATACTATCATCTGTAAATGATACATAATTTCCATTATAGAAACCATCATATACCTTAGTTTTCTTATTATAAGAAATATCTTCAGTATAATCACCTACAAATGTTGCAGTATCAATATCCTCTTCAACTGCTACATTTAAGAAATCAATTAAAAGCTGACTATCAAGACCAGTATTACTCTTTACAATATTATTGATAAAATCATTAAGAATTTCATACTTCTTGAAAATAGATTTAATCTTACTTACTGTAGAAATTTTCTTTTTAGAACTATTAATGAAAGTATACTTCTCAAGAACCTTTTCAAAGATATACTCATCATAGTCATCCTGGTCTACGAAATATCTTTTCTTTCCACCTTTTTCTACAATAGAATAGAGCGGAGGAATAGCTACATAAAAATGTCCTTCTTCAATGACAGGTCTCATATTTTCAAAATAGAAAACTGCACCAAGAATTACAATTGCAAATCCGTCAACATCGGCATCACATAGCATGATAATTTTACCATACTTAAGCATATCAATACTGAAGTTTTCACGAATTACATTTTTCTCACAAGTTGTGATGTATACTAAATCAGCACACTCTTTATTAGCAAGAACCTTTGCAGCAGGAAGACCAAGAGTATTTAACATCTTACCTCTAAGAGAATAAATTGCCTGTAGAATTTTGTCTCTTGCTTCTTTTGCAGTACCAGATGCAGAACGTCCCTCAGTGATGAAAAGTTCATTTTCATTAATATCCTTAGAGATACAGTTAGCTAACTTAGAAAGATCACTTACAATAGCAAACTGATTTTCACCCTTCTTCTGAACTGTTTCTCTAGCATTCTTTGCTGCTTCATAAGCTTTTACGCTTACAATAATCTTCTGACAAATATTTTTAATTTCTTTAGGATTATTTGTAGCAAAATCTTCCAGTGCTTCAGTAATATATTTAGAAATCTGTCCTACTTCAGTAGACTTTAACTTCTGCTTAGTCTGATTCTGAAAAATAGGATCTGGATGCTTAATAGAAATAATTCCTACAAGTCCATCTGTTACATGATCACCATTAATCTTTTCAAGAAGTTTTTCATCTTTCTTTGAAAGAATTTTATTCTGCTCGATATAAGATTTAAAGAATCTTGTTAAAGCAGTCTTAAAAGTAGTTTCCTGAATTCCACCTTCTCTCATTAAAAGAGAATTACAAAATGAAATTATATCAGTATGAGACTTTCTATCATAAGAAAATTCCATATCAAAACTAAACTTCAATTTCTGTTCTGTCTTTGTGCCAAGACCTTTGCTAGCAGGTCTAGTAAACTCAACTTCCTTAGAAATCTTAATAGGACTACAAATAGGTTCTTTAGTATATTTCTTAACATAATCTGAAAGACCATTTTCAGAAAGCATTGTAAACTTTTCTTTAGTATCTTCATTTACAAGCATGATCTTAATACCTTTAAGAGCATAAATCTTTGTAGATAGCTCTTCTTTAATAGTATCAATATCAAACTTTACTTCCTGCATAAAGTCTGGATTTGGTTCAAAATATACAATAGTACCAGACTTCTTCTTTTTAGTTCCAGTTTCTTTAAGTTTAGTAATTGCAATACCATTACTAAATTTCTGTACATATGCTTTATTATCTCTTACTGATTCAACAATAAAAGATTTTGATAAAGCATTAACCGCTGTTGTACCAACACCATTAGTACCAGCAGATGCTGAATATTCATTATTATCAAACTTTCCTGATGCATGGAGCGTACAAAATGCTTTTTCAATAGCCTTTGGTGGAATACCACGTCCATAGTCTTCTACTGATACATAACCTTTATCATTTGAAATTTTGATAACAATCGTTGTTCCGAAACCATTTAAAGCTTCATCAACACTATTATCAATAACTTCTCTGACCATATGAGTGCATCCTTCAATACCAATATCTCCAATATACATTGAAGGCTTCTTCTGGACATTTTCTGGATACTTATATTCTTTAATAGAATCCTCATTATATTCCTGATTTTTATTTTTACTCATTAAAATATCCTCCCATCATTTCTTCAAATGTTACTTCAGTTAATGGTTTCTTTCTACCATTACCATCGATTATCATAATCGGTTTAGGTTTTTCACCTTTCTTAAGTGGAATAAATTCCACTCCATTTGCTTTAAGAATTTCATCAAGAGTAGAAAGTGGATTTTTTCTTCTTTTAGCTTTATTCATAAATTTTTACCTCCACTTTTATAATATATGCTTAAAATAAAAAATAGGCCCAATAAAATGGGCCTATAATTTAATCAAACATATCCATGATATTTAACTTTATTTCAATACCTTTAATGATATTTTGTAATTCATTAAACTCTTTATTTGTTTCAATTTCCGATGGCTTAAGACTCTTTAGTAGTTCATCACGTCTTTGTCTATATTTATTACATTTAGAAAGTAAATAATTATAATGAACGTTATTAACGATTTTCTTAAGACACCAAATCACTACAATGATGCAAATAATTAATAAAATAATTTTCAACTTATATTATCCTCCTTAATATTTATGATGGCTGATATGAAGATCTCTGACGATGTCTTTTCTTTCTAGTTTTAGATTTATTGTTTCCATCAGTATCTATATTTTTAAGATATTCATGCATTCGTTCAATCATTTTACCGAATTCACTATTATCTTTTCTTTTTACTTTTTCAGTATACAAAGCTTCAACTCCATCCTTAAAGTAGCTAATAAGAGTAACACCTTTAGGATTATAGTTATACTTAATAAACTTATAGTTTTCTTCTTCATCTCCAATAGCTAAAATTAATGCATATAAGTCATCGTCATTTGGAACAAGACCAATGTCTGTACTTTCAGCACGATCTTTAACCCAAATAGTAATAGAATGTCTACCATTAATAGAGCCGAGTTTATTATATTCTTTAAAAGTATTCAACATCGGATGAATATCTTTAAGAATACTATAATAATCTCCTTCGTCATAATTAGTTTTATTAGCAACAATATTATTCAAGCAAATCTTAAACTTACCTAAATATGTTTGATAACTTAATACAAAATTTGCAATTTGTGGAATGAATGTTGGAATATTTTCACAATTTCTTTCGTTAGACCAGTCATATGTTCCTTCCATTAGCTCTTTAATACATCTTATTAGTTCTTCATCAAGTGTATTATGATCAACAGCATAAATATAGTTGAACATAGCAGTACTATAATCATTAATTAGTGAAATATATTCTTTCTTGAAATCTTCGCTAGAACTAATTAGCTTATAATTATTTTCCATACTTTTCTTCATAAAGATATAATATGGATTTTTCTTATACTTTGGAATAAGCTTCTTACAATCATTCAAAAACTTTTTTGCATCTTCATAAGAAGTATCATCCTTTCCAATTTTGCCATATGGATCAAGTATTTCAGTACAATTATTACATAATTTTACTGAAACTTTACATCTTGGCAAATAATTGGAAGATACCTTATTGATATCTTCAATTTTAACTTCTTTACCACAGAAAGCACAATGGCAAGTTTTATTTTTTGGATTCTGAAAGTTAATTGGAATAATGCCATCAGGCTCTTGACCTACTAACGACCAGTCCTTAAAGAAATATTTAATATCTTCAATTTCTGATTTAGTTGGTTTATCTATATTGATTTTTCTTAAACTAGCGTAATTAATTGTATTCTTTGATTTAACTAAAAGAATCTTAAAAGCTTTTTTAAGAAAATTTAACTCATCCGAAGATGGTTTCTTTCCTTTTTCTAATTTAATCAGTGTATTCTCAAATGTAGTCATTTTCCATTACCTCCCTAGAAATTTGGCTAATTTGTTGTTGTTTGTAAATTTAAAATTTTAAGACCATTATCATTATTCATGATAATGGTCTGCTAATGTTAGATCGCTACAATAAGCTCTTTTGAAGCTCTGGTGATACCAGTGTATAGCATCTGCCAATACAATGGATCTCTTGGTCCTCTAAAAGGTTCAAAGATAAAGAATACTTTATCCCATTCAGAACCTTGTGATTTATGACAAGTTATTGTATATCCAAAAGTTAATTTATTAATTTTGATAAATTCATCAAAGAAAACTTTTCTCTTTTTAAGAATATTACCATAATCAAATTTAACAATATTCTCTTTATCTATTAACTCTTTATCTGTTGTAAATCCATGTTTAAAATATAGCATATCAATAGGAACATTAAATACACTATCATTAAAGAAGTCTGGTCTAAGTTTAGCGTTTGCATGATAAGTAGCTGACATTATTTCTAAATCATTTTCTAGATAACAACCTAAACCATTTACTAAGTTAGTAAATACATGGTCTTCACAACAAGATACATTCCAGTTATTCCTTAAACAGATAAGTTTTTCACCTTTTCTAGGACTCCAGCAATCAGAATTAATACCCATAAAAATTTTTCTATAAAAAGAATTCATCTTTTTTACAGTGTCGTTTTTACCTGCAATAATTTGATCAGCATTTTGTAGTGCTTCTAAGTCTAACTCATTTTTTCTTATGACTTTTACACCATTACCATAATCACCAAGTCTGATATATTTATGCTGTCTTGCTTGATCAGCTAAATATATAATTGGATTATCCAATGCCTGACGTAATGGTTGTGTAAGAGTTGCATCTGGAATAAGACACAATTCACTAGCTTCTCCCATAGGAGGAGGAAGCTGATTTGGATCTCCCAGACAAATAGTTTTAACACCAAATGATAATAGATCATTCATGATTTCTTTATTTACCATATAAAACTCATCAACTACAATAAGTTGAACTTCAGAATCAATATGAGTCTTTTTAGTAAAACCAGTGAATTCACCTTTATCATTTAGTACTGGATCATAGATTAATTTATGAATAGTTGTAGCTGGATTTCCTTTCTTAATAAGAACTGAAGCAGCTTTACCTGTAAAAGTTACATATCTTACATTAATTGTTGGATGAATACCAATAAGTTCAATAAGATATTTAACAATAGTTGATTTTCCTGAATTATGAGAAATAATTCCATTTGCAATATAACAGTGACCTTCTGGTACAGTAATGTCATAAAATGTTTGATATATTTCTTCAATCTTCACAATTTTTTCATAAAAATAATTTTCTCTTAGAATCTCATTTAAATCTTCATTAGTATCTTTATAATAATATTCATTTAAATTTCTTAATTGCTCATAAGATGGTTTACGTCTTCCATATTTATAATCATTTTGATGTAGTTCATTATATAATTGTCTATTAGATGGAAAATTATATAGTTTTTCAACATTTGGAATTAAATTTAAATTCGTATTTCTTTTTGTTTTTGTATTTAATAAAGTCTCTAATAAAATATTATTTTTTTTACCTTTAATGTTTCCAAATACATTATAAAACTGTTGTAAAGAATCTTTAAATATTGTGATTTGATAAACAAATCCATAACGATTTTTCTTCTTTTTCAAATTTCCAAAAATTATACCAAACTCTCTACACATTTCCATAACGTATCTTACATTAATTTCATGTAAAGATGAGTATGTTATAGTTCCGTCTTTTGAAATACCTAAATCGTTAAATAATCCTTTTAGATAAGAAAATCTTTTATCTTTAGTATCCAATATTTTTATCGGAATTATCTTGTTTTTAACATTTAATCCAACTGGACAAACTAAATTTTTAAAAGTTTCTAATGTAAATGAAATCTTATATATATTTTTTCTAGTTTCATAAGATATTTTTGTTTTTATATTGAAATAGTCCTTTAGATTTTGTAATTTACTTTTTTCTTTACTAGTAAATTGAAAATTTTTATTTTTGTAGCAATATCCATCTGCATGATAATATCCCATATAATAATAATTCATATCTAATAATAAATTATTACTATAACAAATATTACCAATTGTTGCTAGAAAATCTTGTTCTTTTAATTCATCTGCTTTTATCCAAACAAGTTTTCCACTTTTAATAGTTTTGAATTTATGTTTATAAGAAGAAATAATTTCTAATCCAGAATTTAAAGTAATTTTATAACCTTTCATTTTTGAAGTAACATGTAAAGCCGAAATATCTGTAAATTTTTTACCATTAAATACTTTAATATCTGTATTAATCTCAGTTTCTCCTACATCAGTTAAAGAAACATTGTTATAATTAAAAATATCTTCTAGCGTTAAATAACCTTTATTAGTTAAAATTCTAGAAGATTTATCTAAACATCCAGCACAACCTAACAGTACAAATGGTTTTGTATAGTTTTTATTTAAATACCATTCCTTGGCCAATTCTATACTGTTATTCTGTTCATCAGTCAATGTCAATGACATTTTATTACCCTCCTTTTATTACCTACAATAATATTTTATTATTGTAAAAATTAAATTTAAATACTATATCTAATCCATCATATTAAACCACTCCTTAATAAATTCTTTACTTTCAGACATTTTCTTTTTCATATTATTCCTTTCATTTTCACGTCCAAGATGATATCCATATATGATATCACCCACCGTAGCTGCACAACAGCAAAGTCACACTACAACAAAAGTATATTCTACCATATATGTAATACCTCCTAAATTAGAATTACTTCCATAGTTATAATATATAAATATAAAATAAACTTTACATTATTATAAAGGAGGGATTTCCATGCAACATTTTGGTTTATTCGATGATAAAATTATTCATCGATTTAATTTTCAAGGAGAATATGTTGGATATGTATTAGATAATTCTGAATTTGAAGATACATTAAAAATAAAAGTATTTGTACCAGAGTTATTTGGTTATAATTATACTCCAGCTATCAAGAATATAGATAATACAGTAGAAATATCTACTAGTCATTTATTTAATAAAAATGATATTAATATTACAACTCAAATTAATAAGCAAGAATATATTTATGCTAGAATTATGTTAGATAAAGCTGATATTACTGGAACAAAAGAATCTTTCTTAAAAGAAGTTCGTCCAGAAATTGGAGAAAAAGTAATAGTTTATTTCTTTAATAATAATCCAACTAATTGTGTATATGAAAATAAACTATTCTTAACAGATGGAGAATCTTTAGAAATAACTGAAGATAAAACTACAGCATCTAAAATTATTAAAATTATTAATGAAGAAGATTCTAAAAAGAAAGCAACAACTGATAAAATTGTATGGCAATATTTTAATGGTTAAAGAAAGGGTGATATAATATGGCTAATTCTAATAATGATACACAAATAAGTTTCCAAATAGTGACTGATAATAGTACTGATAAAACTAAGACTAAAGAAGAATTTCTTGAATTTTTAGATGACAGTATTATGAAATTAGAATTACAATATGAAAGTTATATTGCATTTGTAGTAGACAATATAAATGATACTGAAGGTTCTAATAGAGCTATTTTATTAAGATTAAATGGAGGAGACACTCAAGTATTTTTTAACAGTTCAGATACATTTTTAATGTCTAGAGCTGTATCTGCTAAAGAAGAAGTTACTAGTGATAACTATGGTTTAATGTCTCCAGTTAATCTTGCTAAGTTATTAAATTTAGATGATAATCTAAATATAGAAAAAACAAATGCTACTGTTGCAAGTAACAATGAAATTTTAACAGATATTGTTGAAGTTGATGAAGAAAAGACTGTTTCAAATACTAATAAAATCTATAAATTTAAAGAAGGAAAGATTAGCACTATTGAAGATATTAAAGATCAGTTGGAAGATCAAGCAGAAACTATTGAAAATATTTCAGATTTCTTAAATTCAGGTAATGTTTTAACACAATATTCTAATATTCAGGATTATATTGAAACTTTAGTTGAGTCAAAAGTTGACAAAATTGTTAATGAGTATATTAACCATACTCATAGAAAAAGTTAAAAATATTCCCTATAGCTTTTTAGCTATAGGGAATTTTAATTAATGATATTCTTTTTTGATATCATCATCCATTGGTGTTCTCCAGCATTTTCTACAATACATGTTTGAAGTATTAAACTTAGAAGTATCTCCTGCTAAACACTCACAACAACCTTTTCCATAAATGTTTTGAACACAAAAACTTGGAATATTGTATTTATCAATAACTACATTAGGCATCTTTTCTTTTATATCCATTAAATAACTAGTTGGAGGATTATCATTTAACCAATTTAAAACACTTTTATTAATTTCACTACCAGTGCCAAATTTCTTTAATAAAATAGCATAACCACACATTCTACCACCATTTAATGGACAATATTCACAGCCTTCATTTTTAGAAATATGGTCACACATATATTGAATGTCTTTTATATTTACATCAGTTTTACCTTCAAAAACTAAATCTGTAATAACATCTGTATCTACATATGGATCAACAATTTCTACTTCCATTAACTCAGCTTTTTCTGTTTCTATATCTGGCATATTATTCACTCCTTTATTTATAATTTCATTTAAATATATGTTGAAAATTATGATTATTAAAAAATAAATATATTATAAACAAATCATTGTAAAAGAAAGAAGGTAATAGAAATGAATATTAATGTAAAATTTAATACTACAAAAGATGTTGGTGATTTCGTTAATTCGGCTTTAACAGCTCCATTTGATATTACTGCTGGTGAGGGTAGATATATTGTTGATGGTAAGTCTGTTTTAGGCATCTTATCTCTTGATTTATCAAATCCAGTTAAGATTGAATGGGAAGAATTTAATGATGAAACTGCAGAAACTGCATTTATGGAAAAAATAAAAAAATTTATAGTAACATAATTTTATATTTCTTCATGGTCTTTCCCTTACAAAAAAGGTTTATATTTCCTTTATCAATATAAACCTTTTCTATTTTTATATCGCAGGTTATTGTATCGGTCACATATCTGGCTCATAACCAGATCAGACGGGTTCGACTCCCGTACCTGCAACCAATGGGAACTTAAAATGACTTTGAAAGATAGAAAATATATATGCCCTGATTGTGGAAAGATAATTGATAGAGATTTTAATGCTTCTACTAATTTAAAAGAATACGGTAGAAGATATATGAGCTTGGCTAATGAAGGTATTAAATCCTTCTATAAGCTTTAGGACTTAAGAGAGTGATACCTCTGTAAATTTGTTTTAAATGAATTTATAAGTACCTTGATGACGAAGTCGAATAAATTAATTTATTTTAAAATAAATTCATTAATTTATATAGCAGGCACATTCGTTCGAATCGAATAGTTCCCACCAATTTTTCCAATTATTACATTATCCTCCTAGATTTATAGTTTGCTCTTATGGTTTATCCATAAGAGCAAAATTTTCAACATCACTTTATTATATTATAATAAAGAAAGGAAGTGTTATAATGAATATTACCTTTGGTAATCCAGGAAGAGAAGAAAAAATAGTAAATCAAACATATAGTACAATTTCTGTATGTAGTTCTGCTAATTCTCTTTCTTCTATCATAGGATCAGTTACTAGCTATATAACTGAATATTTCAAATCTAAGTTTCCAGAAAAATATTTTAAAGAAACTTATATTTCTTCAACTATGGCAGCTAGTGCTATTCAAAAAGATTATTTTGATCCTAAAAAGAGACCTTATTTATTTATTCAACCTCAATTTGATTTAACGGAAGGTATAATGGGTCAACTACCAATGTTATTTACAGATAGATCTTGGGTTTATTTAAAAAATCTTAGAAAGAATTATAATCTTATTTTTGAAGATCCAACTACTGGTATAAGAATATTTAATGGATTTAAAAGAACTAAAATTCAATTTAGAATAGGTATTAGAGTTAATTCTGAAATGCAAGGATGGAACTGTTTATCATATATAGATCAGAATTTCCAAACAAATGGATGGTTTTTCTTAAATAAAATATTTTTACAAACACAAGTTCCTCCTTTTATCATAGAAAATATAGCAAATAGATTAAATTATGATCTTTCAGATCCTTCAGATCAAGAAAGAATGGAAGATTATATGATGCAATATTCATATAATGGTATTTATTTAACCAAAGATTTAGCAACTGGAAATGATAGATTTATGTATAAATATCCAGTAAATATTTTAGTTAATTATCCAGATATGTCTAATAATAATAGAAATATGAGACAAAATGTAATTCAAAATTCACAAATAGAATATCAAATCACTGCAGAATTATGGACACCTGATACATTTATAATGGAATTAGATAATATGGAAAGATTCAAAAATATTAAATTAATACAACCAACTGATTATGAAGATGGTACTTATAGATTTTCAATGGTGCTTAATGAAGATTATATTCCATATACTAAAGATGATAGAAATATTTTATTTAGAAGAAACTTTATTCCTGAAGTAAATGTAGAGTATGATGAAGTTGATCTTAAAGGAGTTTTACCAACAAATGTACATAAAGTATGTGATTTGTTAAAAAAATATAAAATTAAAATGAGCAAAGTATTTACAATAGATTTGTATATAAATGGTAAATTATTAGTTCCAGAAAACTATAGTTTTGATGAAAAAGATTTTATTCTTAGAACTAAAAATCCTATGTCAAATACTA
>DAOLQA010000016.1:0-16617 GCA_035417885.1 bacterium
CACTTTTTTATTATATCACAAAATAGAAAAAAGGCAATATTGCCTATTCAAAAAAACTAAATTTTCTGTTCGTGTACACTAGAATGTGTACACGAACAAAAGAACATGAGTTGTTTTATTTTTACTTCTTGAAATATTTTTCATTTTTTATATAATAAAGGGATACGCCAATCAATTAATACATCACAATATCCAGAATTCCGAATATAGATCAACTTATCAATATATTCAATTGAGTTTTCATAAATATATATTTGAACAGTTCTAGGATTTTCATAATTCTTATGAACAATAGCGTTAGTAACTAATTCTTTTACTTTAGAATATAGATAGTTGTAAATTGTCTCACTTTCAAATTTATCTTCAATGCATAGTGTAACTAATTTTAAATATATATTCTTGATATCATATATCACATTTGCGATAATAAAATTAATCGCATTTGACATTTTTAGAACTATTAACTTGAACTTGCAATTTTTTATTACATGTTCAAGTTTCTTCAAGCTCGCTATCTTCATAAATATATTGAATATGTTTTGACTTGATGTTTGATACGGCTAATTATTGTATCTGTTTAACAACCTATTAATTAAGATTTGTAAATATCATTTCAATGTCAATTGAATGATTAAATATTTATTATGTTTTTTCATTACTGTTTCTACTGGTCTATATATCATTTTATTTAATTTTGAAATTAAAATTTCCCTCTCATGTAATAATTTTTTTATTGTTTTCTTTATATATAGTTCTCCTAATGTGAAACTTTTTTGTGTTTTGTTTCACATTTTTATATTTTTACTTATGGGTTAATAAATTTACCATCTCAACGTGGGTTGAAGATACAAAGGGTATATTCAACTTATCATCATTATACCACGAAATCTCAAATCTCGGTAACATTGTTTGTATGTTTGATATTCTTCTATTTATTGGCATTACTTTTAAAGAATTGCTGTAGGATCTAAAACTGGTCAATTTCATTTTAGCATATACACTTCTTTCCTTATCTTTCTTTATGAAATGAAAAAATAGAATAGTATACCTTTCTTTAAGCCTTTACTGTCCTCATATATATTAGTAAATTTTTATCAATTATAACCTAAATTCCCTATAAGAATTATACACGTATAAACAATAAAGAATGCACCCTAAATTAAGGTACATTCTTTTTCATTTGGTTCTTTTATTTCTAATAATCTAAATATTTTCCTTTGTTCGCTTGATATCTCTGTTAGTAATGATGTATCTTTATCAAATTCAATTCTAGCTATTTTTTGTACTTCTTTTAGTACTTCGTTAATTGAATATTCTTTTACTATCCCTCTTTGTATTACCATATTATATAAATATGTTTTTAATATTAATGCAATGAATACTATAAACATTTTACCTTTTAATGTGTTTTCATTATGTATTCTTAATCTTCTAAAGTCTAAATCATTCTTCATATTATCAAATGATTTTTCTACTACATCTTTTCTTCTATAAGTATTGAATACATCTTTAACGTTAGTTAGATCATTACTTATTATTACCATATATCCTTCATATTTCATTTCTTCTTCAATTACATTATCTAATATTTCTATTGTTAGCTTTCTTTTGTTAATGGTGAAGTATTTAGAATATTTATCTAATTCTTTAGGTAGTCTATTGTACTTAGTTACATATTCTTCGAATTCTTTTTTCTTTCTCATAACATTAGACATGATTCTATTTTCAGCGTCATTTCTTTTGTCATCATCAAACATAATATGATAATGTACAGTATATTCTTTTGATATATCATCTTTTAGAATCTTCCATTTATCTTTTATAGTTTCACCATATATTAATTCATTCATAGCTATAATTTTTGATGGCTTTTTAATAGTATCCCTAACTAATTCCACCCTAGATTGTGCAACAGCGGATTTAAAAGGTATAGCAATAGTGAATTTTTTCTTAGCTTCTAGCATATCAGATATATTTTGATCACTATAAAAGCCTTTATCCATTACAAACTTTATATTTTTAATCCCTAAAACATCACAATACGTTAACATATTCTTTAATGTCTTAACATCTTTAATAGACCCAGGATATTGATTATAAAATATTGGTAAATTAGAACTTTCACCAAAAAACATTCCCATATTAATTTGAAGTAATTTTTCTTTATCTCTATTATAACCAAGTTCAACCATATCAATTAATTTTGAATAAGAAGATATTGAAGTTATATCAAAAGCAATATATTCATTATCTAATCTATGCTTTACCCACTCCTTAAAGAATTCTAATCTTTTTTCTTCATCGATAGTTTTTAGAAAATTAGATATATATTGACTAGATAAATTAGTTTTTAAAACTGCATCATTAAGTTCTAACCATTAGGAGCATTAGATAATGATGAATCTTCACAGCATATATAATAAACTAGAGTTATAAACACATCATATTCATCATTAAATATATTTCTTAAAATATTGTTAATTCCTATTTTCTCACCAACACTATTTAATAAATAAGTGTTACCAAAAGCTTTAGATAGTTTAGGCGGTAATGCTTCTAAAGGCTTTTTGTCATACATTATTCTATTACCATCTTTAGTTATTTTACCGACACAACTACGTTTGTATTTATATATTTTCTTTTCTTTATCCCAAGTAGTTTTATTAGTGTATAAATAAGTAATACCATTACCATTTTTAACTTCGATTAGTTTAGCCATATAAATCACCTTTATACGTGTATAATTCTTATAGGGAATTTTGGTAAAAAAAGAGGAATTATAGAAATAATCCTTAAAAACATGTTAATATTTTAATATTTTTATCAATAAAACACAATTTATATTAATAAAAGCTATTTTGTCGCATAACAACTGTAAAAGTCGGGAAACTTTTTTTCTTATATCATATTTAAATAGAAAATGTGAAACTTTTTTTCATTTTGTTTCACATTTTTATATTTTTATTATTTAAGTAATACACTAATTTTTCTTGTGTCATTTCTAAATCCTGATCATAACATCTTTTATAATATCCTATTACCCCAACTTTAATAGCAATAAAACTATCGTGTTTTTCAACAATTATTTTAGGATTAACAAAGGTCTTAAATGATATCTAATTTCATTAGCAATATTTGTAATAGTGTATAAGCTTATCAAGCCACAGCATTTCTACTATGGCTTGAATTATAGCAACTTAATCTTTATTCATTCTTATCACTCTTTCCAAGTTGCTTGATAGTTTGATTAATACCTACAGCTGATAGTCCTGTTGATGCACCTATCACTATTACTACTATTAGGTTATTAGTTGGAACGATATTTAGCACAAAATAAAAGCAGCATACTGCGTATATGATTCCTGGTATTGCTGCTATTAGAGGTGTAAATCTTTTAATCTTTTCACTATTATTTGTAGTGTATTTAATTAGTTCTATTGTCCAATATACAACTGTTGCTATAATTGGAACATTTATTAATGATAGTATATTTATCTTATTCTCCTCCTAAAATATAATTTATAATATCTAATCTTGCTCGTTTTACTTCACGATCTGCTAAGTATTGAACCCATCTTGGATCATCTTCTGTCCATTCTCCTAAGTATCTTTTGTTTACTTTCCAATCGTTATCTTGAAACCATTGCCTAATTTCATAAGATTCTTTCATTAGTTCTTTGCGTTCATCCATTTTACTCACCTACTTAATTCCGTAAATTTTATAATCATAAAGATATGCATTTTAAGTTCCTAGAGTTGTTACTTTAGGGTTAGTTGCAAATGTGTTTATCATCCACCAAGTGTTTTGAAAGCCTTATGCAATTCCGTCACCGCTTACATTGTTTGGGCCAAATAGTGTTGTAACTTCTAGTCCTGGTCATATTACAAATACATACAAAAATTAATTTATATGTTTGGATTACTGTTCTTGTAGTACCTGTTATTGTGTATGCTTCTCCTGCTGGTATAGACTGAACTGGTGTACCATAGGCTAGCAGGGTCTTTGTTAGACCACTACCCCCTCCTCGCCACCATACCCAATGTCTAGCTTACCAATAAGGTAGGTTAGACCATTTTTATCTAAATATTTCTTCATAATTCTATTGTGTTAGGATAGTATCAATTTCCGCATTCGTAATTGCTACTAGACTATGTTCTGTAAAGATTTCATAGTCAACAGTATCTCCACGTACATCATTATAATTGGAAAATGTTGGAATGGCATTATCTGTTCCTGTAAAATGAATGCTATTAGTATATGCTGATTGACCTACTGAAGTTGTACCAGATACTTAAATAACTGAACAGTTATGAATTGAACTTGCTTTTCCATACAAAGCGTTCTTTACCAACTTTTCTGATGGATATTTAATATTAGATGGAGTTGATCCCCAGCTTGTTACTTTATTACTAGTGTTTTTTTTCACTAATATCTTGGTGACTTGTAAGGTAGCCACTATCATTTGTAATATCACCAGTTTTAGTTGGAACGTTTATATTAATTTCTTTGCTTGATACTGTTTGTGCTGTACCGTTTTCTTTCACAGTTTCGATAACATTCACTTGAGCACCACTAGCAATACCTGATAACTTATTCTTTTCTGTTGTAGTATAATCATTTGTTGATAAGCCTTTACCAAATACCTTATCTACTTTACCACCAAACAATGCTTTTAGTTTACCATAAATAGGTTAACCCTGTTTCATCCAAAAATTTCTTTGACATATTTAATTACCTCATAATATGTTTTCAATGTCTTCGTTAGGAATGCCTTGACCTAACTCTGTTTTTGAAGCATATTTTTTTAGTTCTTCAATTGATGCAAATCCTGTATGACCACTTGATTCATAATCTAGATTCTTCATCTTACTGTGGTCATTATTTCCTTTAAATGCTATTTGTACATCTGTTGATACAATGATTTTAGCTGGTAGTCTTATTGTGTATGTTATAACCATTACTCAACCACCACCCTATTATTATGCATTATTGTGGTAACATAGGTTCCATTCAATCTTACATCAATAGCGTATACACCTGCCTTAAATCTTGCTGATATCTCGCTTGTCATACCTACTTCTATTGCACTTGATCCAGTTTCTGTAAACTTGGCTACTACTTCATTTTTATAATCTCTAAAACACACCTCAGCTACATCAGTAGGTGAAATTTCAACAGGCTCTCCACTTGCATCTTGTAGGTGAAAATCAAAGACTATTAAAAATGTATCTCCAGCATACCAGCGAAGACTTCCATCTTTACAAACTCGAGATGATTGCTCTGCTACATGCATATTATTGCTTCCCTTAAATTCATGTAAATAAAAAGACCACTAAATTGATAGTGATCCATTAAAATATACAGCTCTAAGGTAATCTATTTAACTATCTTAGAATATTGATTTACCACACATTATTGTGTCCTCGAACAATTTATATAGACTAGGTATAATACAATTGTGTCCAAAAAATATAAAATTTATATTATTAAAACTCAATATTTTATATAAAACTCATGTTTATTATCACATAAATACAATAATTTATCAGAAAAAATTCACAAATCAAGTATTATTTACTTAAAATTTGTACTAAAAATTATTCAAAGGACTTAATAATTTGTTCGTATAAATTATTAATTTCATAATAATCATCCAGTCTATATACATTTATACCAATTTTAGATTCCAAATTTCTTTTCAAATTTAGGTAACAATCGTTAGAAACATATTGTTTAGCTTTAAATATACTAAAATATCCATCCTTTAATTCTAACGGGAACATAACTAAAGCAATTACTTTAGTATTAAATGCAGCTTCAATAAATGAGACAGTTTTAATCAAATACTCTATATTATCGAACGAATTAAAAGACAAGATAACAAAATCAGGATCAATAGCAAGCATATAACTATAGATATCAATGTTAAATCTTGATAAGTTTCCTGTATCATAACACAATGTTCCTGCTTGAGCACCAGCTAAGATAATTTCTACATTTTTATTTGATATTTTAAAAAGAATATTGTTTATATAATTAATTAATTCTTTTCCAACTATTTCCACAGTACTATTATATCCCATTGGAATTACAGCATTCATAGAGAAAAGAAGTGAACTAGGTTCTGTTCCTACTTCCCCTACTAAGTACCCATCCTTCAATAATCTTTTTCTTATTTCTAATTGTAGAGTAAATTTACCTTGAAACGATGTAGTTCCCATAAATCCTAAAATTGGAGTTGTAATACGATATAGCATTCCTTCTCTATATGGAAATACATTTTCGCTACCTATTCTAGGATAAAAATAATTTTTATTTTGACTAGTTTTCAATATGTTTTCAAAACAATATATATTTACACCTTTTTCAATAAGGCCAATTAAAAAATTAATAACTGATTTTTTTCCTCTTCATTATTAAATGAATCTATGTGACCAACGATTATCGTATCAATATTTGTATAATCAAAATTTTTAATACTATTAATAATCAAATCACTATCTACACCGTCTAGGATTTCCGAAACCATTCTTCCTAAATAAATTGATTTTTTTGAGTCATATACATTTACTATATCAAAATTTAATAATTCTTTAAATCTTAATAAACTATGAATTTCTTTATTAAAAGGAAATAAAGCTGCTTTTTTTATGCTAAAAGGGATGGATTCTAGTAAACTATAATCATTTCTTGTATTATATCTATGAATGCTTTTTGAAATTTTCTTAAATTTGTTCAATAAATTTATATAATCACATTTTTCTTCATATAAAAATTGAATAGCTTGTGATGTAACATAAGCACATGAAAAACTATTACCACTTAAAAATATATATTTTGGATTATTCCAAAGTAATCTTTGTATTCCTCCCTTAGCTCCTATATTTAAAACTTCATCTTCATAATATTCGAAGTCATCAATAGCAATACATTTATCACTAGAAATTACTCCAATTACATTATCAAATGCGGCTGGAAATGAAATGGAGCCATCATTATTAAAAGCCGATATTAAAACACTTCCTTTTTTAACTAATTTTTCACAAACTGAATATAAAAGAGTATAATTTTTACAAAAAGATATTCCTAAACTAATATTTATTATGTCAAAAGTAATATTATAATTCATCACATAATCCAAAACTTGAATTAGTTGTTCTTCAGAAAAATTATCATTTATAGGAAGTGAATAGAACTGAGCAATTTCTATCTTTTTTCTTAATATCCCATATATTGCTGTTCCGTGACCTAAGCTTGTGTCAACA
Organism: bacterium; assembly: GCA_035417885.1. Lineage (GTDB taxonomy): Bacteria > Patescibacteriota > Patescibacteriia > JAGPKW01 > JAGPKW01 > JAGPKW01. The sequence goes on from DAOLQA010000016.1 coordinate 7,267, forward strand.
TTAATAAAATCAGTTTTGATTTCAATAATCTCATCGTTCAATATTTTGGGATGTTTTCTTGAAATATGACTATCTATAATTAATACCTTTACTTTATTTTTTTTCTCTACAATAGGATTCTCTTTGCAATTCATACATTTCCTTATAATCTATATTTTCATTTAGTAATTTTTGATGTGGACCACATCCAACAATTTCTCCATCTTTAAAATATAAAATTGTATCACAAATGTTACACACTGATAGCCTATGAGAAACAAAGAAAGTAATTTTCTCATTACAGCATTCACAATATTTTTTATATAAATTAAATTCAGAAATTGGATCCAAAGCAGATGTTGGTTCATCAAAAATTAAAACACTTGCATTTTTTTTATATAAAGATCTTGCAAATGAAATTTTTTGAGATTCTCCGCCTGATAATTCTACACCATTCTTATCATATATTTTACCTATATAAGTATTTTCCTTATTTGGTAATTTTAATAATAAGCTCGATAAATCAGCTTCCTTTATTGAATTAAGAAATAAATCATTATCTTTTTGTTCTTTTAAAGAAGTTATATTTTCGTAAATTTTAAAAAAAAATAATTTATAATCTTGAAAAATTCCTGACATAGAAGCCCAAATAGTTCGTTTGTCATAATCTTTTATATTAATGTTGTTTATTAAAATCTCTCCTGATGTAACATCGTAAAATCCTATTAATAATTTTAAAAAAGTTGTTTTACCTGATCCATTTAAACCGATAATTCCAATTTTTTGGTTATTATTAATTTTTATATTTATATTTTTTAATATATATACATCGGTATTTGGATATTTGAATGAAACATTTTTAAATTCAATATTATCAATAATAATAGTTTTTTGAGAATTTTTATCATTTTCTTCGCATTCTAACAATTTTTTTGTATTCATATAATTTAAGAAAGATTTCATATATATAATATCATCATTAAATGAATTGAGTGTTGTTGATATTTTTAACAAAGATGATTTCAATAAATTAATAATGTTAATCGCAACGACAAAATACCCAATTTCTTTATTGTTATATATAATACTAAAAAAAATAATAGAATAAATTAAAAACATAAAAATAAAATTAATAAAATTATTCCTTAGTGAATATTTAATATTATTTTTATTTTGCTTATTAGTTAAATCATGTTTCGATAATAAATATTTATTTATTTTAAGGCTAACTATTTTTTTAATATTAAATATCCAAAAATCCCCAAATAAATTATTGTTACAAAATGCATCATTATAATAACTATATTTACGATCATTTTCTACCATATTTCTATATATTTTTCTGTTGACATCAAATTGTTTTTTCTGTAACCTATTTTGAAAAAAAACCATACCAAGTAATAAAATAACACACAAAATATCTACTGATATTAAAAAATATATAGAAAATATCATAGTTAATATTAATGAAATTAAATTATTGATATTCCATATTAATCTATTGCATCCTCCTTGAATGAATGATTTAGCATATTCTCGTTCTTCTTGAAATTCATTGTCATTTAATAAAGAATATTGCACATACATACTTTTAATAAAGAAATCATTTGCTAAATTTGATGTTATTTCATATACTTTAACTCTAGATATTAATTGATTAAAAAGACCTTTCAGTAAACTTATTACAAACGATATAATTAATAATATACTTACTATTTTTATATAATCTTGAAAAATATACTCTTGCGAAATCATATCGATAGTATACTTAGTTAACATTAAAGTTGGAAAAGGTGTTACTGCAATTAGAAAAGATTCAATAACCATAAAAATCACTAGCAGATGACTTTTTTGCCACAAAAAAGTAAGTACTTCATATATATATTTTACTTTAATTCTAATCGAATTTTTTGAATTATTCATTTGGGTCACCAAAATTATTAGCTTGAACGTTATATAATTCATAATATTTCATTTTTTTATTATATAAATCATTATGACTACCAGATTCAATAATTTCCCCTTTTTCTAAAACTATTATATAGTCTGAAATATTTTTCGAATTTAATCTATGGGTTGTTAATATTGTAATCTTATTGTTACTATTGTTTTTTATTATTTCTAAAACAGATTTTTCAGAATAAACATCTAGAGCCGAGCTAGGTTCATCTAACAATAATACTTGCGATTTTTTGTATAAAGCTCTTGCTATGGATAATTTCTGCATTTCTCCGCCCGATAACTCTAGACCATTCGGATTCAAAATTTTATAAAGCTGACTATCAATGCCATCATCTAATTCATAAATCTTATCAATTAATCCTACCTTTTTTAAACAATCTAAAACTTCATCATCATTAATTTTTTCACTTTCATTCGAAATTATTTCTCTAATACTTAATGATAGAAATCCAATATTTTGAAATACAGTAGATATATTATTTAAATAATCATTATAATTTATATCTTTTATATCTTGATTATTAATCAATATTTTCCCTTCATATGAATCAAATAATCTTAGAAGCAAATTAAAAATTGTACTTTTACCAGCTCCGTTTTCTCCTACTATCATATATACATTATTGGGTTTAAAAGTGAAATTAATATTTTTTAATGCGTATGTATCTGTATTAGGATATTTAAAACTAACATTCACAAATGAAATCTCTTCAATTTTTGGCATTTTTTTATTAGAATCTACATTTATCATACCTGAATTTAATTCTAAAAATGCAAAAAAATCTTTTACATAAATAAAATTGCCACTTAATAATGAGACGTTTCTAATCATACTTTGTAAATTCAAAAACATTGTCGTAGTTGCAATTATCATATAAACAAAATCAGATATATTTAAATCCTTCATATATAATAATTTATAACCAAAATAAATATATATAAAACTATTATAAAATAAATATGTAATATCAGTAGACATTCCATTAATAAAACTGGTAAAATGATATTTTCGTTTTGCGTCACAAGATTCTTTTGTATATCTATATAATTTTGTTTTAATTCCTTTGCTCATATCGAAAAATCTAATTTCCTTAGCATATTTAAAATCATTTGCTATACTTCTTAAGTATGAAGTTTTAGGGCTTTGAATGCTTTCAAATTCATCCATTTGATAATTATTTTTCTTTGTAAAATAAGAAGTAATTAAGGTGCTAATTAATACTGAAATCAAAATAATTAAAACAATAAATGGCATATCTTTAAAAATATATATCATTCCAAAAACCACAAACATGTTTGATATAAAATTAAATAAGTATTCAATATGTTCAAATGCTTTATTATTCTTAAGAATATTTTTTGCTAATTCTCTTTTTTCAATAAATTCTTGAGTTACAAGGTTTTCATATGTTGAGTTAATATTTTTTTCATTTAATAGCGTGTTAATTTTATGATTTACACTAATCTTTTTCTTATTTATAATATTTAAAATCACTTGATTAATAATTGAATTAAATAATAATATCATTAAATATATTAAAGTTACAAGCATAACATCTATAATTTTATTTGAATTATTTAATAATATTTCAGCCGCAATTTTGTAGTAATATGTAGAACAAAAGGGAACTATTATCGACAAAAGCATTTTAAAAACATAATATAATATAATTGTTTTATCAAAGTTAGCAAATAATTTTATCGATTTTGCTATTAACGAAAAATCTTCTTTATATTTTTTTAGCATTAATATTTACGCTCCTTGATATTTTTAGTAAAGCACTAACCTATACTAATAATAAATTAGGTCATATTTAATAATTATATAATTTAACAGCTACATTTATCACAAATACATTTGTCACAAGTACAAACATTTGGTTTTCCAGTTTCAGCACTACCATAAAGTTTAACTTTTTTTACATCGGTAGTAATATTTTTTTTCTTTTTTAATTCTTTTTTCATATTATTTTCCTTTCTTAATTAATATATATAGCATAGCATAGGTTAGTCTTGATTAGAATTACTAATAATTTCTTTTATCAATTTTATAAGAGATTTTAAAGAATTCATATATTCATAATAAGAAATTCCATCAGGAAATTCTATTTCAAATTCTTCCTCCAATGAAATTATTACTGATATAAAAGTTAATGAATCACTAATGTAATCTTGTAAATTTATATCATTTTCAATTAAAAAACTAATATCTTCGCATTCAACTGATAAACCTACATTTTCAAACGCTTTTATTATCTTATTAAATACTATTTCATCCATAAATTTACTCCTTATATTTTTTCAAAACATTCAGACGATAAAATTTTTATTAAATTAGCAACATTTCCTTTTGTTCTAGGACAAATTGGTTCTTTATTTGTATTTTGAAGAGAATTTTTAGGACATGGACTATATAAACAACAACCACTATACTTACATGTTAAACATTTTTCTATATTCAATATCCGCGATATCGACGTCCAACATGATTCTTTATAATAATCAATAATCATTTCTCCGTTTTTTGAAATATAACCTAAATTATTTTCTGGCATATCGAATGCTTCTGTGCACTTATATATTTTTCCATCTGAACCGATAGTGTAACTATTTTTCTTTGCAGCGTAACATTTAAATTCACCAGAAGTTAATTCTTGTAAATGAAAATTAAAATTTATACCATTTGGAATATTAATTAAATTATTAAATAATTTTATATAATCGCTAACATTTAATAAGTCGTGAGAAATACTCTTTACCTCTTCTCCTCCCCAATCACCTGCCATATTAACTTGCAAACTAAAACGATCATCATTTTTTAGTAAATCATCATAAAATTTAACATAATCATCAATTTCATTAATAATTCTTTTTGTAAAATTAGTTCTTATAACGATCTCAGTTTTAATTAATTTACTTATTCTTTTTATTTCTTTAATATTGTATATTATTCTATCAAAAGTCCCTGAACCATCAACAAGTTTTCTCTGAGAATCATGACTCGCTTTTAGTCCATCTATACTGATTTGATATTCATATACATGTAATCTGTGTAATTCCTCAAATACCTCTTTAGTCAAATTATATCCATTTGTTGTCATACCAGCTTTAAACGGTTTTCTAGCTATTTTACAAATCTTAATAAATTCATTAGATAAATTTCTAATAACATCAAGTGCTTCCAATGGCTCTCCACCAAACCATCCAATATTTAGTCCAGTGTAGTTTTTTATGTTATTTCTAACATATTTAACAATCGCATCTTGTGTTTCTAAACTCATTTTGCCTTTAATATGATTTTCATAGCAATAAACACATCTAAAATTACATTGTTCAGTAGGCATAATCACTAAATGTAACTTGTTATTATTAATTACATCATTTAATACTTGCTCTCTAATTAAATGTTCATTAACATTTTCATTTATTATAAAACCTTTATCATATAATTTTTTTAAAACTGCCGAATCATAATTATAATTTTTTTTACACAAGATTTCTTTCACCTTAATATAGTCACTACCAGTTGCAATTAACAAACTATTTTTTCCTTTTATAGAATTATATAATCTAATTTCATCTTTTAAATCAATAATATAATTAAATATAGAATTTTTATACATTTTTATCTCCAAAACAATTCTTCGTTTTTTATAATTTTTGCTTTGCATTTTTTTCCAGTCTCCCAAACAATATAATCTATACCGATATAATCACTTTCGGAAACAAGCAAATAATAAACCTCTTCTTTTAAAAAATATTTTGTATGTTGAGTCGAACAGCTCAAGAATTTATACATAACACTATTTAAATATTTAATATAATTATCCTCATTATAATCTAAAATTTTATGCAAATTATCAATTTTTAACGTTTTAGAATATGCTATATTAGGAATTCTATTTTCACTAAAAAGTTTACTTAATTCTTTAAGTGATAGCGGAACCTTATTACCATCAGTAAAATACGAATTTGCTGTTGGATCAAACACAACCCACTTTTTCATCGAATCTATATATGCTTCAACTAATACATGATTGTTTTTAGGCATATAATCATCATTAAAACAAAATATTTTTCTTGATTTATATCCATAAGACAATAACAACTCATTCATTACTATTGCATGACAAAGACAGTTAACTCTTAATTTATTGATTTTTGCATAATTAATAATTTCTAAAGCATAATCATTATTATAATTTTCATCTTCTTTTAAATAAAGAAAATTATAAAAAGTCCATTTTAAGATAGAAACACATTGTTTAAAATCATTGTCAGATGCAATAATTTTAATATTCTCTTTAACTTTCTTTAACCCAATGTCAATTAATGGATTACTATAAAAATATAAATTATTCATTACTAATTACCTCTTCTAATCACAATTATAAAATTCAATTTTTTGAATTCTTGCACTGTAATCAATACCATCATTTGCTTTAGTAATTATTATTTTAAAATATCTAAATTCAATTTTTTTATTAAATAAAAATTCATTTACAACATAATTATTATTTTTAACATTTTTAAATACTTCCCAGTTTGTTCCGTCAAGTGAATATAACAACCTATAATTTTTTGTTATATATTTCACATTAGGTCTATGTTTAATTACAATTTTATTTATATTAATTTTCTTTAAAAAATCAATCGTTACCCAATGTCTTTCCATAGTGTTATCACTAATCCAAAAATGAAGATTATCATTACTTCTAGAATTAGTTAAAATATTCTTAACATTAAAAATTTTTGTTCCCCTAACAAGTTCACTATCACTAGTAATTTGTACATCTCCTTTTATTAAATTATACTTATTGTGTAAGTTTTCATTTTTACCTATTTTAGAAGATAACAATTGATATATATTTATATGATATTCTTTTAATGTGGCTTTTATTTGTTTTATCTTTTTCTCATTCACTTTAGCAGATTTAAATGAATTTTTAGCTAACATATTTACAATACTCTCTTTAAATCTAATATAAGAATTAACTACTAAATCAAATTCATTTGTAGTTTCATTTGTTAACATTTTTCTTATTTCATCAAACAGTGGTTTAAACGAATGTAAAATTATTCTTCTAAATTCCTCTGTTCTATAATAATTATGATAATATTTTCTAATAATTGTTTTATCTAATTCTTTAGTTAAAATATCTTCTCTTTCTCCAAAGCACAATAAAATTTCTTGTACTAATCTCGTTTTAATATCAATTATATCAATTTTATTTTTTTGTACAATATAATTAAAAAAATTTTTTTCAATTTCGTCCTTAGAAAATAACTTTTTCATTTCAATAAATATATTTTCAATCATTGTATTAGTTAAAATATACTTAGAAAATGGTTGTGATAATGTTAATTGACTTAAAACCTCTGTATTTATAGAATTTTCTCTAATATAAATCACTTCTAAATTTTCATCATATCCATTAATAATTATAGAATGGTTGAATGATTTCACAGTTTCATTTTTATACATAATAGAATAAAATAATACAGAATTAGGAACATTAATAATTATAGGATGTTCAAAATCTATTTTTTGCTTAATTTTATTTATTAGATCTTTCGGATTTTCAATATTCTCATTAATAAACTCTAAACCAAATATATTTAAAATCAAATATTTAATTCTAGAAATATCAACCTCATAATAATTGCTATACAAAGTCCAAAAACAATTATAATAATCAAAAAACTCATTTTTAAAAAAACTAATTGTCTCAGCAATATTATAATCAATACAATTATTTATATCTACACTATATTTTTCTAATTGATAACTTAAATTTAAAATTTTCATAATATTATATCCTTATAAAAAGTTATTTATTATCGCAATGTACTATCAAAAATTATATAATTAAAATTATTATACATTTATAGCGAATGCACATTTATTATTAAGACTATCCAACTTAAAGATTTAAATCATTTAATTTTATAATTTCGTGTTGTTTAAATTTATTTACTAATTGGGAAAATTCTTCATATTCCGTATTCCAATATAAAAAATTATGATTTTTTTTATTAAATAAATTTAGGTAATTTTCATACACTATTTCAACTGGCATATATTCATTTGTAATCACATTAAACAATACATTCTCTTTTAAAGAGCAATTAATTCTATTTATATTTTCTTTTTTGTCAAATTTAATCATAATTCTAAGATCTAACATTAATTCACTCCTATTTTTTTATACTATGTAAGAAAAATAATAAAAATTAGTAAGAAATCTTACTAAATAATTTAGCACTTTAATACGCTTAAGATTTCATAATATATGTTATATCCTAATAAAACTGATTTTTTTAAAAAATTTATCTAAATTCGATATCTAAAGGTTTCTTTTGTATACTTTATTAATAATTAATAATTTGTTCATTATCAAAAAAAAATTATTTCTAGTAACTGAATATAAATTATAAACTTTAAATTTTTATCTGAATTTAAAATGATAGAGTATTATAATTAGATTATACTAACTACAAAACATCATACATTAATTTTTTTAAAAAATCTCTTATTCAACATTATTACTTTCAACAGAACAAATTAATGTTCCTTCATCATTATCATCTTCTCTTATAATAACACTAGCATTTGTTCCATATGTTTCTACTAAATAACCAATTAAACAAATTAATGTACCTCCATTATTTCCATCATCTCTAATGATTACTACTTGAGTAACATTAGTTCCTTTAAAATCGATAGGACCATCTATAATAGTTCCATTTCCTGATGCGGCATTAACATTAATTCTGCTAAACGCAAAAAATCCAATACAAATTACAATATACAATACTTGAAAACAAGTTCATCCTTATATAACTGTAAAAACAAATTTGCCACACCTAATCTAAAATCATTATCAACTAATAAATCATCTAAACTTTTAAAAAAAGGGTTGTCAGCATATGAAAATTATTCCCTTAACACATATGCCTCAAAACCATTCTTGAACTTAATAATATTATAATTCATTTAATTACTCCTAATATTACAATTTGTGCCAATCTTTATATCAAATGAATCCAATCTATTTATAAAAGTATTTTATCATAAATTAATAACACAAACAAGTATTAAATAAATAAAACATTAATCGGTATCTTCCACATCTAAAAGCTTACCTAAAATACCACTTTTTGCCCATTTGGTTCAAATCTCATACTTCTTACGGTTCAAATCCCGTATGTCTTACACCATTTTCACTACTTTTTCATGAAAATAATGTTGTTTTTTCTAGTCAAGACAAATAAAAAAGTCCTAATATCAGTTCTTACACCAATATTAAGACGTAAATAGCACATTTTAACGTGTTACATATAGACAAAGCGATACCCAACTTACGCAGTTGTAGTGTGAAATTTGATATCTTTGAGGTATTTATTAAA
>DAOLQA010000017.1:0-16614 GCA_035417885.1 bacterium
AAAGTTGGAGATAAAGTAAAATTAAAAGTATTAAGTAAGGGAGTAGAGAAAGAAGTATATGTTACTCTTGAAGAAATGAAAAGCTAGTAAAAATATTTTGATGATATAATTTAGAATATTATAAATTATAGTAATATTATGTCTAAGTATTTTTATATAGTAGAGAAGTGCCCAGATACTAATATGTATGTTGGTTATGTACCAAATATGCAAGGTGCACATTCTCAATCAGAAACATTAGATGGACTTCGTAAAAATATGGAAGACGTTATTAGATTAATTAAGAAAGACAGAAAAACAGTAGTATAATTATGTCTTTTAAAATTAGGATTTGTGGAAATTAGACAGAGTGGATCTTATATATTGAAAAAAATAAATATTAATATTGATGAATTAATAAGGCCATTGGTTATAAACTAATGGCCTTTTGTTATATTTATATTTTATATTTTGCTTATGTGATATAATATATATAAAAATAATATATAAATATGTTAAAGAAAAAAATAATATCATTTTTATTTTTATCTCTGTTTTATATAACACCAGTTTTAGCTGCTGAAGTTGAATTAAAAGATTATATTGACCCATTAAATATATCATCTCAAAGTGATTCTCAAGTTGGTATAGTCAACTCTGTTGCTTTTACAGTCGGCACTATATTAGATCAGGTTTTTGGTATATTAGGAATTGTAGCATTATGTATTATAGTATATTCTGGAATAATATATATTCGTTCTTTGGGTAAAAATGATAAGGCTAATAAGGCTTTAAAATATATGGAATGGGCTGCAATAGGACTTGTTGTTATATTTTTTTCATATGCTGTAGTTAAGTTTGTTCTTAGTGAAATAGTTAAAATTGGGAAAGGATAAATATGGATTTAAGAGAAATTATATCTAGAATAGACAAGTTATTAGAAAGAGTTAATTCTGCTTTTTCTATTTTAAGTATTGATAATAAAAAAATCAGAATAAAAGAATTAGAGTTTATTGTGTTAGACCAAGATTTTTGGAAAGATACACAAAATGCTCAAAAGCTTTCTAAGGAACTCTCTGATTTAAAAGAAGAGGTTTCTTTTTTTGAAAATATAAAAAAAGAATTAGTGAACTTAGAAGAAATAGCTAAAGATGACATTGTTGATAAAGATGTTAGTATGGTATTAGAAATAGAAAAAGTATATTTAGATATATTACATAGATTTGAACAAAAAGAATTCTATATATTATTCAGAGATAAATATGATGAGAATAATGCAATATTATCAATACATGCTGGGGCAGGTGGTGATGATGCACAAGATTTTGCTCAGATGCTTGTTAGGATGTATAAAAGGTTTTGTGATAAAAAAGGATTTAAAATGGATTTAATATCAGAAACTAAAGGTGGAGAAGTTGGTATAAAAAGCTCTACTTTTATAATCTCAGGAAATTATGCTTATGGATATTTAAAAAGCGAATATGGGGTTCATAGGCTTGTTAGAATATCTCCATTTGATGCTGATCATGAAAGACATACTTCATTTGTTTTAGTTGAAGTATTACCAGAAATAGAAGATAACTTAGATATTAAAATTAATGATGATGAGATAAGAGTAGATACTTTTATGTCTTCAGGAGCAGGGGGACAATCAGTTAATACTACATATTCTGCTGTTAGAATAGTGCATATTCCAACAAATATTACAGTTACATGCCAAAATGAAAGAAGTCAAGCACAGAATAAAGAAATAGCTTTAAATATATTAAAGTCTAAACTACTGGAATTAAAGCAAAAAGAAATGCTAGATGAGAAAAATAGATTAAAAGGCGATTACAAAAGTATTGAATGGGGGTCTCAGATAAGAAGCTATATTTTAAATCCATATAAATTAGTTAAAGACCATAGGACAAATTATGAAACTGATAATGTAGAAAGTGTATTAAATGGAAATATTGAAGAGTTTATAGAAGCATATCTAAGAAAAAAATAACACATTAGATGTGTTATTTTTTATAAACAAGATAGTTTTTGTTTTATATAAACCATCTTTTTTATTTTTTAATTCTATATTAATAGATTTTTTAATCTATATTATCATGTATTCATGTTAGTATGGAATAAAATTAGATGAAATCTTAATGGAAAAAGAAATAACCTATGTTTTTATAGACAGCCAAAACTTAAATATGAGCATAATGGAGCAGGGTTGGGAATTGGACTTCTATAAATTTTATATCTATCTAAAAGATAGATTTAAGATTAGTAAAGCATTTTTGTTTATTGGGTTTATAGATCAAAATATTAGTTTGTATAAGCAACTTAGTAGTATAGGATACAAATTAATCTTTAAGCCAGTTATTAATAATAAAGATAAAGTAAAAGGTAATGTTGATGCAGAGTTAGTATTACAAGCTATGATTGAATTTAATAATTATGATAAAGCTATTATTGTTTCAGGAGATGGTGATTTCTATTGTTTAATAGATTATATTGAGAAAAATAAAAAGTTATTAAGATTAATAATACCAAATAAATACAAGTATTCATCTTTATTAAAGAGTTTTTATGGTCAAATTACTTTTTTGAATAATATGAGGCATAAATTAAATAAAAATGAAGGGCATGAACTAAGGACAAAACCTTTCGTGTAGCCCTTCAAAATCTCAGCTGTAAGAAGGGCATGAACTAAGGACGAAACCTTTCGTGTAGCCCTTCATAAACTATATTAATAGTTTAATTAATAATAATAAATATGTCAATACAAAAAAGAAGTGGAGTAACCCTTCGGACTAAATCCTTGGATGTGCCACTTCATGGTTGTATTAATAGTTTATCAACAATAATGAATATGTCAAGAAAAATAGTTATATATTTAATATTAATATTTATATTGGTTTTAAGAGCATATTTTTCTATACCTAATTGTAAGAATGTAAACAATATTTGTTATTATTCTAGTTATAAGACATTAAATATTAGAGGTATTGTTGATAGTCAGATAGATAGCAATAATTTTAATCTAAAAGTATTTAGTATAAATGATAAAAAAGTTAATGGAAATATTAGTGTAAACTATTATGGCAAAAAGAGCGTTAATTTTTATGATAAGATATATTTTTTATGTTCTGTTAAAAATATTGATGGGAGCTATAAACAATACTTAGAGAATAAAAACATATATTTAGTATGTAACATGAAAGATTTTAACATTATAAATATTGATGAAGGATTATTTTTAAAAATAAAGTATAAAATATTTAATTTTGCTTATTATGTTAAAGATAAAATTATTGAAAGAATTGATTATGTTTTTGATGAAAAATATTCTGGATTCTTATCTAGTTTTTTACTAGGAGATAAAAGATTCTTGCCAAAAAGAATTGAAAATTTAATGGTAGATAAAGGTATATCTCATATAATATCTATATCTGGATTTAATATAAACATAATTGTAGCTTTTATTTATTTTTTATTCATTAACATTGGCGTGAATAGAAAAATTGTGTTTTATATTATATCTCCAATATTATTTTTGTTTTCTATTATGACAGGGCTTAATCCACCTGTATTAAGAGCATCTATTATGATGTTTTGTATATTATTTATGCAACAAATTGGTAGACCTTATAATACAATTAAAATATTGCTTTTTGTTTGCTATATAATGCTTTTATATAATCCAAGATATATCCTTGATGTATCATTTTTGCTATCATTTTTATCAACGTTTGCAATTATATTTGTAAAACCTAAAGTTGAAAAGAAAATACCTAATAATATTGCTAAATATTTTGAAAATATAATATCAACTTTTTGTATATTTTTTACTACTTCTCCTATTGTGTTTATATTTTTCAATAAATTAAATTTTATGTCTATATTGTATAATATCGCGATATTACCATTTATATCATATTTATATTTATTTTCTTTTCTTTCTTTAATATTTAAACCATTAGCATTTATACCTTGCTGTATTCTTGATTATATATATTTATTGATTTGTTAAAATATTTTATACATTATATAATATAGATATAAATATTAAGAAAATAGTAATGAAAAGGTCTGTATATTTAGTATTGTTTTTAACAATGCTGTTTAGTTTTTGTAAAACAGCATTTGCTTATATTCCAAATGATCCATATATATCAAAACAATGGTATTTAGATGCAGCAGATGTTTACAAGGCATGGGATATAACAAAAGGATCTAGTGATATAATTGTTGCTGTCATAGATTCTGGAGTAGATTACAATCATATAGATTTAAAAGATAATATATGGGTGAATAAGAAAGAAATACCTAATAATGGCATTGATGATGATTTTAATGGCTATATTGATGATGTTCATGGATGGGACTTTGTTAACAATGATAATGATCCAAAACCTGATATTGATGTTAGTTGTTTAGCTGAAAAAAAATGCTCTTTAGAAGGAGTAAATCATGGGACTGTTATATCTGGTATAATAGCAGGTATACAAGATAATAATGAAGGAATATCTGGCATAGCTCCAAAAGTTAAAATTATGCCACTTAAAGTATTAGATCCAAATGGTGGAGGGAATATAGAAGATGTTATTTCTGCTATACGTTATGCTCAAAATAATGGGGCATCAATAATTAATATGAGTTTTGTTGGGTCTATTGATAGCCCTGAATTAAGAAAAGTAATGAGCGATGCAGCAAAAAATAATATTATATTTACTGTTGCTGCTGGAAATAATATTGATGGTGGTTATAACCTAAACATTATTCCTATGTATCCTGTTTGTTCTAGTTTTGATGATATGGTTAAAATTGGTGTTAGCTCAATAGATAAAAATGATATAAGGCCATCTTTTGCTAATTTTGGATCTAATTGTATAGATTTTTCAGCTCCTGGAACATCTATATTTAGCACAACTGTTTATAAAGGAGAGCATTCAAGTTTTAATAGTTATTATAATGGATATTGGTCTGGGACTAGTGTTTCAGCTCCTATTGTTGCTGGTGCTATTGCATTGATAAAATCAATAAATAATAATTTAACTAACCAGGAAGTTTATAATATTTTATTTGATAATTCAGAGAGTTTATCTGATCCAAACTCAGGTAGGAAGATTGATATTTATAAAAGTGTAAAATATGCAGCAGATAATTATAGTGCTAACTATAGCAATGAAAATTATGAAATAATTGCAAGTGCTGGAATAGGTAATGATCCAAATGTTAATGTTATAGAAAGTAATGGAGATATAAAAAACAGTTTTCTTGCATATCCAGCAACATTTAAGGGAGGTGTTAATGCCATAGTAGCTGATATTAATGGAGATTTTAATAATGAGATAGTGGTAAGTCCTTTAAGCTCTTTTGATTCATCTATAAAAATTTTTGATAGCAATAGTAAGCTTATAAAACAATTTCTTGCATATCCATCAACATTTAAGGGAGGTGTTAATATATCATCTATTGATATAAATGCTGATGGGGAATATGAAATAATTACTGCTCCAAATAAGGGTTATGATCCACAAGTAAAGATATTTGATAAAAATGGTAATCAAAAAGTTAGCTTTCTTGCATATTCACCAACGTTTAAAGGTGGTGTTAATGTTGCTACATGTAATTTAAATGGAGATTCTAATTATAGTATTGTTACATCTCCTGTTAGCTCTGGAGGATCTCATATTAGGATATTTAGTAAAGATGGAAAATTAGAAAAAGAATTTTTTGCTTATAGTAAAAATATAATTAGTGGATATCCTATATTTTGTGCTGATACAAATAATGATAATAAAGATGAAATTATTATTCTTAATAATAGAACTAAAAATCTTTCTTTAGATATATTTAATGGAAATGGTAATAAAATTAAAACTATTACTCTTAATGAGAAATCTAGTAAATTAAAAAATTATAGTCTTATGTTTATAAAAAATATTGAAGAATATAAACAAAAAATAATATTAAATACTAAAGGGCAGAATAGCTCAATAGTTGAGATATTTGATACAAAAGGTAATATATTAAGTAATTTTAATATTGCTATTAAATAAAAAATAATTTTAATAATATGGCGAATAATGCAAAAAATGTCTTAGTAACAGGAGGTGCTGGATTTATAGGCTCTAATTTATGTGATGAACTTGTGAAAAGAGGAAATAATGTTTTATGTATTGATAATTTTTCAACTGGGAGTCAAAAAAATATTGATCATCTTTTACAGTCAACGAATTTTGAGTTTATAAATCATGATTTAACTCAACCTATAAATCTTGAAGAATATAGGGAGGCGCAAAAATTTAAAACAGAATTTTATGGTATATCTGAAATATACCATTTAGCATGTCCTGTTGCTTCTACTCAATTTGAAAAATACTCTCTTGCAACTCTACTTGCTAATTCTCATGCTACAAAAAATGTTTTAGATATTGCTTTAAAATATAATTCAAAAGTATTTTTTGCCTCATCTTCATCTGTTTATGGAGAATCTTATGATAATAATTTTTTTGTAGATGAAAAATATCAAGGTATTGTTAGCAACTTATCAGAAAGAGGTATATATGATGAAGGTAAGAGATTTGCTGAGTCAATGTGCTATACATATAATAAAGTAAACAATTTAGATGTAAAAATAGGGAGAATCTTTTCTACATTTGGCCCAAGAATGCAAATAAATAGCGGAGTATTTATGGCTGATGCAATAATATCTGCTTTAAATAATGAAAAAATAATTACAAACTACAAAGAAAACGATGTTGGATCTTTTTGCTATGTAAAAGATACTATTGAATGTATACTTTTGATTATGGAGACAGGTAAGTTTGGACCATATAATATAGGGAATCCAGAAGCAATTAAAATTGCACAGATAGTTAATATTATTAAAAAGATTATTAGCTCTAATTCTGAGATAGAATATAATCCTAATGCGAAAAATAGGCTTATACCTAATATAGGTCTTGTAAAAGAAAAGTTTGGATGGTTTCCATTAACTCTATTAGAAGATGCATTAAGAGATACAATAGATTATATGAAAGCTGCTAAAAATAGTTTTAATGCAGGGGATTTTTTTAAAGAAGATAAAAGCTATGAGGCTAAATTAAAAGAATCTACTGAATCAATTGAAAAGAATAAAGGTGAATCAAATATTTTTAGAATGATATTTAAAGGGTAAAACAAATAATGTTTGGGATAAACATATTACAAAATCCTGAAATACAGAATATAAACTTCAATAATCCTACCTGGGATATGTTTATTTTGTTATTGTTTATAACTATTGCATTTTTTTATGGGATATTTATTGGTAGAGATAAAATATTGCATTTATTATTAAGCTCTGTATTTGCATTTTTGATTGTAAAAATAGATCCATTTTTATCATATGTTAAAGGATTAAAAGAAAGTGAAATATCAGTTATAAATATGTTTTTATTTTTGTTTCTTACTATATTTTTTTATATTATGTTAATAAAAAGATCTATATTATCAAATATAGATAGTTGTGCTCCTAGATTTTTCCATGTTTTTGTTTTTAGCTTTTTACACTCTGGGCTAATGATAAGTCTAAGTTTAAATTTATTGGATGATAAGACTTTATCTAATTTTGGTCCTTTAATACACAATATTTTTATAAATAATATTGCTCTGTTCTTGTGGATTTTTTGTTCTATATTAGCCATAATTTTTATAAAAGGTAATAAAGAATAATAAATCATTGACTTTTTTTCAACTAAGTGTTATTTTAGTTATTAAATAAACTACTTTTTAATAACAAAATAATGGAAAATAACACAAGTAAAGAAATAAAGATCAATGAAAAAAGGAATGATCTAGATTATCTAATGGATAATATTTTTTCTGATTTACCAAAGAATGAACAAGATATTATAAAAAAAAGATTTGGTATAACTGACAGAAAGCATACTCTAGAAGAAATAGGGCAAGAATATGGCGTTACAAGGGAAAGAATTAGACAAATAGAAAATGCTGTTATAAAGAAGATTATTACTATTAACAAAAAGAATGAAACATTAATAAAGCTGAAAAATAGTATTATTGAGTTTGTTAAAGAATATGGAGGATTTGCAGAAGAATGTTTTCTAATTGATAAATATTTTGAAAGTTTAAATGAGAATGAAAAGAAATTCGTTGAGTTTTTATTATCTAAAATATTTGCTGATGAATTAGTCCAATATAAAACAAAAAATAATAAAATATATTATAGATTAAAAGAAGTAACAACTGAATCTTTAGATAAGGTATTAAATGAAGTTAATAAAGTTTTAGAAGATATAAAAGAACCATTACAATTTGATGATATATTTGAGAGATTAAAGATGAGCGGTGTTGTTGATGATGTTTCTAGAAAATTACAAGCCTTTGTTAGTGAATCAAGAGAAGATACTCAAGAATTCTTTAGAAAAGTATTAGAATCATATTTAAATGTTTCTGATACAATTAAGAAAAATGTTGTTGGCTTGTGGGGTATAGGAGAATGGAAAACAATATCTCCAAAAAGAGTTACTGATAAAATATATATAGTGTTAAAAAAAGCTGGTAAACCTTTACATTTTAAAGAAATTACAAGATTAATAAATGAAAGTAAGTTTGATAAAAAACCTGCAAGAGATGTTACAATTCATAATGAGCTTATATTAGATGATAGATATGTATTAGTTGGGAGAGGTATATATGCATTAAAAGAGTGGGGTTATAAAAGAGGGAATGTTGGAGATATAATATATGAAATATTAAGCAGAGGTAAACCTTTAACTAAAAAAGAAATATTTGATGAAGTATCAAAGCAAAAAATTGTAAAAGAATCTACAATATATTTAGCATTAACTAATGATAAAAGGTTTAGAAAAACCAGTGATAATAAATATGAGTTAGCAAAATAACACTTCTTATTTTCTCTATATATTGATATAATATCTATATATTTATATTATTCAAAAAGCGTTTTTATGAATGAATTTGTTGTTTTTTTAGATTCAATTTTTGCCGGAATATCTAATTTTTTTGGTAGTTTTAATTATTTAGAGTTTTTAAATTATTTAGATAAGCCATTTTATGTTTTATTCTGGGTATTTTTTAAAAATGGTGGTTTTTTATTATATTGCGGAGTTCTAATGTGGTGTATTTTTAAATATTATCAGAATGCAATTAATGGTAAATATGCTAGTAAATCTAAAAAAGTATACTTATCTATAAATATACCAAAAAATAATGAGCAGACTCCTAAGAGCTTAGAGGCTTTATTTATACAAATTGCATCAACTAATTCTAGTCCAAATTTTAAAGAAAAATATTTTGAAGGTAAATCATCTAATGAGACATTTTCTTTTGAAATAGTAAGTTTGGGTGGATATATACAATTTATAGTAGGAACACCATCTCAATTTAGAGATTTAATAGAGTCTTCTATATTTGCACAATATCCTGATGCTGAAATTATGGAAGTTCCTGATTATACTGTAAATTTTCCACAAAAATATCCTAATGAAGAATATAACTTATGGGGGACTGAACTAAAAATAACAAGCGAGGCTAAGGATAATCCTGATATTTTACCAATAAGAACTTATAACGATTTTATTGATTTAAATGCTGAAGAAAATAATTTTAAAGATCCACTTGCTGCTATTCTTGAATTTATGAGTAAAGTTAATAGAGATGAAAATGTGTGTATTCAAATACTTGTTAGAGCTTTACCTCCATCAACTAAAATAGACCCTTGGAAAGAAGCAGCTAGAAAACAAATAAAAAAGATTGTCGGTATTGAAGATAAAGAAGAAAAGAAAGAAAGCGGGGCGGCAAAACTATTTAAACCTTTTATTACAATATTTAAAGATATTATATCTATGATAATATATAATGATTTAGCTAAAGATCCTGAGGCTAAAAAAGAAGAGAAAAAAGATACAACAAACTGGATGACAAAATTATTACCTAATCAAAAAACATTTGTAGAAAATGTTGAAAAGAAAATTTCTAAGACACCGCTTGAATGTAAAATTAGACTTTTATATGTTGCAAAAAAGACTGTTTTTTCTAAAGGTAAAGTTGTTAGTGGATTATTTGGGACAATAGGTCAGTTTAATAATCCACAAGGAGCTTCTCTTGTTTCATCTAAACCTGTTGCTACTAGTGTTGATTATTTTTTTGTTAAAAAAAGAGTAGCTGAAAGGCAGAATCTTTTAATTAAAGGATATTGTGGAAGAAGTATGGGTAAAGGTCTTGAAAGATTTTATTTAAATACAGAAGAACTAGTTTCTTTGTATCATTTTCCTATTTCTACTGTTAAAGCGCCTTTTCTTACAAAAGTTGAGAGCAAGAAAGTTGAGCCTCCAATGGACTTACCTATTCTAGAATAAAACTAATCTATTGCAAGAAAATTGAAATTATTGTATACTATTTTCATTGCCAGCTTAGCTCAGTTGGTAGAGCTGCGGTTTTGTAAACCGTCGGTCGGGGGTTCGAGTCCCTTAGCTGGCTCCGGTAATAATTAATAAAAGAATATGTCACAAGATAATTTAATAGCGCTTGCATGTTCAGAATGTAAAACTGTTAACTATTATTCTCATAAAAATAAAAAGACATTAAAGAATAGATTGGAAGTTAACAAGTTTTGTAAGAAATGCAGAAAACATACAATGCATAAAGAAACAAAGTAACGTAGAAATACGTTATTTTTTGTTGAACATATAATTAAAAAATGATAATATTATATTATTAATAAATAATTTTATATTATATGGAGAATGCAATGGATAGCATAATATCTTTTTGTAAAAGACGCGCTTTTGTTTTTCCATCATCTGAGATATATGGAGGAATGAGTGCTATTTATGATTATGGACATTATGGAGTTTTACTGAAAGAAAATATAAAAAATGAATGGCTAAAACATATGGTTCAGTATAGAGATGATATGTATGGGCTTGATAGTGCTATATTTATGCATCCTCTTACATGGGTTGCTTCTGGACATGTTGGTGGTTTTAATGATCCACAAGTAGATTGTAAATCATGCAAAGCAAGAATAAGAGCTGATAGTTTATTAGAGGAGTTTGGAATAAATGCTGATAAAGAATCTATTGAGTTTATAAACAATGAATTAAATAAATTAAGAGAACAAGGTAAATTAAAATGTCCTAATTGTGGTAGTAAAGATCTTACAGAAGCTAAGGTATTTTCTTTAATGGTTAAATCTAATATTGGTTCTCCTACTGATGCATTAACAGAAGAAAATGTTGTATATTTAAGACCAGAAACATGTGGTGGAATATATTTAGAGTATAAAAATATTGTTGATAATTTACATCCAAAAATGCCTTTTGGTGTTGCACAAGTTGGAAAAGCTTTCAGGAATGAAATAGTTGCACGTCAGTTTATATTTAGGACAAGGGAATTTGAGCAAATGGAAATGCAATATTTTCATAATCCAAAGGATACAAAAAGTATATTTGAATTATGGAAAAAAGAAAGATGGAATTGGTATTTAGAATATGGCATACAAGAAGATAAGATTCATTGGTATAAACATGAAAAATTAGCTCATTATGCTAGTGATGCTTATGATATAGAATATAATTTTAAATGTCTTAATGGGTTTAAAGAAGTTGAAGGAATACATGACAGAGGAAATTGGGATCTTTCACAACATTCTAAATATTCTGGTGTTGATCTTTCATATTTTGATCAAGAAACTAATGAAAGATATGTCCCACATATAGTAGAAACATCTGTTGGCTTAGGAAGATTATTTTTAATGTTTTTAGATAATAGTTTAGTTGAAGAAGAATTAGAAAATGGAGAAAAGAGAACTGTATTAAAAATTGATAAAAGACTTGCACCTATTAAGATTGCTGTATTTCCTCTATTGAAGAATAGAGAAGAATTAGTTAATGGTGCAAAGAGTATTTATAATGCATTGAAAAAGAGTTTTATGTGTGAGTTTGATGATAATGGCAATGTTGGTAAAAGATATAGGAGACAAGATGAAATAGGCACACCATACTGTGTTACTTTTGATTTTGACTCATTAAATGATGATGCTGTAACTGTTAGAGATAGAGATACGATGAAACAAGAAAGAATAAAAATAGAATTTTTAAAAGAATATTTTAAAGAAAAATATGATAAATAATTATAAAATTAAAAAATTAAAGAATGGCATTAATTTGATTACTGTTCCTGTATTAAATGTTGATACAGTTAATACAATAGTGTATTTTCCAGTTGGATCTAGGTATGAAGAGAAAAATTATAACGGGATATCACATTTTATAGAACATATGATGTTTAAGGGCACTGAAAGACGCCCTAATACTTTATTAATTAGCACTGAGTTAGATTCTTTTGGTGCTATTTATAATGCATATACAGGTAAAGATTTAACAGCATATTTTATTAAAAGTAGTAAGGATTATATTGAAAAAAATATAGATATTCTTGCTGATATGCTATGTAATTCAAAGTTTGATATAAATGAAATAAATAAAGAAAGAGGTGTTATAATACAAGAGATGAAGAGATATGAAGATTTGCCAGAGTATTATGTTGAAGATGTTTTTGAGCAATTAATGTTTGGAGAAAATGATAAATTAGGTCAATTAATAGTAGGGACAGAAGAAAATTTGAAAAATTTTACAAGAGAGCAATTCATAAATTACAAGAATACTCATTATTTTGGGGAGAATTGTTTTATATGTGTTGTTGGTAATTTTAATGAAGAAGAAGTTGAGAAAATGATAGAAGATAAGTTTGTATTTCAATTAGACGGAAAAAGAGAAGAATATGTTGAAGAGCTAAGACATGGGAAGAAAAGAAATATAGATCAAGATAAACCTAAAATTAAAATAGTATATAGAAATATTGAACAAGCACATTTAAAAATGGGTTTTCCTGGATTTTCATACTTTGACCAAGAGAGTTATCTTATGTCTTTATTTTCTGCTGTATTTGGAGAGTGCATGAGCTCTAGGTTGTTTATAAACATAAGAGAAAAAGAAGGATTATGCTATCATATCAGTTCCTCTCATGATAGATATCAAGATACTGGTATATTTTCTATAGCTACAGGGTTAGATAAAACAAGACTTTTAGAAGCCATAAAATTAATAAAAAAAGAATTAATAAATGTTAGAGATAATGGTATAACAGAAGAAGAATTAAATAAGGCTAAATCTATAACATTTGGTAGAATGGATGTAGCATTAGAAGATACAAGCAATGTTGCAGAATTTTTTGGAAGGCAATATCTATTACAAGATAAAATTATAACGCCAGAAGAAAAGAAAAACATAATAAACAAGATTACATTAAAAGAAATAAATGATATAATAAAGATAGTTATAGATTTTAATAAATTTAATTTAGCAATTATTGGACCATATAATGGAGATGATATAGAAAAGATAAAGGAAATAATTAACTAATATTAAAATATGTTTGGGGAAAATAAAGATGATAAGATTATTAAAATAGATATATCATATAATTTTATATTAAAATTAGCATTAATTATACTTGGTGGTTTGTTTTTATATTTAATAAGAAAAGTATTAGCAATTTTGCTTGTATCAATTGTTTTAACTACTGCTATCGCTCCATTTGTAGATTTAATGAATAAAAAGAAAAAATTGCCTAGGTGGATTGGTATATTAATTATATATGCAATAATTATAGGGGTTTTTATATTAGTAGTATGGCTACTAGTTCCAGCTTTAATACAAGAATTTCAGAATTTAATAGATAAAATTCCATATTTTTATGATCTATTAAATAATAAATTTACTGCTTTATCTGATACTGGTTTACAAGGTGCATTAAAAGATACAATATCGAACTTTGTTAATAATTTTGCTAATAGTGGTAATACTATATTTAAATCTTTTTCTTCAATAATATCTGGGCTTGGATTTGCTGCTATGACATTAATTATTACATTTTATATGTCAATGGAAGAAGATGGAACTGCTAAATTAGTGAAAGCTATTGTGCCTAAAAAATATCATGTATTTGCATTAAGCTTAATAAATAAAATACAAAAGACTGTTGGTGGTTGGTTAAAAGGGCAATTATCATTATGTTTTATAATAGCTGCTCTTTATTATATTGCTTTTGTTATATTTGGTTTAAATTATTCATTATTACTTGCTGTATTTGCTGGTATCGTAGAAATAATACCTTATCTTGGTCCATATATAGGAGCTGCACCAGCAGTTTTAATTGCTCTAACACAAAGTCCTATTAGAGTATTATTTATTGTTATAGTTGTCTTTTTAATACAGCAATTAGAAAATAATCTTATTGTTCCAAAAGTTATGAAAAAATCTGTTGGTTTAAACCCTATTATTGTTATTGTTGTTATAATGATTGGTGTTAGTGTTGCTGGACCAGCTGGTGCGCTTCTTGCTGTACCAGTTACTGCAATAATTCAAGTTATAGCTAAAGAAACTATACATTTAGATGCAGAAGGTATTTTTGAGGAAGAAGATAATGATAAAAAAGGAGGTATAATTAAATTATAAATGTCATATTTATATATAACAGCTACTCCTATTGGCAATTTAGATGATATAACTTTTAGAGCTATAAATACATTAAAAAGTGTTGATTATATTTTATGTGAAGATACAAGACAAACTCAAAAAATTTTGTCTAAGTTTAATATAAACAATAAAAGATTAATTAGTTATCATCAGCATAGTAGTTTATATAAAACTGATAAAATTATATCTTTATTAGAAGAAGGGAATAATATGGCACTTGTAACAGATGCTGGGACTCCTTGTATATCTGATCCAGGATATATGTTAGTTAGTTTAGTTAGAGAGAATTTAAAAGATAAAGTAAAAATAATACCAATACCTGGTGCTTCTGCTGTTATATCAGCACTTTCTGTATCAGGTTTTAATTTATCTTCTTTTATGTTTTTAGGGTTTATACCTAATAAGAATGGAAGAGAGAAGTTTATAAAAACTATTGTTGATAATAGTAAATATGTTGTATGTTTTTATGAATCTTGTTATAGAATAGAAAAATTATTAGACCAGATAGAAAAAATATTTAAAGATAAAAATCAATTATCAAGAAAGATGTTTATAATTCGGGAGATAACAAAGATGTTTGAAACAAGTTATTATGGAGATATAAAAGACATAAAAACAAAAATTAAGAACGATACAATTAAAGGAGAATTTGTTATTGTAATAGACAAATTCAATTAATAAATTTAATAAAATTATATGCTCACAATAGATATTATATTATTAGCAATTATTCTTCTTTTTGGGATTATAGGGCTATTTAGAGGATTTATAAAGAGCATTGGAAGAATTGTTGGTTTAATCCTTTCTTTTGTATTTGCAACTAAACTGTATGGGATTATATCTTCTATTTTACCTAGTTCTATAACTAATCAAGCTACTAGAAATTTAATTGGGATAATAGTTATGTTTTTAATTTTAGCTATAATCTCTGGTTTAATTGTTGAATTATTGTCTAAATTATTTAAGCTTCCTGTTATAGACATCGTTAATAGAGTTCTTGGTTTTGCTTTTGGAGCAATTGAAGCAATTCTAGTTTTAGGTTTTATATTTATGTTTATTATACAATATGCAATAATTTATAATCCAATAAAAGATTTTGTATCTAATTCATTTATGATTCCATTTCTTGTAAGATGTGTTAATATAGTGACACCATTACTCCCAGATTTTTTGAAGGGGGTAGAAGAGACAGCTCCAACTACAACTATACCAACTTCTATTTAGATTTAACTTAAAAATATGATTGATACTCATTGTCATTTAGATTTTAAAGATTACAAAGATGATTTAGATAATATTATTAAAGAATGTATAGATAAAAATATATATAAAATAATTAACCCTGGATCATCTGTAGAACGCTCAAAAAGAGCGTTTTTGAACTCTAAAAAATATGATATTGTATATTTTGCTTGTGGGAGCCATCCAGAAGAAGTATGTGATAAAGATAGCATAGAATTATTTAATAAAGATAATAATTCAAAATTAGAAGATCCAGTTAGATTAATTAATGATATAGAACAAGATATCAGTAATGTATTTACTAAACTTGTTGATGATAAAAAATGTGTTGCTATTGGAGAAATAGGATTAGATTATAATTTTATAACTAATTTTTTATTAGCAAAAAATCCAACATTAAATATTGAAAAAATAAAAAATTTACAAAAAGAATTATTTAGATTTCAACTAGATTTTGCACAAAAACATAATAAACCTGTTATAATTCATAACAGAGAAGCAAAAGATGATATATATTCAATATTAAAAGAATATAATCTAAAAGGTGTTATACATTGTTTTTCAGAAGATAAGGATTATGCAGAAAAAGTTTTAGACCTAGGATTTGATATTTCTTTTACTGGGAATATAACATTTAAAAATGTAAAATCATATACAATAGATGCTATAAAATATATACCAAAAGAAAGAATATTATGCGAAACAGATGGACCATTTTTAGCCCCACAAGATTTTAGAGGGCAAACTAATTATCCAATGTATGTTAGGTATGTGTATGATAAAATATGTGAGATAAAAGGGATAGAATTTAAGGATTTTGAAGATCAAGTTGATAAAAATG
>DAOLQA010000018.1:0-14028 GCA_035417885.1 bacterium
AAATAATTATATAGATCCTATGAGTGACTGCTTATCTATGGGTGCTTTTAATATGCCAATATATCGATTAGATGGTCTTATGGATTTTAATATAAGAAAAACTGAAATACGGGATAATATTAGTTTACCGTTAATAACTGATAAATTTGAAGATCAATTTAATCTTGAATTTAGTAAAGCTATAGGTAACATTGCTTCTGTAGCCACATCCGCAACTCTATCACTTCCTTTTAGATGTGATATAATAGTTGATACCGATATGAAAGGATCTTTTAATATAAAAAATATTAAATTATTGTATAAAGGAATAGTTGAAGATTCAGTATATAAAGATATAGTATATAAATTTTCAAAATCAATTTCATACATTTGTAATAGATTTTCTGATTATTGTAATAAAGAAAAGAGATCGATTAGAATGTATATATCTGTTAGAGAATTTGATACTTATATAACTTTAATTGACAAACAATTAAAATCTGAATTTAAAATGCATTTAAATAATAGTGATCACTTAAGAGCAGGGTTAACTGCTATGAGTCATCTAGGTAGTAAATTTATGAATAAAGAATCATTTGGTGATTTAATAGAATCAGAATGTATAACAACTATGCCCTCTATATTTTTAACTGAATATTCTAGAATGAATTTTGAATATTGTGAAGAAGCTGATAATTATACCATAACGGTAAAGGAATAATAATGACATTTTCTTTAGATTTAAAATATTGTAATAATAATACATATATAAAAATTAATCATCCGCTTAGGAAAGGTAAAAAAGTTTATATATCAAATGACGAAATGTGGTTATACACTAGTATAACCACGGAAATTCGTCAAAATTTGATAATTAACAATAATATTACAAATCCTGAACTTGAAGCAATATTTGAAAAACTGAATTTATTATTTATGAAAATTGATCTAGAAAATGAATTGAATATAAGATCATATAAGATTAAATATTATAAATTAGAGTTTATAGTAGATTAATAGGAGGAAGGATTGTTAAATTCGATAGAATATTTATATAACTTAAATAAAACGTATATATTTCCATTATTAAAATTTGCTAATATATATGTGGACGATTTGGGTATATTAAGACCATGTAATGCAGATCCAACCTTATCATATCAGTATGAAGGTAAAGATCTTATAATAATTTCAACACAAGCTCAGTTAGTATCGATTAAAGATAAAAAAGAAGAATACGAAATATTTAACCCATTATTAGTTCCAAGACATTGTGTTTTCTTGGCCAATATGGTTACTAATACTGCTAACTTATTGTCTGATTCACTTCAAACAAATAAAAACAGTAAAATGAAATACGATGAAGATTTAGACGAATACATATCAGATTCAGATGACGAGGATGAGGTTAATGGATTAATAAGAATGTTTCATGCAAAAAACGCCAAAACGGGTGAAACAAACAAAATTAGTTTTAGCTTTACAGATTCATCAGGAAATCCAAAAGGTGATGAATTAGCTTCATATTCTGATTATAATGCAATAACGGCAACTATCGGGGCTGTTATAAATCTTATTAAATTGTTTCAGAAAAATATATCGCCAAATATTCATGATACAGAAACCACAATGGATTGTATAGATATTGGTGTTGTTAAATACCAAAAATTAAAAGAAGATGAAAAGAAAGTTAAAACTTCTATTGTAGACTTGTCTATTGATGATGAAGATACATATGAAGATATAAAAGACACAGATGCGATAGATTATTATATAGATCCTATACTTTGTTCAGATAC
Source organism: bacterium (assembly GCA_035417885.1). Classification (GTDB taxonomy): domain Bacteria; phylum Patescibacteriota; class Patescibacteriia; order JAGPKW01; family JAGPKW01; genus JAGPKW01. The sequence goes on from DAOLQA010000018.1 coordinate 1,779, forward strand.
TGACAAAGATTGTCTATTTATGTGGTATGATAAACGAGATCAATATGATCCAGAAAATGCTGAATCAAAATTAATAAGAAATTTATTAGTACCTAAATATAAAACTATTTATAATAAAGATGATATGAACGGTGATAAATCTATGGCAGAACAAGTGGTTGAAGTTCAATCACAAATAAACTCTCTAGATTTAGATCTTTCATGGTGAGACATATTTATATAAAGAAAGTAATAAATTAATAATTATTACTTTCTTTTTTTTATTATGAGGTGACAAAATGGCTGTAGAAAACGTTTTTAAAAGAATGAGTGCAACGGAGGATCAAAATGGTGGCGGAGCATCAGCCGACGACTTAGGTGGTGGTGCAGCTTCAACTAAAAAATCCTCAGCTTTAAATGCAAATATGACTGACTCTTTATCTAAATCATTACAGTCTATGACTTCTGCTATGTCCGGAAAATTACAGACAATATTAGGTAGTGATTTAGCTAAAAATTTAAAATTAGACAATTTAGCAAATATGGTACAGAGTGCTATGAAAGGTGGAACCCCTTTATTAGGCGCATTACAAAAATCATTAAATTCAATTATATCCTCTCATTTATCATCATTGATTAATGATTCGAGCGACACCTTTGCATTTTTACAAAAGATGGGTGCAGCTTTTCAAAATAATATAATTGATAAAATAGTCGGTGTATTAGTTTCTAAATTAGTATTACCCGAAGAAGTATATTTAGCTGGATTAAAAGCTATCAAACCAATCAAATCTAATATTAAATATAGAAACAATTATATTAGAAATTTAGCTATAAAGAAAGATTTAGTTAAAGTTCTAGAATTTGTCGATGGCGAAATTGGTATGAGATATACCAACGAAAATTATAAAGGTGTTAATGATGGTATTGCAGCTGCTCGATTTGGCTCATATAGAGTAGCCAAATATATAATGACACAGCTTAATCTTGAATTATCTGAATTAAAAAATATATATCCGAAAATTAAAGGTGAAAAATTAGACGCTCAAACTATATTACTTAAGAATTTTGAATCACAAATTAAAACCTTAGAAAATACTTTAGCTGGAACAATAGATGAGACTATTAAAGCAACTATTGTTTTAAATATAGATAATATTAAAAATAACATTAATCAGTTGGATATAATAAAAGAAAGGGAATTTGAAAAAGAAGCAGACTATAAAAGGGTTACTAAAATAATAGACAAAGGTACTAAAAATTTATATTCAATATGTAAAAATATTATAGTATCATCATTTAGTAGATTAACTGTCAAAGAATTAAATGATATTATAACTAAATTTAATATCCACCCATCTGCTTTTGGATCAAATGATAAAGAATTTGGAAAAGAATTTTTAATAACACAAAGTGACGTAAATAGATTAGCGCCATTTGCTAGACCTAAGAATAGTGTAATAGAAGAGGCTAAAGCTATCAAATCGACCGTTTTAGTTCCTAATAAAATAACAGTAAAATTCATATCACCGAGAAATAATAATATTAAAAAAATATACATATATTTACAATCGAAAGAACTTCATGATGAATTTTACATGCTAAATAAACCTTTTTATGAAAGAATGAAACATCCTGTTTATTCTACATTAATCGATTCTCTAGATAGTGCAGCTAGCGGATTCTTCAAAGCTGGATTAGGTAAACGATATGTGGACACTATTTATGCTATTGAAAGCGCATATTATGATTACACAAGATCCGTTGAAGATTTATTATATGATCCAGCAAAAGAAAAATTTGTTTCTATTAATGATTTAACACCGATTCCTCCACCTATTGAAGATACTGCGGGTAAAATTAAAAAATCACCAGGTAACTCTACAAAAATACAAACAAATCCGGCGTATGGACCGACAATAGTTAATAAAATAGAGCCAAGTGATATGGATTCATTAAAACCTGGCGCAGATACAACAGAAAATGGTGTACTAATATATGTAATCGATGGAGCTGTTCCTGTTGGATCAGATTCTAACGGTAATTCCATTTATGGATATCCGAGCGAAACTACATTAAAAGATTCAATAGTTAACGGGAATGTTGGAGAACCTACTACCGCAAATCCTAACGGCAATCCAGTTAGTGATGATGGATCACCAAATCCGATTATAGGGTATGATGTAAATGGTAACGCTATATACGGTAAACCTATATATTACCCATCATCATCTCCTATAGGACTAGATCAAAACAATAATCCTATATTTGGCTTTATAATTGTTGATGGAATTTCTAAACCTATTATCGGTTATAATTCATCTGGTGAACCTGTATTTGGTATTATTAAAACAGAGGATATATTCACAGATGAAGAAGGTGAATTGTTTTATGGATATACCGATTTAGGTGAAAAAATAGTAGGTTTTACCGATGATGGTAAAAGTATTATAAAATACAATAGTGATAATTCATATGAAGTTGGTGGAAGAAAATTAAACATAATCGGTTTTGATTTCGATAATGCTCCCGTTTTTGGTTACACTAAAAATGGAGAAGCTATATATGCATTTGATAAAAATAAAAAACCTGTTATAAAAAATGCTAGTGGTGAATTAATGACAAGTCAATACTCATTACTTAGAGTTATAGGATTATCAATAAAAGGTTATTCAATATATACTTATAATATAAAAGGTATACCGGTAATAGGGTTTGATAGATTGGGTAGCGAAATAATAGCATTAACTGATGAAGGGTATCCGATACTCTCATATGATGAATCGGGTAATCCGTTATTAGGAACTCCACTAGTTACCGAAATATTAAAAAATGTATCAGCAAAAATAGAAATAATAAAATTAAATGTAGAAGACGACACATTAAGAGATGCTCTAGATAAATTAGAGAACTCAGAAAAAGATAAAGGAGATATCGATATAGATATTGATATGATAAAAACTATAAGTGAAATTAAGAAAGAAATACAACCTAATTATAAAGAGGATTTTATAATAGGTTATAATTCTAGTGGTTTTTTTATTAAATAAAATATATTAATGCAGCCTAACTGGCTGCATTAATATTGTTGATGTTAGGGTTGTTTTTTACCTGGTAAAACGGGTTGTATACCGAAACCTTCTTCATAATTTGAATTTTTCCAAAATTCAAATACATTAGGCATTTCTGTTTCCATCCTAGTTATAGTTGCTTCGGATAGATTTAATTTAATAAAAATTAATATATTTTCATATGGCATTTCAATCTCTATAAGACCTTGTGGAAATGCTTTTGAACCATATGAAGGTTGAGAAATTAATTTAACATTAGTATTCCATTTTGCAACAAATTTGAAAAAATCTTCATGTGATGTATCTGGTAAAAAATAATCACTCCACACTGTACCTGAATTATCAATAAACGTAAATGGTATTTTATTAGTTATAAAATCGATTAGTTTAGTTCTGTTTATTATTCTTTGTGCTGTATCAGACATATTATTCTCCTATATGTATTTTTGTATTAATATCTATATGTTTTTGTACATTTTTATATCTTATACGAAAACGTAAATGAAATATATATTATATTTAGAATAAAATATTGGAGGATTTAATGAGTGCTGAAATAAAAGTTAAAAAACAAGAGTATAATGATGATAGCATTATCTCGTTAGGATTAATAGAAGGAATTAAAAAGAGACCATCTACATTTATAGAAGATTTAGGTCCTAAAGGTATAATGAAATTAGCATTTGAAACAGTTCAAAATGCTAATGATGAAGTGTCAAATGGAAATTCAAATAAAATATTAGTTGTTATAAACTCTGTTATTCCGGAAATATCCGTGCAAGACTGGGGTCGAGGTATTCCGTTAGGAAAACTTGAAACTATTCTTGAAGAGATATATTCTGGCGGTAAATATAATGAAGATGCTTATGCTGTGCACAACGGTGCTAATGGTATGGGTTTAATGATAACTAATGTGTTATCAGAATATTTTAAGCTAGAAATATATAGAGATAACAAAAAAGCTGACGTATTATATAAAGGTGGTTATAAACAACACATTAAGATTGAAGATCATATAAACACATTTACAGGTACAAAAGTTACTTTCAAGCCTAATCTTGATGTTTTCTTTGGACCAAACTCTGGATATGTTGATACTGGTAAATATCTTAATAAAAATGAATTTATTGATACATTCGATATATTATCATTCTTAAACCCGGGTGTAACTGTTGAATTAATTTATGATGGAGAACGACACACTTTTTACTTTAAAGGTACTCCTGAGGATTATTTATTTAATTTAGCTAAACGTAATAAAATTAAAACGTTATGGGATAGCGCTTGTGTATTCGATGCCTATGATCCTATAAAAAATATGAAATGCTCTGTCGCACTTACATTCGGCAGAGATATAAACTCTGAAAGAAATTGGTCTTATGTAAATAGATTTCCTACACCAGATAATGGAAAACACGTTGATGGTGTTAGAGCAGGTGTTTCGAGAGTAGTTACTCAATTTATTAAAGATGGTGATTACGTACCTAAGAGTAGTAAATTTACTGTTAGTGGTAGTGATATCACTGATAATATAGTAGATATAGTTATGGCGGAAATGCCCAATCCGTTATTTGATGGACAAACTAAAAATAAGCTTACATCCGAAGATTTCTTTAACTTTGCTGCTACGCAGACTTATAAATATTTTAGTGCATGGGGCAATACTCATAGAGACGAAATGGATAAGTTGTGTAAATTAGCAGTATTAAAAGCTAAAGCATCATTCGCTGCTAAAGAAGCTCGACAGCAAGCATTAAATCCTACATCTGTAAAAAATATAGTAACTTCTAAACTTAACTTTAAAAACTTTACTGATTGTAGCGGTAATAACCCTGAAGAAAATGAATTATATATCTGTGAAGGATTATCAGCATCTTCTTCATTAGTATTATCTAGAGATTCAAAAACGCAAGCGTATTTAGCCCTTAGAGGAAAACCTTTAAATGTAACTGGTAAAAAGAATCCAAAATTGACCGAGGAACTACAAGTATTAGCATCAGTATTAGGTATAGTTGGAGTAGGAGATGCAGCAGATTATAGAAAATTGAGATATCATAATATAATAATAATGAGTGACTCTGATCCTGACGGCTCTCATATTGCTTCTTTATTATTAGGATTCTTCTTGGTATACTATCCGAAGTTAATATCCGATGGTCACATCTTTATTGCAACTCCTCCATTCTATCAGTTAGTATATAATAAGAAACATCATTTAAATATATTAAACGATTCGTATTTCCACATCTATAAGAAAGAAATAGCTATGAGAACTATGGAATTGATAGACATTAATGATAAAGTAATAGACAAAAGAGTATTCAGTGTATTCCTAGATAAATTAATTGGATATAATGAATTTCTAGAAGCTTATGGTAAAGAATTAAATTTAGATTATGATTTATTAGAATTAGTAATCAGAAGTTTTGATGATTTAATAAAAGAAAAATATAAACAATTTGAATACTTCGGGTATAAAGTTCAATGTAAGACAAAGAATAAATCATATAGAATGTATTATTTTGATAAAGAATATAATCACTATAATATTAAAATAGATAATGTATTTTATTCTGATATCTATGTACCTGTGTATAAAAAGATATGTGAGATTAAATTAGGTAATGTAAGATTAAGAAATATAAAAACTAAAGAAATATATGGCGGAACCTTATACAATATGTCTAACTGTATAGATTCATTATTAGTGGGTAAACGAACTATATTAAAACGATTTAAAGGTATTGGTGAACTAGATAGTGATCTTTTAAGAGAAACCGCTATGGATCCAAAAACCAGAAAGATTATTAGAGTCACAATGAATAATATAGGTGATGCTAAAAAATGGGCAGGTATATTATTAGGTGACGACGATCCAGCTACAAAAAAGAATCTATTTTCAGCTTAATGGAGGTTTAATGACATCGCTAGAAACGTGCAAATCTATGTTTAAAAATAACCCGCAGTATTCGTTGATGAAAAAAAGAAAAAATGATGAAAATGAAAGTACGGTCGAATTAATATTTCAATCATTAATGAACGGCGATGTAACACGCTTTAGATATAATTTATTTTTAATAGATTCAGCTATACACATTAAGGAATTTTCAGATTCAGATGTATTATATGAATATATAGTTAATCACAATTCACCTGAAATAAATAAAGTTATTAACATGATTAAAAGGGAGTGCAAAAAAAATGGAATTGAATATTACAAAAATTCATTTGGGATAGATAATTATTTTGTTAGCATTGGTGATAAAATAAAATTTAGATTTATTTGTAAAATTAAATAAATAAGATAACCACCCAATTAAGGGTGGTTATTTTTTAATCTTCTGTAACGTATTCTATTATGCTACAATTTTCCTCTTTGCTTATTGTACGAGATTTAAGATATGACATTTTTATAATAACCATCTCTCCGGTAATTATATTTGTCCCTGTTAGTACATGATCATCGATCATAATGTTTTTACATTTAACAATTTCGGTTTTCATAATAAAATGTTAATCTATATTATACAAATAAATATATATGGAGGTGTATATATGCGTTTTGAAGATCTGGTTAAAAATATTTCTGTTGTTAGCAAAAAAGATATAAAAAATACTAATAAACAATGTGAAAAGGAAATATTAAACTTATACGAAATATTAATTAATGGAGTTCAAGAAAATCTTAAAGTAACCAACGTTGATGAAGATTTAAAGACGATGTATAAAACACTTTATTGCACCAGCACTGTATCTTCTCCTAGATATGATTTTTTATCATATTTTGATATGAAATATGACTTTCAGTCATATCTACCGATTAATGATCTTGGTAAAATTTTAAACGGTTTTGCTTATAAATTAACAAAACGAATATTAAAAAGTGGTATAGATGATATAAAAGAATTGTCTATAAAACCCATATTTGATAATTTATATCTTAATAAAAAAGAACCTGAAGTATTTTTTAATAAAATAGAAGTAGAAATGAAATTGGTTATATACCCTAAATAAAAAAATAACCACCCAATTAAGGGTGGTTATTTTTTATACATTTGAAAATTTATTAACTAAACCAGTTAATATATTATTATCTTTTAATTCTTTTATTACGGCTAAAACACCTTTTCTAATAGCAGATTTTTTAAGAACAACCTTTTTATCAACAGGTTGTTTTTCTTTTGCCATTCTTAATTTATTAGTTTCATCCATTTCTTTTAATACTTCTAAAACATTACCTTCAATATCACTTGATTCGTTTTTGAGCGACTTCAAAGTTATTTTATGCCACAAAGCGTATACAAACCCTTTTGGGCCGTAATCGAATACGTAATCATTATATACACTATTAAGTGCTTCAATTTGATTTGTGAGTTCTTTTTTCTGTTCAGAAGTTAAATCTTTATTATTATCTAATTCATATTTAACAGTTTTGTATACACCAACTATACGTTTTTTCATATCAGGATATCCTGCAAGAAGACATTCAATATTGTTTTCCATATATGATCCTACAGCTATAGCTACGTTTAAAACTGGTACATAATTAATCCAATTTAAAGTATATAAGTTAACTTTATGACCTTCTCCTAGTTTTGCTAATGCACTAGCCTGATGCGGACCGAGTCCATAACTAGCCGCGAACATGTCAGCAAATTGTTCAAATCTTTTATTCTTCTTAAGAAATTTTGCATTTGAACCTAAAAGAATATGTCTGGGTACGTTAATTATATATAAGAATGGATATAATATATTTTTAGTCATCATGAAAATGCCTACAAAGAAACCCATAATGAATCGACCAATAAACTTTAAAAATACATTACCTTTCTTTTCATTAGGTAATTTTTTAAGTGATCTATCCGATTCGCTGATTATTTCTTCGGCTAATTTTTCTCTATCGTATTCATTTGGTTCAGATCCTATTCCTTGGATAATTATTTCGTCACCTAGTTCTTCCGGGTCCATCGAACTTAATTTGCCAACCGATATCATTTCAAACAATCCAACTAACCAACTAAATCCAAATGAGGCTACACCTATAAATGGATCTAATAATGTATAAGCGGCTTGAATTGAATTCGATATAAATGCAGATGCTAAATTTTCATTTATCGTGCATACTGCTTGCTGCATAGCGTGACCAAGTTCGTGTAGTAAAACGGCTGATATTTCTTCATCTGTATAATCTTGTCTAAAAAAACCTAAACCTAAACCAATGATATATAGTTTACCTTTTGGGTCTTTATATTTGAATCCACTTTTAGTCTCCATAATATCTTCCAAAGAAGCTTTGAATGGATTATTTACTTTAGCCGATTTAAATCGTTTACCTTTTTCTTTTTCTATAGTTACTAAGTTTTTATCCCAGCATAATGGAAAACAAAAAGCATTTATATCTTCAAAAACACCAATATAACATTTTTCAATATTAAATGATTTTTCAACCAGTTTTTCTATCTTGCTTGTTATTTTTTTGATATCGTCGACGAATAATTTTCTTTCGCTTTTTTTCCTATCTGTAGAAGTTGCACCATTAAAACATTCTCTCAAATCACTAATATAACCGACTAGTTTGATTTTGAATTCATTATTTTCACCAAAATATGCTTCAGTACCACTTACATACGGGTTCATAAAATCTAATTTGGTTTTATCATATTTTAATTCACAATCAAAAGCATCGGATATTTTAAATTCTAATGGATCGATCAATTCTATATCAACTTCTTCGCTATCGATGGCGCTATCGTTGCAATTACAATCTGGCATATAATTTTTTTTATCAATACATTTTGCATAAAATCTTCTCATTATTCTTTACCACCTAATGATTTTTTATATTCTTCATAAATAGTATTAATGGCACTCTTATAATATTCTTTAGTATTTAAAGGATTTTTAAAAGTTTCAACTATTTCAACATAATATTTTGTATTGAGTAATCTCATAATAGAAGAAAAACTATTATTGATAGTTTTATTTGTTGAATAAGATTCATATGATACTTTAAATAATTGCTCCAATGTATTATTGACAGCAAAATACCTTTCACCATTTTGAATATAATATGCATTATATAATGTAATAGGAATAAGTCTAATACTAAGTATAGATTTTCTTAACTGATCTACATCTTTTGAATCAAATGAATTCATTAAATCATATGAACTGCATCCCGGGAATATTTTATCACCGAGCACGGATTTCATTATTTGATTAATTTCGATATAAGTAGGTTCAATTAAACCTAATAACTGAATCGGGTTTATATTTGAATCTCTAAAAGAAAATATACCTATATATTTTGATATTTCTTCTATACCGTTAATTACATCTACCCCAAATTTATACTCTTCAAATTTTTTATAATACATAGATGCTAACGATTTTATTTTTTCATTTCCTGTTTCTGAATATGTCTCTCTTATGGTAATTAAATCAAGCACACTATTAATATCTTTTAAAATAAATAATAATAGATTCATTTGTTCCATACGTTTGATTCTTATAGAATCTTTTATAAGAGAAAATACGAAACTCTTTCTAAATTCACTACTAAGTATTTCATAGTAATCATCTTCACCCATTAAAGATAAAAATATATCACCATTAATAAAAATGCTCATCATTAAATTTTCTGGTTGTGTAAAAGTTCTTTTTTCAACATCGAAAGCTAATTCAAAATACTTTTCTTCACCATAAGGTTTAACACAATCAAAATAGATATCAAAAAGATTTTTAGCATCCTTATCAAAAATTACATTTATATTCGATAAATTGAAGTATCTTTTCAAATCATCTTTAAATCGCATTAATGAAAAATCCATTGCATCTGATGAATGAATTTTGTTTCTCATTTCGCTTTTATACATATTTAATATTTTGCCTTTTTTATTTTCAAAATTAGCAACCAATTCTTTTATCGGTAATTGTATTTCATTATACTTAGATTTAAGCGCTGAATTATTAAAAGCTATATAGTTTTCAAAAGTTCTTTTCTTAAATGGGGCTTTTGTTGAATCTAAATATTCAACAATCGGTTTACATTCTTTATTTTTTTCTTTATTTGGTATCGCCAATGCGTCAAAATTAATCGTTAATTGATTAAATTTTACTGTATAGAACATCTATTCCTCCGTTTATAATTTTATTTCATACTTTACAATTTAATATGATGTATTCGTATATGTGAATGTTTTCGTAAATTAAATATTATTCAATATTTAATTTAATAATATATTATATAAAGATAACAATTTTAAGGTGGCAAAACATGCAAACGATTTCAAGACTTCAATTAGTAGTAGAATTAGGCAATCTATATGCTGATCTTCAAATAAACCCATTCGTTTTAAAAAAAGATGGTAAGATTATATATGATCTCGATGAGTCATATGTAGATTTTACATGCTGCAATGAAAATCATACATTAACAATGACCCCTCGGCAAATGTTAAATTTAAGAAAAACTAATGGAATTATACCATGCCCAATTTGCTGCGAAGAATATAAAAGAAACAAAGGGATCATTAGTGGTATTAACAATGATATTTTACCAGGCGAAGATATTGTAAAAGATAATCTCATAATGAGAAAATATATGCTCACAGATGATCCTGCGGAAAACAATAAGAAGATTGCTAAATTAACTGCTGAACAAAATAAAGAAAAAATAAAGCATGAAAGACAATCTGTTGTTATTAAAAAAGATAAAAGAACCGGTCCTCAAAGAACGAAGCAAGATGGAGAAACTAACGAGTTTATTCCATCACAACCTACATTTATCGATGGCGAAGAAACGGCTATTAGCGATTATGATAGTATAATTCAGCAATCAGATGATACAGAACAAATAGCGCCTTCTATTCCATATGATGAATATATCAAAATGAATCAGAGTAATAATCAGGTTGAACTAGCTGGATATACACAAAGTGAAAATGTTAAAACAGAAAATAATAATATATTATCTATTGTAAAACCTGTTCAAAATGAAATAAAACCGTCCAATAATTTATTAGACGATGAAGAGGATTTTATTAATTAATGGTTTATTATAACTTAATAAAATATGGAGGAATCACATGACAAATGACGATGCAACGGATATTGCTATTCCCAGCAATAATAAAAAAAGGGAACCCGCGTCTGATGAATATACAAAACAGATAGTGGAAACTCTTCAAAGTGGTGTAGAGGCCTTGAAGGATGAACTCGGTTATATACCATATTCTGAAGTCAGTATTGAGGATCTTTATAAAGATACCTCTGATGGAAAAGAAAAATGTGAAGTTAAAGTAAAATGTTCTTTGTGTGAGAGTGTATACATTCTTGACGAAGAATCATTTGTAGAATGCGGAGTTGTTGACAAACCGGACGGATCTAATCTCAGTATACCTGGATGCCCTGAATGTGCTAAGTCTATAAACGAATCTGTAGATCCAAATAGATACAATCGACCACTTAATGCATTATTAATGGAAATATTGAGAAAGACGGCTAAAAAGTATTTTGGTTTTGATATAGTTTTAATTAAGTCTAACATATATGCATCCCCACTTGACATCATCAGATTTAAGATAGCTAATAATTTGGACACCCGTATCGAAATACCAGCTTATGTATTAATTGATTTAAACAACTCTGATGGTTTTAATATTCTTGGTAGAAAACTAACCAGGGAAGACTTTTTGGTTGATCTTATCATGGGTGATGATGTACAAAAGGTAAATTTACTCGAATATCTAAGAGTTGAATATTTAACCGAAGCAACGTCAAAACTAAACTTTGATGAATCAAACGATGAGATGGAAGAGAAAAGTGTTGAATCGACAGAAAATTATGAAGTTGAAAATACAACGGAATCTGACGCAGAAGTTGAAACCGAAGAATCTACCGACGATGATATAACCGCCGACGACGAAATAGTTGAAGGGGATACATATCATGATGAAGATGATACAAATGAAGACATCGAGGATGATGAAAATGATGCTATTGATGTAGTTGAAAACGAATTATCTGAAGATGAACTTTTTAATAAAAAACAAGAAAAGATTGATGATGATTCGGATATTGATGTTAAAAACGAAATATCTGATGAAATGGTTGATGATGACGATTTAATGGAAACAAATAATGATGATTTTGATTTAGATTCGGACATCGATGTTGAAGAAGACGAAATATCTGATGAA
>DAOLQA010000018.1:14128-16515 GCA_035417885.1 bacterium
TGATTTTGATTTAGATTCGGACATCGATGTTGAAGAAGACGAAATATCTGATGAAGATCTTGATAAAATAGAAGAAATAAAAAATAAGAAGAAAAATTCGAATTTCATCATTGAAATGGAAAATGGTGAAAAAGTAATCAATCTTGATGACGATGATGGGGAGGATGAAAAAACTCAGCCCCCTTTTTCAGTTTCCTTCGCTAGAAATAACCGATCTAACGAAGAAGAACCAATAGTTGAGGAATCCGTAGCAGACGCCGACCAAGCAGTTACTGATTCTAAAATCGGTGATAAAGAAATTGAAGAGGAATATATAGATCTAGATAGTGTGGAGCCGGTTAAGAAAACTCAACATAATAAATCTAAATCTGTACTGGATGATGAGGATGTAACATCTCGCGCTAATCACGTTGATGAGGTTGGAAAATTAATCGGTCAACAATTAAGTGAAGAAAAGAAATGGTATAAAAATGATTTTGTATTTGAAGACACAGAGACGAAATCAAGTCTGAATGAGTTTGTTGATGAAGAAGATTTGTTACAAACGTTTAAAGATTCTGTTTTCGGAGCTGTAATAAGTGAAGTATATAAACGAACAAAAATACAAGCTTATGTCAAGATTGATGAAGAAACTTTTGATATACCAATGGTAGATTTTGATTCTGGTGTTCGTGTTATCTGTATTGATTGTGAAGAAGAATCACAGTTAAAGATTAACATTGGAGATCTGATCAAAAACATTCCTTTCCAAGGTTCTACACAAATTAAACAAGAAGACTTGAAGAAAATTTACTTATATTCTGATTCATTAACTTCAAGAAAACGAATTAAAGCTGCGATATTATCACTCATTAAGATTATAAACATCGAAAAGTTTGATCCTGCGCGTATAATTAATCTAAGTGGTAATTATGCTTTATTCTATTGCGACAATTTGTCTATTATTAAAGAATTTGAAGAATCGAATGGATCATTTCCGTCTGGTAAACCTTTAAACAATCAGGTAGCATTAATCGCTATGAGAAACACTATTGGTAATAAAGAACAATTCACATCTAAAGATATAATGAATTATTTAAACAAAAACTACAAAGTAGATCTTAAATCATTTAATTTGTATATGGTTGCTTCGGCTCGTTACATTGCACGCCCAGTTCATGAAGCTATGACTGTCGAATATACCATAACCGATTATACGGAACTAGCCCCGACCGTATTAAAAGACGGATTTACACATATCATTGGTGCTATAATTAAAGAGCATAAAGCCAATGCTACTGTTAGAGATCCGAGAAATAATGGTATGGACTTCTCTACATATAAATACAAATTCATATTTGAGTTTGATTTAACAACTCTTCCGTCCCCTTCACTAGAAATCTGGTATGACGAACAAGGATTTATACCGTTAAATAGCCCTTACGGTGCAGATACATGTTATATTAGAAAATGTGAAATGCGACAAACCCCATCAGATGGGTGGCGAGTTGACGAGAGATTGTTCTTACCGATCCCTCTTAGTAAGAGGTTTAAGGGTGAGATCGAGAGATCCGGATTAAATGTAGCTATAGAATCAAACAGAATCCGTTTTATCGATCGACAAGGATATTTTAAAATATACCAACCTAAAGTTAGAAAGTTTGTTCTAAATCCAATCAAATGTATGGAAATTGCATTTGATAAATCTAATATGCTTATGAGCAAGATTGATTTAGGTAAATTCTTCGCCGGTGGTGGAGTATACGAGGGTGGATATGATAATATCCTTATGCAGAAGTTCTTCATGAGTAGCATGAATGGATCTAATGTTGATTCTAACACTAAATCTATGATGAATATGCTCATGATGTCGAAAATAATGAAGTAAAAACTAATATTTATAAAACTTTATTTGTCTCGATACATATATATAAATTATTGGTTATTCCAAAAACACGTGTTCTTATGGAGGATTTAGAATGAAAGACCAACCAAAAGCAGAAAACAACGCCGGAACAAAAAGCACTGGCGCAGTTGCTATCGACAGCATGACCAAGATGATGATGCTCAGCTCCAACCTTACCGATTTCCTGGTAAACTTGAAACTGATGGGTACTCCGATTAAAACGGATAAGTATACCCCGTTCATTATGAATGAACTTATCACCAAGGTTGAAGCGAAAGGTTCCCCTGATATCATCAAAAATATCAAAACTGCGGCAATGCTCTCTTACAGCAAGGGTGGATCCGGCGGAATCGATCCGATGATGATGATGCTCATGAATGGTGGAAAGATCGACCCCACGATGATGATGATGCTCATGAATAAAGGAAAAGACGGAGCCAAAAGCGAAGGATCTTCTGGTTTCATGAACAACCCTTTTATCATGAGTAAGCTCATGAACGGC
>DAOLQA010000019.1:0-16399 GCA_035417885.1 bacterium
CCGTCAAATTCATCTCTCCCGGTGGGATAGCCTATGGTGCGACCGTCATCCCCAGCGTCGATGTCGTACTCTTGGTCATACCCGACGTACCATTTTTCCGGCGTGTGGGTCATTCCGATTCCTCCTCCTTCTCCAAATCAGGTGTGTCGTGGACGTTGCCGATGACTTTAAACCCCTTACAATCTCCATCACGCTTTCCCCTAAACAGTATCTCTCTATCCATCTTTATTTCTCCTTCACCCTCAACTTAAGCACCCTTATTTATCAACGTACTGCAAATTAATACATATTTCTCTCAATGACATATTATTCTTCATATAATTTGTTAGATTTTCTATATCTTCATCTTCTAAATCATATTCATCTTTTAGTATATCATGATATTTCTTATCACCACTATCTATATTCAATTTATACCAAGACATGTATTTAGGGAATCTAACACCATTATCTGCCATAAACTTAACATAAAAATAAATATAATCTTTTGGTTTAAGCCAATAGTTAGTAGTAACAAACATTTCAATATTTTTTCGTGTAAAATCATTATATACTAAATAATGATTTAAAGCCCACGCTAAAAAATAATATTCATTTTCATCCATATCAGACAGCAAATCATCTAAAGCTGTATTTGTGTCTGTCACTCTATTATTTATTATATTATATATCTCTTTAATATAATAAAAAACTGTAGGTTTTTGTTTATCTTCTTTCTTTACTTCATCTGTTATATTTTTTTTAGTAATAAAATTAAATAATTCACTCATTATTATACATCTTTCTAATGCAACGTAGCAATCTTGGTTTTGTGTATATATGCCATTTAATCAATGAATATGCATTTGCAAAAAAATCTATAGTATAGAACATAATTTTACTGACTATTCTTGATGTTAGTGTCATACTGTTCCATCTTTCAATCATAGCGGAATAAAATATTTCGATATCATCTTCTTTTTTACGCATCATGCTTATTCTCCAATTTTCTATATCTTATATTACTAATTATATCATCTTTGTTTGGAATTGTCAATACTAGTTCTGCATCATTATAAATTATTTTAACGTTAAATATATCTTTCTTTTTTGTAATACCCCCAACAGTGAAAGTGTTATTATCATTGCAATGATTATATTTATCTGCAATTTCATATATCATTTTCTTTTTATAATCAGTACCTTGATTTTTAAGTATACTCAAAATATCCTTCATATAACTAACAAAATCAATAACAAATTTATTCGTATCAGCGTTTACACAATCACCAACATATGAAGTATATCCATCTGTATCAAAGTAGGGTGTATAATTTTTATCTGTATTTATTGGCTGAAACTCATCATTTTTAGTAATTTTTTCTTTGTTTTTGCTAGTTTTTGTATCTTTTTTATTCTCTTTTTTTATAGTATCATCTGAACCATATATACCATTAACAGTTGCATTTACCATATGTATATCGAGTTCAGCAGATTTATCATTATTAATATAGTTATATAAAGATTCATAGACTATACCATCTGGAAACACACTATTATTAACAACAGATTCTTTTGGTACATTATTAATAACACTAAATATATTAGTTATTTCTTTAGACATATATTCTAAGCTTACTAACATGTTATAATTTAATTCTTCTTCAAGAGGCTGTGATGTAGATTCAATAATATTATCTTCTTCTATTTTTTCTTCTTCTGGATAATAATCATGATGTATATCATCAACTACATTATCATTATCATCATTATCATATATTATTTCAATATTATACTCATTTTTAAGTAGTAGTTTTCTGAATTCAGCAAAATCATCTAAATTTATATTATTGTTAGGTATAATTTCATCTATTTTACTGTTCTTAATCATTTGTATTTTTGTAGCATCTTGTACCCAAAGACTAGATATTATAACTGCAATATGAACTTTAAACACCTTAGCATCATAATCAAATAATTCATTCATAGTATTGATTATATTTAATGCAGTATTCATATCTTGCACTTGTTTCTTGTCTTTTGAGATTACGAGAGGTTCAATAATAGCGACAATACCATTTCTGAATTGAATTTCTTCATCTTCATAATTAACAATATGATTAAATATAGGAGCAGGTGAGACACAAAAATCATCTATGCCATCATACATAAGTAATAATATTTGATTTATAAATAGTGATATTGCAATATATAATTGATTGTGGAATTGAAAATCTGACAGTACTACTAATACCCCAGCCATAATTTCATCAATCGTTTTTTGCATATCTTCTCTGTTTTTTATTTTATTATTTTTATGTAATATTGAAATATATCTGGTAATTACCGTTGACATATATATTCTAAGATAATATAGATTTAGATAACAGGAATTATTAGCCATATTAGTTAATATTAGCTTATCTATTTTTTCATTTATTTTATGACATGTTTCATTATCAGATAGATAAGCTTCTGATTCAGAAAAATCAAATCTATTCAAAGTATATCACACCTAACATTTAAATTTTAATATATATCAACTATCATAAAACTATCATAAAATATATTTTCGTCTTCAATAACTACTGAACCTAAGCTGTTTTCCTCGTCTCCCATATGTCCCCCGCCATCGAAAATATTCTTAGCTATATCAAATGCATTAGTACCATTGATAGATAATTTTTTAAGTGTCTTGTTATAGCATGCGTAATTTCTATTATTGTCAATTATATCATCAATAGTTTTAACTCCTGAATTAACCCAGTCTGTGGCTTTGTAATACCAAGGACTTACATTATTGGAACTAGTTCTCGTTAATTTATTATATGATGAATTGTATTTCCATATAATGCTTCTACCGCTATCAAAAGGTGAATCAATAATAAGAAGTTTATATATATTTTTACTTTCATCATTCTTAAATATAATTTTCATTTCCATACATGGTATCACAGGTTCCATATAATTAGTCAACAACTTATCTGATTCTTCGTTGTAAAGTTCGACAATTTTATTAATTACAGTATTTTGTGCTAATACGTTCATTAGTATCAGTACACTTTTTGCATTTACATTTTTAATATTACTAATATCTCTATATATATCATTAATAGTATCTACAACATCTTCAAATGTTAATCCACAAGGTTGTAGTTTCAAATTATAAGCTGACAATAATTTACTTGACACACAATTGTTCTGATACTCAATTAACCCAGTTCTTATAGCCTTCATAAATCTAGCTATACTATTACAATATTTAGATATTTTCTTATCGTATATATCCAGTTCTGTAGCTGATTCTGTATTAAGAAATTTATCCAAATCCAATTTAGCATTGTCGGCTATATCCCCATAATTACCTAAGGCTAATACTAGATTTAAATCGTCAATATATGATATGCTATCTAATTTTTTATCATTAAATATATTCATTAGTATATGCTGTACAATAAGTCCACTGCAAAGACCATCTACATCAGCATGCATATATACATCGATGTATTTAAATTTATTTGCTAGTTCAGCTAATACACTATAAATATCTTCATACTTTTCAATCATTAAATATGTATTACTTTTGTAAACTTTATTAAACTTAGTCTCCATTAGATGATGGTCGACTATCACTACATTATCGTCTTCATTAATGTCAAAATTTTGGTCCACTATTATATTTAAATGTGAACTATCGAAATTCACAGGTCTAATAAAGGTACCAAAAGAATATTTAATTTCAATATCATTCTTGTCAAATATTTCAGTATCTTCTGTTTCGATATAGTTTATAGCTATAATTTTATCGTCACCAGTTCCAAAAAATTCTAATTCCATATTTTCAAATCCTTTATAATATTATACATTCTTCTATTCAAGTAATAATCAGCTTTATTAATATCAATATATTTAAATGAATTCATTTCAGGTATATTAATACCATTCAATTGAAAGAAACTTGTACACTTCATATTTTTAATGTTTATCGCTTCATCAGCTTCAACTTGATATTCGAATATTACTAAATATTTGTTATAAGTTGGTAAATATAGCTGATTAGTTAAAAAGACTAATTTGCTCTCTTGTAGTACTATAGAAGTTTCTTCTTTCATTTCTCTGACAGCAGTAGTACTATAATTTTCTCCTTCTTCATTTACTCCTTTAGGTATGCTCCACAAATATCTATTACCATTTCTAGCACCGGTTACTCTACCAACTAAAAATTCATTAGTATTTTTAATACGATATATCACACCACAACTATAAAGATTGTCGCTCATTCGAAAACTCCTTTAACACTCATTATAATATATATTATATCATATTTATCTATTTCTGTCAAGTTAATTATTAATATTAATTTTATAAACAAAAGGGTTTGATTTTTAATGTATTATATCGGTATTGACGTTGGATTAAACGGTTCTATCTGTATCTTAAATAATAAAGGTAAATTAGAGAAATCACTTAAAATGCCCGTAGTAAAGATAGAAGAAGGTGCTTATAAACATTGGTATAATCTGAATGAAATTATAGATTTATTTAATAATTATAAAGACAGTAAAATTATTTTAGAATATCAAAGACCTATGCCAGGACAAGGTTCAGCGTCTATGTTTCGTTTAGGCAGAGGATTTGGATTATTAGAAGGTATTACTACCACTATATATAAAGATAATGTTACAATCACTGACCCTAAACTATGGCAGAATTATTTAAGTAATAAATATTTAACTAAAGATATATCAAATGCTTTTAAGAAAAAAACTTTAAATTATGATATCATAGTAGATACAATAGCTGATGATATATATAAGACATGGTTTTTAAAGTATATAACCATGAAATCTACATCACCAGCTAAAGTTAAAAGTTCTTATCTATATTACATTATTAACAGTATAGATAAAGATACATTAGATTTTAAAGATAATAATATTGTTGATGCTTATTTAATTGCTAAATATTGTTATCTACATAATTTGTAGTTGGACAGCTGAATACATTTACATTTGATTGGTCTTTGCTGACCCATCTTACTTTTTTATTTTTAATCTCTGGAAATTCAATACTCATCATTTCATCTATCTTAGTATACATGTCTTCAAGTGTACCATCATTTTTAATTACATAATCAAATTTAAAATCATCCAATGCTGTTTCAGATATATCATTCTCTGTTTCCGAATTCATTTCTCTTTGTGCATAGTTAGGTCCTTTTACACATACATTTAATTGTTTTCTAAGATGAAAATCTGGATAATGATATTCCAATCTTCTGGCAAAATCAACTATTTCATTGGTATGTCTACAATCAACTAGACATATATTCTTATACATTTTCCCCACAACTATTTCAGTATTAAATTTATAGTTACATTTAATCAACTTGTCTATCCAATGATAAGGATTATAATTTCTAAATGATGCTCCTACCTGCTGTAATAGTCTTCTTCCTTTTATATCCTTATTTTTATCCCAGCCGGCTTCTATCAATAGTTTTTTGAGTTCATCAGCAAAACTATATCTAGGAAAATCATAATTATAGTATAGATAATCAGCTACAGTATCTTTGCCGGAGCCAGCCTTACCTGATAGACATATTAAATTATAGTTAGTATTATTTGTACTATAATAATTATCTTTTAAATTTCTGTTGCTAAAAAAATTACTACATTTTAGACAAGCTGGAAAATTAACTTCTTGATTAAAATAAATACAATCACTAAAAAAACATTTGCAACAACTATCTGACATATACTTTATCCTTCCATTTCTCGTAAAATTTTGGGTCTTTTAATTTATTTTTGACTTCATCAATATCATAATACATTGTTATTTCAATCGGATATCCTAATTGTTTATAATGCATTGCGTAAGCTACAATCCACCAATGTCTGGCTTTAATTGACAGGTCTCCTAAATTATCATGATATTGATAAAAGATATGACATTGTTTACGTGAAGTAATAGAGTGCATTATTTCACCACAAGACCCAGTTGAAGGTTTATTGGATAATACACATATTACAACATCCGAACTATCAATTTCATCAACTTCACTTTTCATCATATTCAGACAATCGGTTGTAGTATGATTACCATTATGGTCATATTCTTTCCAAAAAGGCCCTGTGTATATAATATCTAATCCGTGATTTACTAATATTTCTTTATCACGTTGAAATAATTTATCTACATCTTCTAATACAGCTAATCTGTAATCTTTCAGTAATGCTTCTCTTACCTCATCTTCATTATCCCAATTAAATTCAAAAGTGCTTTCTCCGAATGTACCACTAAAAAATACTTTTAACTTATTCTCCATAACATCAACTCTCTTTATTCTTTTTTATTTTTGAATTCATTATTGCATATTTGAGATAAGGTGTGGATTTACTTAATTCTTCTTTCAATTTAAATACTCCATATTTATCCAGTATATCAGAAGGATCTTCATCAGATAATTCAATTATATTAACAGATGGGAAATATTTAATAAGATGTTCCCCTAATATTCGATTAGAAGTATAAATATCATTATCCTTCTTTTTACTATCTAAAGTTATATATATTTTAGTATTAGATGGAAATTTATCTGATATAAAATTAACTACTGACTTACCTTTATTTTTACCGAACATACACATAGAAACATAGTTGCCCATTGCATAATTAATAGCATAACTGTCAAAATATCCTTCTGTAAGATATATACTGTTCGTTGACATGTTATTAATAACTTCATCATAAAAGCCAATCAAACAGGGTGATTTTCTAACAACTTTCATGTTATATCGTGCATAATTATCTTTTTTATTATATAGTCTTCCCATATAAGCTACAATAAGATCATCCATAATTATAGGAATGTATATATAATTTTTATCTGCCATGTAATTTTCTATTTCATTTGCATTATTATAAACTCTTTTAAGAGCGTATTTTTTAGCTTCTTTTATTTCATTTATGCTAACCATATTATTTTGAGTAATAAAATTCTTAACTATATTATCATTACTAATTTCATCAACTTTTACTTCTAAAGTTTCCTGTTCAGCATTGTTGTTTCTTAACATAGTTTTAATATTATAGATTGATATATCATTTAATGATGCCAACAAATCCAAAAATTTATCATATAGATTAAATATTTTCATTAACTTAGATATAGAACCTTGTTCTTCACATTTATAACAGCGATAATTACCCCAATCTAAATTAATAATCATCTTATGTTTATGTTTACCTTTATCACAATAAGGACAATTAATTAATATTTTGTATGGACTTTTATCTACTTTACAATCTGATATGTTACTAGCAATAAATTGTTTAATATCATTAACATTATTAAGTATAATTTTATTAAACTTTTTTTTATTAGCTACCATCATATTATATCATTCCTTAATTATTGATGTCAACATGTTGAAGAATCAGACGGAACTCTATCAGCAATTAAATATCCACATGTCATAGAATTAATAACACCATCAAAATCAATAGATACGGTTGATTTATATACTTCACTCATTTAATCACCTCTTATATAATTATATCATATATACTATTAGTTGTCAATAGTAAAAAAAAGATAGCTGTGAACTATCTTTTTAATACTCGTTCGTTATTCTGACGTATTATTTTTATATGAGTATATATATTTTTCCCACTTTTCTAATTCCTGATTCTTATATTGTTCTCTTAATTCATCAGTTAATTCTCCATCAAGATGTACATACTCTTTAACAGGTCTATAAGGAAAAGTAACAAAAACACGACTGGCTTTACCAGCTGTAAATGTATTATTCTTTTCCCCATTTTCAGAAAAAATCCGGCCATCAATATCATATGTAAAACCGTGGTCTTTGAATACATGAGAACATCTAATATTTTGATATAAACTATCACCTAAATCACACCATTCAGAATCTTCACCTGTAAGTGGGGTAATTATATTATATGAAGCTAATTCTTTAAATAAACTGATAGCATAATTAGCACTACTGCCGGAATGACCCTGTTTTGAAAATATTTCTAAAGCTTCTAATACATTAGCACATATAAGTTCCTGCATATCATCAACAAATTTATTATTTTTATCCATCCAACCAGCAATTTTAAATTCGGATATTGCGTGTTGTATTAGATTGCTTTTACTTTTCAGACACCTTTTTATTATTTTTTTATTTTTATAATTCATTATATAGTCTTGTATTTTATATATATTCTCATATATATTACATCTAATCTTATGAAAAATTGTTCTTCTTATTCTTCTCTCTGGAATTTCCATAACAATATCATCATTTTCAGCATTACAACTTTCACACATTTTATCAACATTACAACTTTCACACATTATTTAATTCAACCCTTTTCTAATTCTAATCATTTCTTTTTTTAGTTGTCTCTTTTTTGCTCTGCTCAATGGATTAACATTTTTAGTATGTTTGTCAGCTATACAACTTGCTGTATAAGCATCTGGTTTAATTTTAACATTATAACCAGATCCTTTAATCATACCAACAGCACCTTGAATAACAGCACGACTTTCACCATCAACTCCTACATCTACGTGAATTTCTAGACTTTTTAAATTAATAAAAGTATCCAGATGTTCTCCATGATTAGTTATTTCTGTCATAAATTTAGAAGCAAATTCAAGACTTAACGAAGCTTCTGTGTATAATCTTTCTTGTAATGATACTTTACTAGATATCTTAGATTTATCATAGAAATAGATTCCTCCATGACCAACATAGCAACAAGCCACAACTGTAACATATACAATATTATTGCCATATACTTGTGAATCAGTACCTATAATAAATTTATACTTAACATTATTACCGTTTTTATTTATATAATCAGCTATTTTATTAACTACTTCTTTTAATTCTAATTGTCCATATGTAGGACTTATCATACTTACACCAACTTGTTATTTAATCTTTTCAAATACTTTCTCAAATATACTATTAAATATATTTGGGCTTAATACATCTACATTTCCTTTTCTGTCCACAACAATATAATCATTTTCATTTATTGCAACTTCTCTACCATCTATTCTTTTAAGAACACCACAAAATTCTTTATTATAAGAGGTTAGAAAGATAGATACTCCTGTATATTTGTTATTATAATATCCTATGTTTTTAATAAAATTGGGCATATCATGTTTTATATAATTCTCTCTAGTGAACTGCCATACATTATAACCATCAGATTTTTTATAACATTTCATTTTCTGTTCTCCTTAATTTGGTGTAATTTTATTTAATAATTCTGGATTATCAAATATATTTCCAATAATATTATTATCTGATTTTAAATAAGTAAACGGATATTCTAATTCACTATAAATAAAATATTTAATTGTCGGTACTATATAATAAAGATAACCATCATGTTTTATATCATATTCTCCGCCATATCCCCAATTACTATCATCTACTTTAATTATATCTTTTTCAAAAACTTTATGCCCTATATTATTTATCCCAAGACAAAAACAAAATGTTTCTGGATCAAAAGCAACTGTGTCTATAGATTGTTGTGTTATAAATTCATATAATGTGTTTTCATGCCAACTACCATCATAATCTTTATATCTTATTATACTATTAAGTGAATTATCTTTTAACATTTATTCCACTTCTTTTCTAGTTGTTGCAATTAGTTGACCAGTTTCTTTATCATGATATTTATTCACTTCATATTTTATAGTCTCAGTTGTAGTTGATTTTGTAATTAATATAGGTTTACGATAAAAACCACCATCTATATTTAGTCTATACGCTCTTAAATAAGTACTAGACACATCAATCCAAGTAATTAAATATAATTGTCCTTCAATATCAAGTATATCATGTAATGTTCTACCATATTTATCATCATCTTTAACAATAGTCTCAACCGAATATTCTTCTATTAATTCTTCATATTCTTCATCTGTTAAATCAATTTCGCTTTTAACTTTATAAATTAATTCATTCATCATTTATTTCCTCTTATTATTCTATATATTGAATATATTATAGAAAATATTATTGATATAAATGATATTAGCACAATTCCACAATTAAATATCATTTATTTAATTCCACATAGACGTTAAATGTGTTCCTAACAAATTAAGACCAACATTCACTTTATCAATATAATCTTTATTTTCTTTATTTTTTTCTATATTATCTAAACTAATTTCTTCTAAAGCAAATACTATAGTATTCATAATACTACAATACATTTCAAAAGACATATTTCCAGGCATTCCAAGTTTATTTTTATTATAATCTTTAATGATTGGTAATATAGCACTAGCAATATCTTTGGTCATAAAATTACTAAAAATATATAAACCGTATTCTAACTTTGAAAAATTATAATCATCATCTATATAGCTTTCATCATATCTACTACTTGCAACTTCGTCTAATGACCATATAGCATTATCTAACATTTCATCAAAAATAAAATCTTGAATATCTTTTGGGTAATCTATTTTATTTTCTCTACGCTTTTTAACTAGTGGTAATGCTAATTGTGCTACTATTTCAAATTCATCATAATATTCTCGTTCAATATTTTTCATTATATTCCAATTCCTCATCTTTTTTGATATTATATTTTTTATATAATAAACAATGCTCACAATAAATTTCACACATAGTGCAACAAGTACATCCACTATTTAATATTTCTTCTATAGATGGTTTATTATTTGTTTCAATCATTTTATATATAATTTATCCTAATTTTATCGATAATAAGTATAGATATTATCACAATGTATATCTATTTCGATGGTCATTTCCATTTCACCGAACAAAACATATTCTATTTTTCTAGCTAGTGGTAAACTTTTCTTTTTAATTATATATTTATTATCAATATCTAGATTATATTTTTTAAGTATTTTATTTAGTTTCTTTTTATTCTTATCTAGTAATACTATATTTGCTTCAGCTTTAATTGGATTAGTAAAGTAATATATTAAGTTATATATAAGTTTAAAAGGATATATAAATACATTAAAAATATAATTAAATATTCTATCTAAATTAAAAACTAGATTATTTATCCAACAACGTTCTAACCAACTAAATGGTATCAAATATTTCATGAATACATTTCTGAAAACATCTTCAATTGGATAATTAACTGATGCATATATGGGAATAGTAATAGTCTTACTATCAGTAGTATCAAAATCTTCATACTCATACACAGTTACATTACAAGCTGGATTATCACATTCACAATAAAAAATTTTAGTTTTACATTTAGTCATATATTTTCATCTCCTATATCAGTATATATTATAACACAATATCTGTTATATGTCAAGAGATTTCTGTTTCGTATTCATAACAATCTGCATCTGTTACTGTTGTTTTATTAATATTTGATTTTTTTAATTCTTCAATTGAAATTTCGTATTCATAACAATCTGAGTCTGTTACTGTTATGTTATTAACTATCTTCATTATAATCCCTTTCCTTCGTATAATCCAAGCAAAGATGATAGAGTATCTTCTTCTGATATTACTTGACCATCTAATACCTGACTTAATATATTTCTTTTACTGTCAATCATTTTAGCTAGTTCCATTTCTATTGTATTCTCAGCCAAGAGATACCAAATATTCACAGCATTTTTCTGGCCCATTCGATGACACCTGTCTTCCGCTTGTTCTAGTTCACCGGGTGTCCACGGTAATTCTAGAAAAACAATATTACTACTTGCAGTTAAAGTTATACCAACTCCAGCCGCTTTGATATTACCAACAAACAATCTTATATTTTTATCATTCTGAAATTTTTCTACTATAGTCTGTCTCACTTCGCCGGTAGGTACACTGCCATCTATCTTAACAGCTATATCACCAAATTCTTCCATTAACGCACTTATTATTTCTTTGTGTACAGCAAACACTACTAATTTACCATCGTAGTCAGCTAGAAAATTCTTAATCCATTGTATACTATTAGCTAATGCCCCACGTACAGCAAGCAATCTAAGTGTACCTACTTTAACTAATTTCTCAGCACTACTAGCTCTATCAGCCGCTCTCTTACCTTTATTTTCTCTTACCCATTCAATAAAATCGTTTTCAGCTTTATTATAATCAGATATGTTAGTTAAATCTAATGATACAAATGTTCTTCTCTTTTCAGGTAAATCTTCGATAACATCTTCTTTTTTTCTTCTTATCATTATATTACTGAGTATATCATATAGTTCTTCTAGATTGCTTCCACCTTTATATTCCCACCCATACCCATTAAAATAAGCATCACAATATCTTTGTGCATATGATTGAAATGAACCAAATAATTCTGGCTCAACTAATTTAATACTATTATATAATTCAGCAGGTCTGTTAATAGCAGGTGTACCACTCATAGGAATAATATGTTTAGCTTTCTTTGCTATATGTTTAACACCTTTAGTTCGTTTAGTTGTAGATGTTTTAATAGCATGACATTCATCTAATACCAATACTTTAGGATTAATATTAGCTATTTCTTTTCTCCATGCGTATACTATATCATAATTTACTATTATAATATCAGATGATTTTTTTAGTTTTTTTGTTTTTTTACTTTCAAGTATTTGTATATCTCGTTTTGTTAATAGCCATTTATCTGCTTCTTTTTTCCAGTTATATTTAAGTGTAGCTGGTACTACAATAACAACAGGAGTTAATTCGGGGTGATTAGATATGTAGGTAAGTACAGTTATAGTATTATGAGTAACTATACAATCATCAGTTAAATATATGTGTGTTGGTGAATCAACACAAATACATTGACATTCTTTCTCTCCAATATATTCTACTTTATCAAAGGCTCTATATGGAACGTATTTATGTTGAGATGAATATATATTTTTCTTATTAGAATTTAAAAATGGTTTTATATCTTTAGGTAATCTAAATGAAAAATACCAGAATGGTCCGTATGTTTTATCTTTTATTTTCTTATATACTTGTTTAGGATTATTTAGTACTCCGCCTAAACTTTCAATTAAAAATTTAATTCCTAAATATAATGCATTAGATGCTGTTACATAACCACATGAATTTAATGTGTTGCCGCAACCATCACCATCCATTAATCCTTGTAGTAATAATATTCTATTTTCAATACTAGAAAACAGATAGTCTTCGGGGATAAATTTAGTGTGTGAATTTGTGCCCATTAAATTATAATGTCTTAAATTACGTGTTAGGATATTACAGTTTTTATTTATATCTTTTTGTACTATTCTATAATCATACTTAGTATTTTTAATTTTATTTATTAATAAAGTCTCTGGTAATAAAGTTTCACAGTAATTAATTATATTTTCTTCACTCGTTGTTATATGAATCGCTTTCGTTGAAATATCACCCTCAGCTAAAATAATACCTAATAAATAAGGATGTATTAATAAATCAACATTATTCTCAAAATCTATTGGTTTAACAATTGGAATAAACCATTTTCTACCTGTTATTTTATTATTTTTATCGTATTTAAATAAATCATCTTTAAACTCTGATAGTTGTTTAATAGAAACACTATTTGGTTTTCGTTTTCTACTGTTTGTAGTTGTTAAACACCATAAATGTTCATCACAACATTCAGTACTGCTACCATCACTAAACGTTACTTTGTATACACTTTTTTTACCTTGAGGATAAACACCGATAACTTTGGTTAATTTGCCGTTAGAATCTATAACAGTATCATTAATTTTAATATCTCCCATTCTAATCCAACCTTTAGGAGTTAAAATTTTAGAATCTAAACTTTGAGCTTTACCAGTACCCATTTCGTCACCTACAATAACATTACCATTTCTAGATTCAATAAATCCAACACCTTCTTTTTGGAATTCCATTAATGATAATCCTTTAGGTACTTTAATATTATCAGTATTATATTTTTTTGGAGTATTTCTTTTAGTTACAATCTTAATTAACTGCTCATGTTTAATCTTTAGTTTACTATCTAGATTAAAATTTAAAGTAACTAAACTATTAATATTATTTAAAGTACATGTACAAGTCCAGTATTTACCATCAAGTATATATTTTCTACCATCCAGATTTTTTATTTGTGCTACTAATTCAGCATCGTAGTTAAATTTAATGATAATTTTTTTACCATCTAATGTAGCTTTTCTAGACTTATCTTTTATTGTAATTTCAGGTATAGAAATATCAACTATTTCTTTTTTAGAAACAGTTGATACCTTATTGCTAGTATTAGTTTTTTTAACGTTAGCTAAATTATCTTTTTTATCTTTTAATAATTTACTATACTTATCTTTAATAGTTGACAAAGATAATCAAATCCCTTATTATAAAATTAAACATTCTTTGAATTCAATATTTTTTTCAGTATATTAACAAGATATCCTTGTATAGATTCCATATTAATCTTCTCATAATTTTTAATATCAAACTCATATATTTGATAACCAAGAGCTTTGGCTTTTGAATCTATAACTATCATTCTAAGTGTCTGTGAATATTTGAAATCTTTTGAAAATGCTCTTGTTATAACCATTCCTGTAGCTGTAGGATTATCTACCATATCTATTAATTCATTAATAGAATCCTCATTATTTGGTAATATAAGATAAGAGCATGAAATATAATGTTTATTCTGTTTAACACTATTAGTTATAAGTGCATACACAGAATCGTATTGGTCGATGCCTATTTCAATAAGATCTCCAGTCACAACAACATCTCCAATATCAAGAGCAAATGCAGGCGAACACAACATAAACATAAAAAACACTGATACTAATATTATAAATTTTTTCATAATTAATACGCTCCTATTATTTTATATATAAAATTCAAAAACTTATTTTTTAAAACATAATCAGCTATGTATCTAAATGAACCGTTATATGGTAAATTACCCCACGGGGCATCTTCCAAATTTGTCACATTAGTATAAACTATGTTATTATTTTTATCATAACCTTCTACTTTAAATGTTCTATATAATTTTTTATCATATGTAAATCCCATTGTAAACACTGAATAACTAGGAATTACTGAAATTATTTTATCATCTTTTTTATATTGAAAAAAGAAAGCACTATGATATGATACAGGTTCAATTATAACTTTAACTAAAACAAACTGTTTACATCTTTGTATTGAATCATCATCCATATAAACATTATAAGAATCATCTCTAGATACTTCAATTACATCAGCATTTACGATAATTGGAAACATTAATATAAAAGCAATTGTTATTAATAATATTTTTTTCATTTAATTATTCATCCTTTCATTTACATATTCCAATGTTTTTATTCATGTTGATAAAAACAACTCAGTATTTTTATCCATAGCTGTAATTGCATTATTAATAGTCTGTTTTTTATAAGGATCCCCTAAACTATTAAGAATCATATATTCAACATTTTCAACAACAAGTTCGTGTAAAGCTTTGTGTAACTCAGTATTAATATCTCTCAATTTATAATTCCAGTTTATATCTATGTTAGTATCAGTTTTATTATTTTCTTCATAATATTCCGGAAATGAAAACCACTTATCTTTAATTAAATGACCAATACGAACTATACTATTATTTTCTATTTCACATCGAACAAAAGTATTTTCTAATTCTTCCCAACTGTTCAACTCTAAAGTTTCAAGTAATTTTATGATGGCACCTAAACCAACAGCTGTAGGAACTCTTTTCTTTTTATCTTTGTCATATTCATCTAAAGCATAAGTACCATACCCACATCCAGTACCATCAAATGTTATATCAAGAAGAAAGGTGAAAAATCCAAAATCTTTCGTTCCTAACATTGTCTTTCTTATTTTACCATTTAGTATAGTCATTATATTTTATTCCTCATTTATTAATTCATTTATTTTTACTCTACCATGCCAAACAATTTCGACAATATCAAATATAGTTTCTTCTGTTTCATCTTCTTTAAATTCAAACTGATATATAATGTTTTTATCATTATTCTGTTTTAAATATTTAAATACCTCAATAGCTAATCTATCCCAACAATCTTCTTTTTCTTTATTAATTGATATTATATCAATATCATTTTTCATACAATCTTTAGGATATCTTGTTGCTATATTATATTGTTTAAGATTTTTTTTAATCATTCAATATCCCAATCCATTTCCTTCATTGTTTCTATTACTTTATCAGCATCTAAGTATACATCTGCATAATCTGTTCTTTTTTTATCTGTAACATCTTCTACATACATTTCAGTATCAGCATAAGAATTTTCATGCTCAATATCAAACTCATCAGATTGATACAACTGATAAACTATTTCTTTAATATCATCATCTGTGAGTGGTTCTTTAAGATTATCAGGAACTTCAACTATTACCATATGTGAAAATGTTTG
>DAOLQA010000020.1:0-7067 GCA_035417885.1 bacterium
GTAAGTGAATTAATTTTTCATCAACTCACTTACCAACAATTAATTAATATATTAGTCCATCGATGCTCCAGTTGATGTGATTTTAAATCTGTTGATTATTCTTTCAGCTGATTTTGTTGGTTGTATTGTAATTTCAGCAACCATTATATTATTGTCAATATCAGATGGTGTGTTGGTAGTACTATCACATCTAATATTAAAATTATATAAACCTCTACGTGTTTTAATATCTGTCATGAAAGGTTCAACTAAATGAGTATACTGCAACCAAGTTAATGCATCATTAGGTTCAAACAAGAGATATTTAACAGCTGTTGCAAGAACTTTAGTCATGTAAAGAACTAATCTTACTACATTAACTCTGTTCATAGCTGTAGGTGCTCTCTGTAATGTTTTCTGACCGTATACTACAATACCATCACCACTGAAGTCACATATTGGATTAATAGCATTTGTATCTGTAGCATATAGTAAATCTCTTTCAGCTATATTTAATACTCTCTCTAATCTCTGAGCAGTAAATACTCGGCCTCTATTAAATCCAGCAGGGGCAAACCAAACTTCTGAATTTGAATCACTATAAGCATATACAGAAACCATCTTAACACTAGGTGGAACCCATTGCATAGATTCAGTAAATTCATTATTGATTTGAATCCATGGATAGTAAAGAGCCGCCATATTACTATTTAATGCATTTTCGTTAGCATAGTTGCCATCGCCGTTATGCCAATCAACAACATTCTGTACATTTAACCCCTGAGGAGGATCTATTATAGCAAAACAATCCCCACGTTGATTTTCACAAAGGTCAATAAGTTCACTAATTACAACTTTATCCCCAGCAAAATCAGGTACGGCGATAAGATTAATATCATAAGTTTCATTATTGTTAAAATCAGCTAATGCTAATACAGCTGTACTTGAATTAATATCAACAGCATCATCAAATCCGCCACTTAATACTAACTTAGTACCAAGTACAGGAACGATATTACCATCAGCATTATATAATTCAAAATCAACTATATTTGATATAACTTTATTATTAAAATATGTAGTTGCATCAGGGTCAGCAAAAGTGAAACCACGGAAATGTTCTGTTGGAGCAGATGTTGAAAGTTGATCTGCTGTCCAAATTTTAAGCCCATAATAATCTGTGACATCTTTATTTTTATAATCTAATTTGTAGAATTCTAATGTAACACCGTTGAATGATTCACCAAATGATTTAGCTACTGCTGTTCCCATTTCAGATATAAATGTTAATACAACTTCTTCACCATCATCTGCTTCTGTACCAACAAAATTAAATGTTACATTAGCATTACCAGCGAAATCTTTATAAATTACATCGCCATAAATAACATTATCTTTAACTATACTTCCTTCACCATCATCAATGAATATATTGGGCCCTACTTTGATTGTTAAACTACCAGGAAGAATAGATGAACTTAAATTATATGTACCACTATAATTACCAGTATCATCAACTACCCCCATCGTGTAACTATTTTTAGCCATATAATTAACAGATATGTTTAAACCTGCTATAGGAGCAGTTGCTAATATTATTGAAAATTCACCAGTGTCATAGTTAATATTATTTGTTCCAACCAATAGACTACCTTCAATTACATCAACTAAATTACCGTTGCCATCATCTTTAGCTATAGCTGAATATTCATTTGATAGTGCTATTTTAATATCAGCTTCATCAACTACAGTAGTGTTAACTTCATAGATATATATTGAATTAGAACTTACAGGTGAACCTAGAGTATCAGTAAATGAAATTTCAGTACCTAGATTTTTCCACTTAAATATTTCATAAGTATAAGCAATTGTGAATATTGTTCCAAGTTCAGCTAATTCTATTTCGGGAGTAAATTCAACAGCCCACTCACCAGTTACTAAATTTAATGAACTTGAAGTTAAAGCAACATCAGCACCTGATTGATCTTTACATGTTAAAGTACATGTACTGCTTAAAGGAGTTACTACTTCGTTACTTGCTCTTAGTGTATAAGTATTACCATCATTTACTATAGTAAGTACAAATGATGAAGCTTTAATACCACTTTTATAAACTAAAGCAGTGTATGAAGGAATAGTACCTGTTGCTGTGGAACCTGTTGCTGTATCAGGAGCAATAGTAGCTGTTGCAACATTAACAGCTTTTTTGACATACTTAACAATTACATTCTTTGTTTGTACATCTGTATCAAGTGTAAATCTAAAATTACTAGTATCATAATCAATATAATTGTCATAATTTGATAAAGCTTTATTTGTATTAACATCAAATAGACCGTATCTTAAATTATCAACAACATTAATAATACCATTGTCTTTAATATTTACAGTTGATATTTGTTTATTTGGATCAGATATAACGATATTAACAGTACCAGGTACTGGGTCATCAGTTAAAACTCCATTATATATATACTGCTTATTATCTTCTACAACTGAATTCACTAACACTTCATTTTTTAATTGTGCTGTTGGAATACCTACAACAGCCTTTGTAGCATTGGCTCCTACTAATCTTCTAAACCAACAAGCGGCTCCATATTCAAGATAGGAAATAGCCGCTAAAGCACTATAATCTGTCTTTCTTGGAGTTCCGAAAGTATCAATAAATTGTCTAACTGAAGATATAAAAGTTGGTTCAGTAGGACCTTTTACCGTTTTTCCTACTAATGCTAATGTAGTTGTAGTTAATCTTGGAGCATATAAACTAAAATCTAAAGTTTCTGAATATACGCCGGGAGAAGCATGAATTGGCATTAATGATACACCTCTTTATTTATAAATATATTAATAATTGTGTTAATATTAATTTCTATTTTTATGTGTTAATTAAGTTCTTCTTCAATTTTTATTTCTTGTAATATTTCATTTGTTGATGAAATACTATTATTAATTTCTTTAACTGTTGAAACTGCTCTTTTATCATTATACAAAAAGCCACATAAAGTAAATGATATAACTCCATGAAATATTCTGGTTGATTGGTCGGTAATCTGAACATATGTTGTGCTGTCTGAATAATTTATATCTTTAATATAAGCATTTACTTCAATTTGATGATTGTTTATTTCTATTAATGTTTTTATATAAGCTTTTTTATATGTTAAAAATAACAATTGCTCTAATATAATATTATGTACTTCCTGTTGTAATGAATAAAAATCTAATTGATATTTCATGTTATATGGCATTACTTCTATTCCATCATATACATTTTTGTTTTCATTTAGATTTAATATATGAGGTCTTGTTATTTGATTCTTAATTAAAAAAGTTTCAGGTGTTGGAGTAATTTCTTGTCTAGTCACAACTATCATTGGCAATACAGGAGTTACTTCATTACTTAATAATAACTCAGCACCTTTACGTGAAGGAATAGCTAAAACTGTTTGAGCATTTCTAGTTTCTTTACCATCATCAAATTGTATATTACTATAATAATTTAGAACAGCTTCATCATAATATCTTAAAACAGAAGATAACATATTTCTTCCACCAACTTATTTTTAATTAAACTTCTCTCCTATTGAATCTTTTCACATCATCAATCTGTATTGCTGATATTTCTGATACTAGTATTGCACAAATTTCAACAATTTTATTATTTTCTTTCTTTTCAATGACAATTTTAGGTGATATAATTGCCGGGTCATTATCAGTTGTATAATTTATCCATTCATTATATACTCGAATACATTCATCTTCTAACATTGATACTACAATACTCTTACCACTTTTTAAAGTATAAATTGTTTTTAATACTCGACTTTCTGGTTTTGCTACTGCCATTTACTAATTCCTCTTTTCTTCGTCTATTATAATATTACATATTATTATTTTCTTTATCTAATATATCTTTTAATAATCCAATATGATAATCGATTATTTCATATGCTCTATCAACATCACCATTATATATATTATTAATTATATCTGGGTATTTTAACATTACATCTTCCATACTTGAATTATGAATCATTCTATGGACACAATGCATTAGTGGTATATATGGTACTGTATTATTTAAATGTATATCACTAAGAATTAAACATATATAATGAGAATTTAAATTTAAATCTTCACTCATAAATTTATCTATTATATATTCTACCCAATTATATAATGTTATTCTATAATGATGTACTTCTATTTCTATACCATCAGCATCTTTGTTTAATCCTGTAGCACCACAATTATGTCTATGTACAACAGAATTTAACCATAAAGAATATTCTGGACTTGTTCTAAATTGTTTCTCGACACTCTTTATGAATTTACTATGTTCTTCTGCATCAAATAGTTCATAGAATATATTATTATACATTTAATTATTAAAAGTAATTCAAGTGTATTACTTCTTCTCGCCCTTCTTCATAACCTTTTTCATAACCTTCTTGTCGCCCTTCTTCATAACCTTTTTCATAACCATCGCTATATCCATGTTGAAATCCATCATACCATTCTTTTGTATGACCTTGATAATCATTTCTTGGATCAGCATATACTTCTTTATCTGATGTTGTTATAACATTATCCATATCACTAGGTCTTATATTATCCATTTTATAATTAACCTCTCGCCACAAACATCTGATTGTATTTTTTAAACTTCTTTAATTCTTCCATGAGTCCTTTTTCTAATTCATCATTTTCAGTATATATAGAAGCCCCCGATGTACTTAATGTGCCCACAGGTAATGTTACACCATCATATTTTCTTCTTACTTGCCCGACAAATTTGCCGACACCGGCTTGGCACCATCTAACCAGCCAATCTTTTTCCCACTTAGTTAAAGATTCTAAATTATTTTCATGATTGATTGTAATAGCAAGAACAAAAATAGAATCACAATAAGGTGTGGGCAAAAGTCTGACTATATTAGGGTGCAATAGTTCTGCCATAGGTTGAACCTGCCATATATTTTTTGACATTTGATATGAACTCATTAAAGAAACAAAATTAGTTAAATGAGCAGTTTCATTAGCAGAAGCCAAACTCATAGGTACTCCTAATGTTGCCTGTATTGGTAATCCTAAGCCAATTAAATATTCAGTAGAAGCATATACATCTAATACTCCATTTACTTGTTCATATTTATCTAACACATATTCTGATTGATGAGCATGAATTGAGACAGGTTCGTATACTATTTTAGGTACATATGTGCTTAAATGCATTAAACCTTTTTTAATTATATATGAAAAACTAGAATCATCACACTCTATATTAACCTTGGGCCATCCAAATTGACTATATGATCTTCGTTTTAATTCTTCAAAATCATCATTGTCTAAATTAATATCTTTGTCGGTGCTATTAAATAATTTACCCAAAATGAAACACCTACTTATTTTTTACTTTTTTTATTTCTCTTTTTCTTAATCTCTACAACAGGGGTTTCATTGACAGCTTCAGCGTGTTCTACTTCATCAAAAGATTCTTCTGATACTGTATTAAAATCAACTGGATCTTCCAATACTACATATTCTGTTACTTCTTCTATTTCTGGTTCAATCTCTTTTACTTCTTCAACAATTTTAACTTCTTCTTTTTTGACAGTTTCGACTACTTCAACTTTTTTTATAGTCTCATCAAACGGTCTTATTTTGAATTGATTGAGAAGGTATTTAATATCATTTTCATCATAACCAACATCAACAGGGTCAAATATTTCTCCCCCTTTAATACCTTTACCATTGTGATATATATTTTTATTTACATAATATTTCATAGTTAATTGATCCTCCTAAATATTTTACAATCCATACAGATTCTTGTATATATCTGTTAATGATGTTTTCTTAGTTTTCTTATTCTCATCATCAGAATTAATTTCATTATTCATTTCATTTTGTTCATCCTCCATCATTTTAGCTAATTCATCCGCACTAGTACTATTCCATAATTTAGAAGTACTGTTAGCTTGCATGAATTTAATTAGATTATAATTTTTATTATATTTGTCATCATAACCCATAGCTACATTTTTCGCCTCGATTGCATCTCTTAATAATAGATGTTTACTTTTTGTGTAACAATATAAAGCATGTACCCAGGCCATAACACAGTCATCATGTGTACCACTAGCTTTATTATGATTATCAACTATGAATCCTAATAATTGATGATGTAATCTTTCTGACCTAATAATACTATGTTTCTTTAAAATATTGTCGCCTTTTTTGTTTTTAATTATCTGTTCAAATTTTTCTCTTGCTGTTTTAATATCCGTATTGTCACCTGATATAATATTATTCAAAGCTTCTGTATATTTATTCAGTACTATACCATACATATTAGCTAATAACATATCTCTATTATTACCAACTAATGTACCTATATCTGTTTTGTAAGTACTTCTGTCACCTTTTTTATGTGTCAAATCATTCTTGTTAATATCCCGATAAAGATTGATACCACCATAACCAACTTTGTCAACTATCTTATCTATCAATACTTTACCTACTGCGTTTCTTTCTATATTAGTTAAAGCATTATTATATAATTCAGCTATATCTATTACAATATCAGCAAATTTATCTACTATAATGGCGTTATCTTCATACTCTGCAACTTGTTCTAATGTGCTTGATTTTAATACACTAATAACACTGGCATCTTTTTTATCACCATATGCAACGTCTACTCCAATTACATAAGTTTCTCCTTTAATCGGAGGTTCCCATATCCATAAATTGTCATTATAGTCTTTAGCTATTGGTTCATCTGTTCCTATAGTATCCAATATTGATGAAGGAATATAAGTATTACCCGATGATACAAAAGATAGTTCCAACTCTGAAGCTATTTTTCGATAATCCCAGTTTAACTGCATGCATTGGTCTAAATACCATTCATCATCAAATTCAGGTATTAATGACCAGTGAACTTTAATTGGCACATATTTATTTGTTTTATTTAACGCACCAGAATACATATCAAAGTACCATTTCCCGGTACCTGCTATTCCGTTAGGTGTAGATATAATTATAATACCAAAAGGTTTACCAGATTTATTTTTCTTTTT
>DAOLQA010000020.1:7167-14707 GCA_035417885.1 bacterium
GATATTATAAGAACATTATATTTTTGATAATTTAAAGCTGACCAAAGACAAAATGCCTGTGTTACAGTTGACATTCCGACCTGTCTTGATTTTAGTGTCAATATAAAATGTTTAGCTAGAAATAATTTGATTGTATTAGTTTGATAATCATATAAATCAAATGGCATTAAACCTTTAAGTGGATGATAAACTTTAATATTTTTTTTAATCCAACCAACTGGGTCAATTCTGTTTTCTATTGTTTTAATTATATACTCTAAATCATTATCTTTTAGATTAGTGTGTGCTTTAACATCATCATAACATTTAAACTTCTTATTAGGTTTAAACAATTTAGTTAATTCAGTTAAAACTTCTTCTTGTAATTGCACTATTCCACTTCCTGTTTTATTATTTAGTATTAACATTAACTAAAATTTTTAATTAATGATAAGTTATTATATGATTAACTTGTGAAATATATTGAAATTAATGATTTAACGTTTATAAATCAATTTTATTCAAACAAAACTAATTAATTTCAATAGATGTAACAATTAAAGAGTAAATAATAAACTTAATTATTAGAGGTGAAATAACATTACGACATCAGACAATATAATTGGTAAATCTGCTTTTACTTGGTGTTTTAAAGAGGATGATTGGTTTATCGATTTAATACTTAATAATAGTAAATTAAGATATGAAATATTCATACTTAAAAATTATTCAGCAACAAAAATAAATAAATTAGTATATGATGCTTGTTTAATTGTTAAAGAACATAGAAATAAATTAGAGAGTGAATCGGCAGCTTTTATAGCAAAGAAAAAATATTTAGAATTAAATGCCGGGAATGAAAATATTCAAATTACATTAGAGGATGAATATAGGCTTAAAGATTTAATAGAGAAATATAAAATATATTCATTTATTTCTTGGGTTCATCTAGGTAAAAACGCTGGTGTATTTAAACATTGCACTATGGAAAAACAAAAAATAATAAATCAAATTTATCCTATTATCGATACTAGTATTAGAAAAGTAATAGGTAGTAAAGTTATTGATATTAGAGATAAAAAGAATTTTGAATTATTTGAAGAAGCTGTCAATCATGCCTGGATGGCAATAACAAAATATCTGACAAGAATAGATACATCAGCTGTAATGTTTAGTATATTAGTTGGTACAGCACATAAATCATCACTCAATTTTAAGAATAATCATTTGGCATATGTTTATAATACTATACGAACCAGCGATTTAACATTCATTAATAATTCTGATAATGGCGATGAAGATGTGTCAGAAGATACTTTTATGAATACTGTTATGAATAATAACGCTGATATAGATGATATGGCTTATGATATAGAAGATGAATTAATTGATAATATTGATGATGATATGAATTCAATGAGTGATATATATAATATGTATAATGAAACAGATGATATTGATGAAATAATTGATAGTGTTGATAATCCATTAAAATCAAACTGCATGCAACAAAATATACTTGCTCATTGTTTTGATATACTGTCAGGTAAAATTAAGAAGATATGTTTTGAAAAAATATTTGCTGAATTTTTCTTTGATTTAATTAACTCTCAAATATCAGAAAAAGTAATTGTTAAACACACACAGATATTGATTGAGATTATGGATTTAGTTGTTATTGACCCAGATATTGTTAATGACCCAGAAAAAAATATAGAAGTTTATAAATTATTTAGATCATGGATAAAAGAAAAAATAAATACTAAAATGAAAAAATATAATATTAATCCAGACAATACCAATTATAATGATACAAAAAAACAACAGATTTTAGATTTAATCAAAAGAGAAAAAGCAATATTGGAATATCTTAAAAATAATAAAGACCAAACATTAATTAAATTATTAGAGTTCAAGGATAATTGTGTTAATTTTAGAAACTAGTAGGTGACAACACTAATGTCAGTATCTATAAAAGATGATATATATATTAATGAGATTATGGCATTATTAGCTACAGATTATAATAATAACCTACATTATTATGATAAAGCTAAAGAAGAAGTGTATCAAAAATATAATCTTATATCTAGATTAAATTCGTTCAATACAAATAATAATGATATTAATTATGATGATTATAGAAAAACAACTCATATCGATATAAAAAATAAGATGCTTAGTTTGGAATATTCAAATGCACCTGACGCTTTGTTGGCTTACAATTATGAATTCATGACAGTAAGAAGAATATTTCCTTATTCATTAAATACTTTCGTTGAGTTAAATAAAACAAAAGATTTAGGTAAAGCTAAAACCGAAGATGAAAAAAATGAAGCACTCAGAGTTATACAATGGGTTAAAGATAGAATATTAACTACTAATTTTTCGTTAGGTAACATTTCTGTTGATAAGGAAAATGGTATTTTTAAATATAATACTAATCAAAGAGATGCTAATTATGGGCCTACTTTACAATATATTACATGTAAACTTCCTACTGATCGATCAATAAATATTCCAATGACAAATCAAAATGGGCCCATTAAAAATATAGCTAAAAATTATGATACTTTATTTTCTTATTTTATGACCTTTGGTTTTACTGAATTTTATGCTAGATGTACTTGTTTTGATTATGTGAGAAAGTATGCTAAACGTGATGGTATATCTAATTATTTCTGTCCTCATATTTTGTATGCTATGGCTCAATTACCTTATTATTTAATATACACATTAAAGTAAGGGTGTTATATAAATGAAACATATTTTAATTGCTGAAAAAATGAATTACTTAATAAACTACGCTAAAAATCAGTTTAACGATAGCAAGGGTTTACATTTAAATAGTGCTGATTGGAAAAGTTTTATAACATTAGGAACACCTTTATATTATTCATTTCTTATTAATGGTATA
Organism: bacterium; assembly: GCA_035417885.1. Lineage (GTDB taxonomy): Bacteria > Patescibacteriota > Patescibacteriia > JAGPKW01 > JAGPKW01 > JAGPKW01. The sequence goes on from DAOLQA010000020.1 coordinate 10,064, forward strand.
ATTAAGTATAACACTAAATCAAGTATATCTGGTAAAAGATATGAGCAAATAATAAAATTATCAGATTATAAAAAAATGGAAGCACCGTTATTGTTATTATTTTTATTGGAAACAGATGAGCAAACTATAATAGATTATATATCTTTATTTTTAACTGTTAGTGAAGCTAAATTATATTGTCCTTGTGATGCATTTTGTTTAGAAAAAAATACTAAAATAGATTTAGTTGATGGTAGAGTATTAACTATTAAAGATATATATGATGAACATATTGATAATAAGATTAATTATGTTTATAGTGTTGATAATAATAATAATCCAACTATCAATAAAATAAATAATGTTTGGGTGTCAGGAAAAAATAATGAATTTATAAAAATAACATTAGATAATAATGAGACTGTTATAACTACACCAGAACATTATTATATAAAACGTGATGGTTCTTCTGTAATGGCTAAAGATTTAAATATTAATGATAGTTTAATGCCTATTTATTTTAATTACGATAAAAAAGGGTATAAATATGCTCAAATGAATACTATAATTGATTGTAATAAAAAATCAATACATAGATTATGTTCTAATAAATATTATGATGAAAATAATAGTAATAATATTGTAGTTCATCATATAGATTTCGATAAAACAAATAATAATCCAGAAAATCTTTTATATATGGACAAAAAAGAACATCTTAAATTACATGGTGGTCATTTTCATGATAATTATGATAAAATTTTTGATGGTTATAGAAACTGGATAAAATTTATGAAAGAAAATAAACCTGATGAGTTAAAAGAACTACGTGCTAGAGGTGCTATAACAACTCTTAAATTACACCCAGAACATTATAAAAAAATGAATGAGGCTGGAATAAAATGGACTAAAGAGAATGGTAAAACAATAAGTAAAAATAGAAAATTTTGGTGGGAAAGAAATCATAAATATAAAGAAATTTACAGTAAATCACTCACTGAAAAATGGAATGACGAAGAATTCAGAGAAAATGCAATATTGAAATTGAAAGAATCTTGGACAGATGAAAGAAAAATTAAACAAGCCGAAAAAATATCTAATTTAAATAGTAAGAACAATTCAATTATTAACGCATCGCCACAACATATAATGTCGGTTAAGTTAGGTAAAATATTTAAAACTTTAGATTACATGATTATTAATAATATAGAATTAAAAGAACAAAATTATATTAATACTAATATTAATTGGAAAAAAGTATTCAAAACATTTAATGAAGTAATTAATGCTTATAATTATTATAATGAAAACAGAAAAATGAATAGAAAAGAAATAATTGATAATTTACTTAGTTATAATCATAAGATTACAAATATTGAATATATTACAAAAGAATTAGAAGAAGATGTTTATGATATTGAAGTGGAGAATGATCACAATTTCTATGTAAATGCTGGCGTAGTTTTACATAATTCCTACTGGGGATCTCATTATAATTTATCAGAACTGAACTCAATTTACGGACCACCTGAAATCAGATTTCCTAAAATAAGAGATCCTAAAAATAATAATATAGTTTGTAAACATTTATGGATTGTTTTAAGTAATTATCCAAAACAAATACAGAACTTTGCTAAAAATATGATACCTTATTATAAAAGATACTTTGGTATAGGTAGCCCAACTGGAATAGAAAGAACTAAAAAACAATTAGGGTTAAAAGGAATTAAACAAGTTGTAATACAAGCAACTAAAGATTTAAATAAATTAGGTAATAAAGAATTACTTGATATATACAATAGATTAACAGAAGGTAAATTAAATGAAATATTCAAAGAAGAACAGAATGAGAAGTTAAGACAAGAAGAAATAAAAAAGAAAGAACAACAAGAGAAAAAAAGATTAGAACAAGAGGAAATAGAACAGCAAGAAAAATTAAAACAAGAAGAATTAAAAAAACAAGAAGAATTAGAGAAAGCTAAATTGGAAAAAGAACAAGAGAAAGAAAGATTAGAACAAGAGGAAATAGAACAGCAAGAAAAATTAAAACAAGAAGAATTAAAAAAAGCTGAGGCAGAAAAAAAAGATTATGATAGTGTAATGAATAAGACTATATATAATGATAAAAGTAATATTATCACTGGGATTAAACCATCAGATTTAGAAAAATTAAATATTTAATATATGGAGGTTTTACAATATGTGGATTAAAAAAGAATATGATTATAATGATTTAAAAGAAAATAGTTGGAGTGGAGCGGTAAATACTTTAAGAAGAATAGAAGAAGCAAATAAAGAAGAAGAATTAATGAATTTTTTAGAGGATATATTTTATAAGAATATTCCATCTGATACAGATGTAAATGATTTGTTGTGGTTTGATTCAGAATTGATTTATGAATCTTTAGGTATTACTGACGAAGATGAAGATGAAGTAATTGAAGATGAAGAAGTTACACCTGAAGATTTAGATAAATTTGCCAGATAAAATAATTCAAAAAGGATAAATAAAAAGGATAAGGATATTATTTGAAAAAAAGCATAGTAGAAATTCTGAAAGATGACGAAAGGTTAATTGAATATATTCAATCTTTAGAGGAAGATATTAATAAAACTGAAGATGCGGATGCAACATTAGATTTGATTTTAAATAATATATTACATAACTGTGATAACTTTTCAGACAGACGGGCATTAAAATCAACTTTAATTGAATCAGTGACAGACCTCATTAAGCTTAAAACAGAATTACCAATGAAAAGAGTTCAAACTAAAAAAAGTATTTTAGATATAATGACTAAAAAAGAAGAATTAGAAATTAAAAAAACACAGGCAAATGCATCAGCGGCTATAGCAGGGTCAGCAGTAGACATGTTAACATATTTATATACAACTTTAGATAATTTACATATTCACCCGATTGCTATTGAGGACTCTGTATTAGATGCAGAATGTGTTAATATTATAGATACATTATCAATTGATGAAGAAATTACAGAAGAAAAAATAGAAGAAGCTAAAATTGAAAATGATGAGAATAATTTAATTGGTATTGATGCTATGATAGAAGAAGCTATTGATGAAAGTAAAATTGATATATTAGATATACAAGCACAATTAGACAGCTAAAAGGTGTGAGAGACAATAAATGGCTAAAAAGAAAGAACCAACTCCAATATTAGGTAAGATTGGTGATAAGCTACAAAAATACATAGACCAATATTCTAGAATGTATAATCAAAATAAGATATATGACGAAAATGCTAAAACATTTGACCCTACTAAAGTTATATCTAAAGAAGATTTAGAACAAATATTGCAATCCAATAGTGGTGGAGGATTTCAAGGACAAACAATGTTCGAAAAATTCTTTGATTTATCTATTGGCAGAGGTGCAAGATATTCTGAATATGAGCAAATATTTTACAGAATACCTGAAGTTGCACAAGCGTTGCAGATATATGTTGATAGTATATTAGCACCTAATGTTGGCAGCAGAGAAAATCAAATAATTTATGATACATACGAAGATACACAGACATCTAAACAAGCAAAGAAATTATTACAGGTAATATTAGATAAAACTAATTTCTTTAATTTATTACCACAGATAATACATACACAATTAATGTATGGTGATTGTTATGTTGAATTAGAACCTACATCATCTGGTGTTAGATATATCATACACAATCCAAATAATTGCTCTTTAGTATATGATTCAAAAACTGATATAGAATTAGGATTAATGGTTGAAACTAATCAATCTGAATCTAAAATTGTTGATATGTTATGTGAAGCTTTCCCTCAATTAGTTATTGAACCACCCAATCAATTAATATCTATAGTAAGTGATAAAAGATATCTGTCAAATAAAGCAAATAAATTTCAAATAGCATCGATGGAAAAACAGATGACAGAATTGTTAAAGGATGTTCTTAAAGACAGAGGGACTAAATTTAAATATCTTGCACCTCATCGTTATGTAAAATTCCCAATATATCTTAATAATTTATATTACCCTTATGGAACAAGTACTTTAGACCCTGTACGTGGTGTTGCAAAACAACTATTACTTATTGAATCTGCATTAGCTGTATATAGAGCAACAAGAACACCTCTTAGAAGTTTGTGGACATTAGAAGTAGCTGGAATACCTGCAAATGAAATACCTGGAATAATGAGAGGTGTAATGCAGAGAGTACGTAGACAGAGAATTTTTGATAGAGAAGGATCAGATTCTACTCCTACTATTAACACTATACCAGATTTTCTAGGTTTTGAAGATGATGTTTGGGTTACATCAATTGACGGAGTTAAACATTTAAATTATGAAAATTTAGCTACACCTGATATTACTCCATACACAAATGATGCTGAATATTTTAAACAGAAATTATTGTCTTCATTAGGTATTCCACCTAGCTATCTCGCTGAAGAATCTGGTGGAGCAACAAGAGCATTATTAACATTAGAAGATGTAAGATTTAGCAGAACAATTAAAAAGTATCAATCAGATATTAATAATTCTTTAAATGAATTAGCTAATGTTTGTTTTATGCTTATTAATCAATCTCAATTTGTCGATAAAGTTAAAATTAGTTTACCTGAACCTACAACAATTGAATCTAATCTTAAAATTGAAAATCTAAGAAACAAATTAGA
>DAOLQA010000020.1:14807-16378 GCA_035417885.1 bacterium
TATAAATTTAAAAATATACACAATTTTAAATTTAAATATAACGATAACAATTTAAGTTATTATTTCTAGGAGGTTTATTTAAATATGCCAAACAGCTATAAAGAAGATTTGAAATTAATGTTAGGTAAATTAACAAACATGATAGGGTCAAATGATTCAACTAATGAATCAATATTATCAAATATATATAATGATTTTGATAGTTTGAATCCTGTTGATCAATTTGTTGTTAGAGAATATGTTTCAGATTGTATCAATGAAATATTAGAAGCCAAAAAAATTAACACTGATAGTGACACAAAAGCAGTTGAAGCAACAACAACTATTTTATCAGCAAATTGTAGAATAGTCCCTGGTACTGATGGTAAATTCTATGTTTACGATGAAGATAAAATTGTAGGTAGCTATGATAATGAAGCAGATGCAAGAAGCTTTGTTAATGCACAACAGAAAAATACTTTAGTATCAGCAGATGAAGAAGTTATGGATGAACCTGATGAATTAACAGAAGAAGACGCATCTGTAGATGAAGAAGTTGTCGAAGAAGATGAAGAAGCACCTGAAATGGATGAACTTAGACAAATATTAGAAGATGCTGATAATATTCTTTCCATAATTGACAGTAATATTAAAATGACAACCGACCTTGATACAGTAGTTAAAATGATTGTACAGGAAGATGCTATAACAACTAAGAAAGAAAATTTAGAAGAAGCTGACCCTTCTGATCCTAAGATTAAAGATATGATTAATCAGTTTAGAGATTTCTTAGATCAAGTAGAATTAGAATCAATTGATTTAATTAATAAAAATGCTCCTGGAGCAGATATTGAATCAGAAGATGTAGCTGAAGAAGAAAATGAAAAGATAGAAGATATCGAGGATAAGATAGAAGAAGAAATGAAAAAAGAAGAAGAAACTGAAGTAAATGAAGAAGAAAAAACTTCAATAAAGGAAGATACTTCTTTTGAAGACGAAGCTAAAGCTATTACAGATGAAAAAGAATTACTTAGTAAAGATATAGAAGAAGATATAGAAGAAGATATAGAAGTTGAAACATTAGAAAAAGAGCCTTCAATTGATGCTCCTGATGCGGAAGATATAAATGAAGTATTAGGTGATTTTGAAGATGAAGAATTTGAATTTATTGATGAAGACGAAGAAGTATTAGATGAAACAACGGAATCACCTGTTGAAACTATCGAAGAAATAGATAATCTTATCGATAAATTAATGGATTTAATTACAGACGAAGTAGAAAATGAAGAAGTTACTGAAGAAGCAGAAGAAATCAAGAAAGAAATTCAAGAAAATTTGGATAAGGTAGAAGCTAGTGTAGAAGAACTTCCCGTAGAAGATGAAGAATTTGAAGATATCGTTTTTGATGAAGAAGAAGCACCGGTTGAAGATATAGAAGAACTACCAGTTGAAGAAGAATTAGAAGAAGAATTAACAGAAGAAGAATTAGAAGACGAAGAAGAAAAAGCTGTTGAAGAAGCAAAGATTCTTAATGAAATATCAGAAGAAGATTTACATAAAGTAGATTTCCCTGGTGGTACTGGTGCTGATGA
>DAOLQA010000021.1:0-16367 GCA_035417885.1 bacterium
ATTTTTTCTATTGCAGATCTTCTATACATTACAAGTGCTCCAGATATTCCAAAAATATCTATATCCTTATTAAATTTTTCAGAGTCATCAAATCCCTCACCGAAGTTGATAAATTTATATCCCAAGGTATGGTCTAAATATAAACTATCAATAATATTTAATTTTTCAAATTGTCCATGTCCATCTGGCCTCATTTTTTTTAATTTACCACCAAAACTAGCATATTCTTTATTATTATCTGCAAAATTTATAATTATTTCTAAAAAATTATTTTCTAAAATAATATCTTGATTAGTAATTAATATATATTCACTATCATTAACCTGTATTGCTTGATTATTGGCATAAGAAAATCCCATATTTTCTTTATTTTCTATCAATTTAATAAATGGATAGTTTGCTTTAATATATTCTTTTGTCCCATCGATCGAATTATTATCTACAACAACAATTTCAAAATCTTTATAATTCTGATCTATAATAGATTTAATACAAAAAGGAATATACTTTATCCCGTTATATGTAACTATGTTTATTGATATTTTTGGCATGTTTATTTTTATATTAATTATACTAACAATAATATTTTAAAAATTCAATATTAAAAAAGAACCTCAATTGGTTCTTTTTTAATACTTGATTAGAATGCTTGTATTTCTCTTGGTTGAGCTAAAGGAGTTGGAGTTGGCGTATTATTATCACTGCTTGAAGGATTTTGTAATTTATTAATTCTATCTAGCTCTTCATCTACATATTCTTTGGTTAGGGGGATAACAATATATTTTTTATAATAATTATTTGTATCTAATGAAGATGTATCTATTGAGAATACTACAGCTGGAACAAAGAATTCATTATTTACACTAGTAACCTCATCATAATTATATATTTTTGTATAAGCAATTATTGGATTTTCTAATTTTAATTCTACTGTTTTATAATTAGATTTTTCATCTGGTATGTAATAATTATCTATATTTTCTGCAACTTTTAATATATTATCAGGGTTTGTATCTAAATCATAATTTGCACTTTCAAATTTTAATGTTTGTATATTATTTACATATTCTACTTTTTTTTCTTGGAAATTAACACCTATTGTTATACCATACTTATCGCCATATTGTTCATATACTTCCTTGCCTTGTATTTTAAGTGGATAAATTACAGAAGATGATGTTGGAATGTAAAAATTAGTTTTATCAGCAGCTTTTGCATATAAAACATGATAATCTGTTTGAATCTCTGGTGATGAATAATTATCTAGATTAATATTATAATTTTGAATAAAATTATTTGATATATTTATTAAATCATCATTTGATGGAACATCATCTATTGTCTGCTGGCTACTATAATCTATTTGTGGCCATTTTGCCCAATTTTTTGATATTGAAAAAGTACCATCAGATAAAGACATATATAGAGAATAACCATATTGCTTATCTTCATTTAATGAAATATTATCTATTTTTAAATTTCCAAATTTAGATAAATCTATTGTGTTTGTGCTAATTAAAGAATTATTGAATGGTATTGTTGAATCTTTTATTCTTTTTAAAACAGGTAGATTTGAAGTATCTAGATTACTTAAAAAGTTTTTATCCCCATCATAAGTATATTTATATATTGTCGGAACATAATCTGGAGAAATTATCATATTAGCAGTGGGTATCATCTTTCCAGATTCTGTGTTTCCTGCTCCAGCCATAAGCCTTGGAGTATTTGTAAGTGGCTGTTGAGCAACTGTATTTTCAGTATTATTTTGTGAAAATAATTGACCAAAGCTACCATTTGTAGGTTTAATAGACACATTAGCATCTATTGATGTAGACATATTAGATTTATTGCTGTTTGAAATATATATAAATAATGCAAATACACATGCCACTGCAATAACTCCTGTTAAAATATAATTTATTTTTTTCATAATTGTATTGATGTTATTATTTTTATTAGTATTTATAGTATTACTTTTTTCGTTTTCTATTTTTAACTCATATATCCTATCAAGTAATTTTTGTTTAAGTTCATTTTTAAAATTATCATCACTTTCTATATCAGGTTTTTGATAATAAATATCAAATATAATATCCTGTATCTTATCTTCATATTCTTTAAGTGATGGATCTATATTATACAGATCTTGTATTATTTCATTAACTTCTTTTGTGTTCATATATTTATTTTATTATTCTTAATAAAATTAATAATAGGATAATAAGTGACCTTTCTCTTATAGTTTTAATTGTCCTTGAGAATATTACCTTACAATTTTCTTCACTTTTTCCTATTATCTTTCCGATCTCTCTATAAGTTAATTGGTCCCATATTCTCATAATGAGTATTTCCTTTTGCTCTTTTGACAAATTCTCTATATATTTCTGAATATTTTTAAAGTTATAATCTATATCTATTGTTTCTATTATATCAGCATCATAATCTTTTAAACCTTTATAGTCATCTATATTTTGGGTATCTTTTTTTGACCTATAATAATCTATGATATTATTTCTAGCAATTCTATATATCCAGCTAGAAAAAAATCCATAGTCTACTTTGAATGAGTTTATATTTTCTAATGCTTTTATAAATGTTAAGCTGGTTAAATCCTCTGCTGTTTCTTTATGTGATACCCTGTAGAATATAAAATTATATATTTTCTCAAAATATTCATCATATAATTCAGTAAAACTATCAAGCTTACCATCTTGGCAGTTTTTAATTAAACTGATTTCTCTTTTACTATCCATAAAATAAATTTAAATATATCCTTAAGTTTATATTTATTATTATATCAAACGTTATATTAAATAAAAAGTAACAAAAAATCGCAATAATGCGATTTTTATTCTTCTACTTTTACTCCCTTAGCTTTTTTTGCTTCTTTCTTTTTTGTTTTAACTTCTTTTTTTGTCTTTGAATAATCTTTTACAGCTTTAGAAGCTTTTGTTTTGAATTTTTCTACATTACCAGTTGTATCTACTATATTTGCTTTTCCAGTAAAAAATGGATGACAATTTGAACAAATATCTGTTGTTGATTTTTCTACAGTAGATCCTACATGGAATACTTTACCACAAGCACAAGTTATTGTTGCATCTTTGTAGTATGTTGGATGAATATTCTTTTTCATATTTTTTATTTTATTTTTTTATTAAATCATAATTTTCTTTTGGAATAATATGTATCCATATTTTGCCAGGTTTAAATTCATATTCTATTGCATTATTATTTTCATCATATGCAAAAAATTTTGTTCTATCTAAAATATTATCTTTTATCCAATAGCCCTCTATATATTTTCCGTCTCTTATCATAATAGCTTTTCCGCCCTCAGTCAAGTTTATATTTCTTCTTCCTGCTTCATCTATAATCTGGCTTGTAGCAAACTGTATAATTATATTATTTGTTGTAACTTCATTGCCATTGTCATCAAAATATTTTTCATCTTTACCATATAAATATCTAGTATAATTTTTATTATCAGAGTTATATTTCCATGTTACATTATATAAATCAGAATCTTTATTATATATAACATCTACTTTATCTATATCTTTTTGATTATTATAAACTTGTATATTGCTATTAAATTTCCATGGAGTATAGCTCCCATATCCACTTATATTTTGTTTCTTTAGATATTGCTGTATTAAATCTGTTGATATATATGCATTATGTGGAGCTTTTCTGTTAGAATCTCTATATAGATAAATTTGATCATATATTATACCATTTAGATCATAGAAATTATAGAACCCCTTACTTATCTTATTTAAAACATCTGGGCTACCTCCAAAATGAATAAATAAAGGATTATATTCATCTGCTATTTGAGCATAATATGACCTTGCAGATCTCACTGGTCCAATTTTATCTATTTTTTCTCCGCCTGCATATATAGCAAGAAATCTTGTAATTGTCCCTTCTGTTTGTATTTCATATAATATATTTGCTTCATTTATCCCTGATATCGGTCGTGCATCAATACTATTTTCTATCATTATTGCATATGGTAGTAGATTATCATTACCTATATTTACCATGACTCCATCAATTTTTCTTTGTACTAAAGTTTTTTGTTCATTTTCTACATTACTTTGCTGTGGAATTTCATTTTCTATATTAACATCCTTTTTAGCTTCGCTGTTTTTAGATTTAATTGTTAAAGCAACTACTATTAAACTTATAGATATAACAAGAATAACACCTAAAATAATAAAATATACTACTTTATATTTTTTTATAATCTCTATATTTTTTCCCTTTTTGTTATTTTCAATACCTTCCATTTAGATTATTTATTTTCCTCTTTATTTTCTTCAGGTTTAGTTTCAGCTTCTTCCCCTTTTTCTTTAGTTTCAGCTTCTTTTGCAGCTTCTAAATTTTGATCGATATTGTTAACTTCAACATTTAATTCCTCTGCTTCATGTACCATTATAACTATATCTTCTGGATTTTCAAGAACTTTTATATTTTTATTAAATGGTATGTCTGAAATTTTTATTAAATCTCCTGGTTTTTCTAATTTAGATATATCAACATCTATTTCTGATAGTAAATATTTAGGTAGACATTTAACTTTTATATCATCCATTTGAAACATAATAGTGAGTCCAGCTTTCTTAGCTGGAGGTTCACCGACAAAATTAATGTGTACATCTGCTTCAACTTCTTCTTGAGCATTAATTTTATAAAAGTCAGCGTGTATTATTCTACCTTTATAATCTGTTTGTATATCATGGCATAAAACATCTAAATGCTCTTTCTCATCTATTATTAAGTCTATAATGGAACTTGTTCTTGCTTCCTTAACAACTTTCTCAAAGTCTGCTAATTTTAAGCTGACTGCTTTATTTTCAAAATTTTTACCATATACAATTGCAGGTATTTTTTTATCTTGTAATAAAGATTTAATTAATCCCCTTCCTTTTATTTCTCTTGAATCAGCATGTAATTCATAACTTTTTTTTGTATTAGTTCTTGCGGTCATTTTATTTCTTTAGTTATTTATTAAATATCCTATATCTTTTAAATCTTTAATAGTTATAGGGGTTTTTTCTTTAAAACTTAATATTTCTTCTGGTGTTAAATCTGTTAAAAATAATATACCACTACCCATATTATTGTCAGTAGAAACTATAGAAATCATTGATGCCCCACAATTATTACATTTTAAATAAAATGAAGCTGTTTTTTCATTTTTATCTAATATCTGAGCAGAAATTGTCTGATTTTTCTTTTCATTATTAGAAGAACATAAAGGACAAAAAGCAGAATTTCTAATAAGCTGTAATATTAAATTATTGAATGAATTATTTATCATATTTTTTAAGTTAAGTAATTATTTATCATCTATACTCAATCTGTATGGTGTATTTTATAATTTTTAATATATTATGTCAATAACTACTCTTCACCAAACAGGCTTTTTAATTCATCTTCTGGATTTATTTTTTGTTTATTATTCGGAGATGTTATTAATCTATCTAATATATCTTTTTCTACAATATCTTTAGGTCTGCCATATTTTAATCTAGATAATTCTTTTATATATTTTGCTCTTTCCATATTTTCTTGTGAATATGGATTTCCATATATTTCCCAGTATTTTCTAGTTTCTAATGTAAAAGGTTTTGTTGGTGAATTATTTACTAATGTTTTAGTACATGCTATTCCGGAAGGCGCATTTTCTAGATCAAATCTAGAGAATACTGGTTCCATCTGTTTTTCCATGAACTCAGCATCTTCAGTAGAAATACGAAATGATATAATAGTCCCAGCATTACCAAATATAGCATCTTTTATTGTTGTATCATTGCCTTTTACTAATTGTGCAATAAACTGATTTGCAAGTATCAAGCCCAGTCCGTATTTACGAGCTTCTGCTAATATAGTTGTTATCGTTGGTGTTAAAAAATTTTGGCATTCATCTATATATAAAAAGAATGGTTGTCTTTCAGCTTCTGGCTGTTTTGTCCTTTCTAGTGCTGTTATAAGCAATCTCCCTGTCACAACTAATCCTAAAAGTTGTGCATTCATATCGCCTATCTCACCTTTTGCGAATTTGCATATTAATATTTTTTTTGTATTCATTATATCTGCAAAGTCTATAGTACTTTTTTGTTGTCCCACAATATTTCTCATAAAATCATTTTGTATAAATTGATTTAACTTGCTAGTTATATATGGGACGATATTTTCGAGAGCTGCTTCCCCGCCAGCCTTTTCAGCTTCTTTTGTCCAGAAATTTTTAATAATGGGATCTTTACACCTAGAAAGTTTCATATGTCTAAATTCCCTATCAGACATTACTCTAGGTATTTCCACCATTGTATTGCCAGAGGCTGGATCTTCCATATTTAATGCTAAAGCATTTTTTGTATAATATTCAAACATTGGACCACCTATCTGTTCTTTATCATACATTGTATAAATCATATCTATAAATTGATTTATTATCAAAGTTTTTTGTTCAGGAACATTTTCGTCAAATTCATATAAATTTAGCCCTATTGGTCTTTCCAGGTCTGATGGATCAAAGAATATAACATCTTGAGCTCTTTCTTTTGGTATATAGGATAGGACATTATCTGCAAAATCCCCATGAGGATCTATTATGCCTACGCCATTACCAGCTAGAATATCTTGTATTGCTAAATCTTTTAATAAATTTGTTTTACCAGTCCCAGATTTACCCAATATATAAAAATGCCTTAGTCTATCAGTTTCTGAGACTTTAATTGTTTTAGTAGTACCACTATATGTATTATAACCTAGGATTATTCCATCTTGTGGACAAGAAAATATAGCTGGTGCTGTTCTACATAATAGCCAGTCTATATTTGGAATTTCAGTACCTGGGAGAGGTAAATGAAATAATGTTATTAATTCATCAGAAGTTAAAACAAAGCTTTTTGATTCATTAAATCTTCTATATATAATATTACTAATTAGCTTTCTTTGCCCACCACCTTTAGGTATATTAAATTTAAATGAATTTAATAATCCATAATGGCCATATTGTGAGAAATAATCAATTATATCTGTCATTTTATTTTTCAAGACTTTTTTGTCTTTATCTTTTGTTGAGAGTAGAACTCTTAAATTAACGTCCATACCTGGTTTGCTAATTTTATTTTCTATAGCACGCAAAAGTTCTTCTTCTGCTGGGGTTAGTTTATGAATATTATTTTGTGAATTTTTATTTGGATAGCCGTTTGCATAATCAATAAAACCCTTCATTGATTTTAAAATCTTAGAAGATGCATGTTCCTTTAATACTACTTCTATATTTTTTCCACTATTTAAGTCAGATATTATTTTTTTGCCAAAGTTTCTCCAAGAAGAATAAGAGGATCTTAATACTAATTGTATAACAGCGCTATCTCCTTTTACAAATTTTGATATTGAATTTAATAATATATCTAATGGATCTGTTTCAAAATTTTGGTAAGTTTTTAATGGGATGCTATAGTTTTTAGATAATATTGCTTCACATGCTATCGTTGTATTATCTTTGGAAAAAATATTATAGTCATTAACTTCTTCTATGAAAGAATCTGGCCAGGTTGTTATTATTTGTTGTCTAATTAATGTATCTAGCTTTTCTGGTAAAGAGAAATAAAAAGAAATGAGATCATTATTTCCGTTAACTATTTCTATACAAAAATGATCATTTCTTCCTATAAAAAATCTTTTTAAGTTATCTTTAATGCTTTTTTCATTTGAATATTCAGGGTCTATGCTTGCTATGTTATAAAAAAATAATTCTAAACCAGATAAAATTTGTTTTATTTCTTTTTTATTATTTTCATCTGTAGATTTTCTGTTATTTGGGATTGATACTTTATATAATTTTTGAGAAAAAGAATTTTTTGTTTGATAATATCTATTTAATGTTTTTCTAATTTTTATAGTGATAAATATTATTATCAATAATATTATTATAGATAGTAAAATAGCGTCTAAAGGTATTTGGGCGTTTATTTTATCATAAAAATACTTTATATATTTAAAGCCTATTAATATATTATTCATGATATTTTTATTTTGATTATATTTTCTACTTTATTTTTTACCATTTTTTCTGTATACCCATAATCAGAAAAGCCCAATTTAAATATTAATTTTCTTATTAATTCAAAAATTTTATTTATCCCCTTTACTATATTGTCTTTTAAAGTTAGTAAAATATCTGATATTTTTACTGATGTTTTTTTTAACTCCTTTTCAAATACCTTTTGTTTTTTTATAGGCATAGATTCATATACTTCTTTTACACCATCATCTAATATTATATCTTGTATCTTTTGTATATAAATATCAGATTGTGATTGAGCATTTTGAGTTTCTTCTATAATTTTATTTTCTGTTATATCTTCTGCCTTATTTTTTTCTTTGTAATTTTCATTTAATTTTGCTTTTACATCAATATTCTCATTAATATTTTCTATATTAATTTCACTAATGTTTTCTTTGTTCTCTGGCTTATTAATATTTTCTTTATTGTTTTTAAAATTATTTATATTATTTACCATGATATTTTATTATTTTTATTTATTTTATCATAAAAATACATAAATGGGTATTGATTTACCTGTTTTTATATGTTATTATATTTATCATGTTTTGGCCTTATCGTATAGTGGTTAGTACTCCAGGTTTTCATCCTGGCAACAGGGGTTCGATTCCCCTTAAGGCTACCAATTAAATATATAGTAAGTTTCCATTTTTTCTAAGCCAATCTTTTCTTTCTTTATAATCTGGCATTATATTTTCTATTATTCCCCAAAAATTTTTAGAATGATTATGCTCTATAGTATGTGCTAATTCATGTATTATAACATAATCTATTATTTTTTTATCTGCCATAATTAACTTCCAATTTATATTTATGTTATTTCGTGCTCCACAACTACCCCATCTAGTATTAGCATTTGATATTTTTATTTTATTAATTCTAAAATTATATTTTTTAGTATAAAAAATGATTCTTTTTTTGATAATCTTATTAGCTTGATCAATATAAAATTTATGTAATAATTCTTTTGAATTATCTTTATTTTTTCTAGATATATAAAAATTTATTCCGTTGAATTTTATATTTTCAAAGTCTTCGTTAGAAATTAGTAATTTTGTTTCTTCCCCAAGATATAACAAGGTTGTTTTATTTTTAGATCTTTGCTGTATAACTTTTTTGTTATTCTCTATCCATTTTTTATTAGATTGTACAAAATTATCTATATATTTTTTAGATATATTTTTGGGTGCATTTACGATAATATTCCCATCTTTATCTAATAATATTGATATGCTTTTTCTTTTTTTAAAGATTATTTTATATTTAATCATTTAAAATTGCTAATATTATTATATTTTGTTATAATTTTTTAAATATACCACAAATGAGCAAAAAAATTAATTTTATATTTTTCATAGTCTTTTCTATAATAGCAGTTTTAACAACAGCTTTTGTTATAATTACATATAGTGGGTATAAAATAGATTTTAAATATATGAGATTAATTAAAACTGGGAGTATATATATAAATACAAATCCTACAAAGGCTGATATATATATTGATAATAAAAAAATAGATCAGAGAACCCCGGCAATTATTAATCATGTAATACCTGGCAGGCATACTATAACATTAGAAAAAAAAGGATATAAAACATGGGAAACTAATATTGATATCCCTCCAGAAATTACGACTTTTTTAAACTGTGAGCTTATTTATGAAGATATAGAGTTAAGTAAGACAAGCGAGCTTTCTAACCAGCCCTTAATACTCTCTAATAATAAAAGATATATTTTATATATTAAACACGAGAATAATTTAAATAATATTTATGTATATGATATAGCTTCTCAAGAGCAGTTTAAAATATATTCTACTATATCAAATATAGGAAGAATAGAATGGGCTCCAGATGATAAAAGAGTATTATTGGAAGATAGTAAATTTTTGGTTATAAATTTAAATATTATAGAATTACCAGTTATTAATAATGCCATTCAATCATATAAATTAATTAATTTGAATACCTTAATCCCAGATATAGCTGATATTATATGGAATCAATCAGCGGATAATATATTGGTAATTACTAATGATAAACAATTATATAAAGTAGACATAAATAGTGAAGAAATAACAAAAATAAATATAAATGATTTTGGTAGAATAGGCTTATTTATTAATGATAAAATAATATATATTAATAGCCAAAATATATTAAGAGAATACAATATATCTAGTGATCTTACTAATGAATATATAGACTATAATAATATTAAGAATATAAAATATTATGATGATTATATTGTATTATTAAATAATCAAGATATGTTTATAATCTTTAGAAAAGATTTAAAATCAGAACCAATAAAATTATCAGGTGATAGGATTGAGTTTAATAAGAATAGAGTGATTACATTTAATAATTCTGAAATAAATATCTATGATTTAAGGGAGGGGGTATTAAATAATACTTTAAGATATGGTAAGAAAATTATAGATCTTGATTTTTATAATAATAATTACATAGTTTTAATTCTAGAAGATGAAATAAAGCTTATTAATATAGATGGTTCAAGTTTAAATGAGCTTAATCTTATATCAAATATTAAATCAATACAGCATGTAATAGTTCTAGATAATAGGATTAATATAATTTATAAAGATGGTGATAGCTATATGATTTCTCATATAGACTTAAGATAATTAATTTTTTTGTTTTCTTTCATATATTTTTCTAATGATTCCTGCCATTGAGGTATTTCCATATTGAATTCTGTTTTTATCTTTTTTTTATTTAATACAGAATAATTAGGTCTTTGAGCAAGTGTAGGATAATCTTTTGTTTCTATAGGTGAAATTCTGCATTGTATATTTTGTAATTTACATATAATCTTTGCAAAATCATACCAGCTAGTTGCTCCCTCATTAGAATAATTATATATTCCGCTATTTTCTTTATTTAATATTGGTAAGATATATAATACAGTGTTTACTAAATCGCTAGCATATGTTGGTGTACCTATTTGGTCAAAGATGACTTTTAAATCGCCTCTTTCTCCTGCTAATTTTGTAATTGTTTTAACAAAATTATTTCCATATATAGAATATAACCAAGAAGTTCTAATTATCGCATATATCTCACTATTTTTTATAATTTCATTTTCCCCTTGTAATTTTGTTTTCCCATAGACAGATTTTGGGTCAGGTATATCATCTTCTTTATATGGGATATGGTTTTCCCCATTAAATACATAATCAGTAGAAAAATGTATTAATTTAATATTGTATTTCTTGGATAATACAGCTAGATTCTGCGGTCCAATAACATTTACATAATATGCAGTATCTTTGTCTACTTCAGCTTTATCAACAAAAGTATATGCAGCACAGTTAATTATTGCATCTATTTTATTTCTGTTAAAAAATTCATCTAATTTTAAAAAACTAGTTATATCTAGTTCTTCTTTATTTTTAAATATAAAATAGTGTTGAGTATTTATTCCAGCTAAAAATTTAAATTCTTGTCCTAATTGTCCATCACTTCCAGTTATTAATATATTCATACTAGTATACAAAGTTATTTTTGATATTATCTAATGTTGGCCATAATTTATCTTTCTCTGATATAATTAAATTATCTATTGGCATTTTCCAATCTATATTAACAAATGGATCATTATATATTAAGCCAGATTCAGATTCTTTATTATATAAATTATCACATTTATACACAAATTCAGCCTCATCACTTAAAACTATAAACCCATGCGCAAATCCTTTAGGTATAAATAATTGCCTTTTATTCTCTGCTGATAATTCTACTGAAACATATTTGCCAAAGGTTGGAGACCCTTTTCTTATATCAACAGCAACATCTAACACTTTCCCCCTTGTTACCCTTACTAATTTTGCTTGTGCATATGGTTCCATTTGATAATGCAAGCCCCTTAAAACTCCTTTTGTGGATTTTGACTCATTATCTTGTAAAAATTTATTATTAATACCATTATCAGCAAATAATTTTTCATTATATGTTTCCATAAAATATCCCCTTTCATCATTAAAGACTGCGGGTTCAAATATTATTACATCTGGGATTTCTGTTTTTATAAACTTGGGAGATGGTTTAATAATAATATTTTTTTTCTTTTCTCTCTCAACAAAATTAATTAAATATTCACCATATTCTGTCTTAGATAAATCATTTGTAAGTTTTTCTAACTGAGCTAATGTTATAAATCCATTTTGATAAGCTATCTCTTCTATACATCCTATTTCTATACCTTGTCTATGTTGTATAGTTTCAACAAAATTAGATGTCTCAAGCAAACTATCAGCTGTTCCAGTATCTAACCATGCAACACCCCTATCAAGAGTTCTAACTTTTAATTGTCCTCTCTTTAGATATTCTTTGTTTAAATCTGTTATTTCTAACTCTCCTCTTTCTGATCTCTGCATATGTTTAGCTATCTCTACAACTGAATTATCATAAAAATATAATCCAGTTTGGGCATACATTGATTTTGGATGTTCTGGCTTTTCTTCTATACTAATAACATTAAAATTATCGTCAAATTCTATAACCCCATATCTTTTAGGATCTTTAACATAATATGCAAATATTTCTGCGCCCATTTCAATTTTACTAGCTTCTTTTACCATTTTATCAAAATCCCCACCATAAAATACATTATCTCCTAGCATTAAACAAACCTTATCAGATCCTATAAACTCTTCACCCACAATAAATGCTTCCGCTATCCCACCTTTAGGATTTTCTTGAGCTTTATATGTGATATTAAGTCCTAGTTGGCTCCCATCTTTAAATAGCGCTTTATATAATGGTAAATCTCTCTCTGTTGATATTATTAGTATATCTTTTATACCAGCCATTAATATTACAGAAAGAGAATAGTATACTATTGGCTTATTAAATATTGGTATTAATTGTTTTGATATGCTTTGCGTTGTTGGGTATAGTCTTGTTCCAGCTCCACCAGCTAATAATATACCTTTCATAGTTTTTTGATTATGTTTATTTGCTATAACCTTAATATAAAAAATATTTTATATCAAGATGTTGTTATACACAATAAAATCAAAATCTATAAATAATATATATTTAGAGTTTTTTTGGCCATATCTAGCCAAGAATATCTTCTATAAAATAAAAGCCCTATATTTTTTAGCTCTTCTAATCTTATAAGGTTGTTTTTTAATTTATTTATTGCATCAGTTATATCTTTTACATCATTTGGATTAAAATACTCTGCACTATCTTTTAATATTTCTGGCAAGCATGAAGCATTTGATGATAATATTGGAACTCCATATTGCATTGCTTCAAATGGTGGAAGCCCAAATCCTTCATATAATGATGGGAAAACATAGAATAAAGCATTTTTGAGATATAAAGATAATGTATTATCATCTAAATAGTCTGTAAGAAAAATTTTTTTATTTATTAGATCTTTATACTGTATTTCTAATCTATTATAGAAAAAATCTTTTTTACCAACTAATACTAAGTTAAGATCATTAATATTTTTAAATGCATCACATAAATTTTCTAAATTTTTGTGTGGATATGCAGAACCAACATATATTATATATGGTTTTATTCTGTTTATATTATTTAAAATCTCTATATTATCTGAACTCTCTGTATTTAATTTTGTTACTCCTTCGTAAATTACATTTATTTTATCTATATATTTATCTTTTAAGTTAAAGTATGATATAACATCATTCTTTGTAAACTCTGATACTGTTATTATGCTTTTTGCATATTTTATTGCATGTTTTATAACTATTTTCGAAAAGAACTTTTTTATTTTATATATTATAGGGCTTAAAGTACTAGCTTTTATAGTTGGGAATTTTAAAATTATGAGATCATGAATAGTAACAATATATGGTTTTCTATATAATATTGGAACATTAAAATGTGTAAAATGTACTAAATCAAAATTATATTTATTTAAAAAATTAGGAAATAGTAGCTGTTCTTTTAAACTATACCATCTAAAGTTAGCGATAATTTTATTGAAGTTTTGATTTTTAGGCGTGTATTTATCAAAATTGTCTTTAGTTAAAATAACATAGTATTGATTAGTGTTATCAATTTTTTCTAAATTTAATATCAACTGTTCTATATATCTACCAATGCCTCTCTCGCCAAGCATTCTGGCATCTATTGCTATTTTCATAATAGTTTAAATAAATAATTATTATAAGTCTATCTTATTTTTGAATCTTTTTCAAAAGTATTAATAACTTTGTTTATAATATTAGTATTTATGGTCATAATCCCAACTTCCCTATTTTCTTCCATAGATTGTCTTGAAAAATTTATAGACCCTATATATGCCATTTTATCATCTATAATTAGTACTTTTGCATGTTGATATGGTTTTTTAAGATATGTAATTATAGCACCATTATCATGTAATTTATTTATCATCTCTGTATTTGATTCTATTTTTTTACTATCTGGAACAATTATGTTTACAGTTATACCATTTTTTATTTTATTTATTAATATATCTACAATAGCTTTATCATCTATATTCTCAGCATACATTTTAATATTTTTTGTTGAAGCGTTTATAAGACTTTCTATTTTTAACCTACTATTATTTGGGCTAATTATTAAATTATTATTACTTGTATAATATTTTTTATAGCTGAAATCTTTTTCAAATAAATTATTTAGTTCGTCTATCATTTCTTTTTCATCTTCATATACTGCGAAATCTCTATCATCATACAATCCAGAATGAGTAAGGTTTGCTGTCATAATTAAAGCTTCTTTTTTATCTATTATAATATATTTTGCATGAGTTAAAGAAAAATTAGGGTTAGCATATTTTATATTTATTCCATATGAAGTTAATTCACTTTTTGTTTTGTAATTTACAGATCCACCTCCAAATGGTGATTGTTCTATTATTATTCTTACATTAACCCCATTTTTTTGTTTTTCTATTAATTTATTCTTTATTTCTTTATCAGATAACATATATATAGTTATATCTATATTTTGTTTAGCTTTATCAATTAATTTATATATTTCAGAATTTTCTTCTGGTAATATATATATTTTTTCATCATTTATTAATGATATTCTTAATGGTGCTTGTGTTTTTATATTATTAACTAGATTTACTACAATTAAAATCAATATTAATAGAGATATTTCAATACATTTTTTATAGAATTTGTCTTTATTTATTTTTCCCATATAAAAATAATAGCATTTTATATTGTGCTATTATTTTTTGTGTTTTTTATTATTTAATATGATTTAGCAAATACCCATCTTTTATTCGTTGGCGATTTTTTGCCACAATGTATACAATAATGTTCGCCATCTTCTGCTTCTGCTTCAAATGGTAAACACCTTGATACTACTTTTATTTCGTCCTTCATTTTTTCCTCGCATTCTTTATCCCCACAGAAATGTGCAAATACATAGCCACCATTTTGTATTTTTGTTTTAAACTCTTCCCAAGTATCAGCCTTTGTGTTTGTCTTTTCTCTTCTTTCCAATGCTAAATTATATAAATTATATTGTATTTTATCTAATAATTTTTTAGTATATTCTTCTATATTATTTAATTCACATATTTCTTTTTCTCCAGTATCTCTTCTAGTTAAAACACATTGTTTTTTTTCTATATCTTTTGGCCCTATATCTATTCTTATAGGAACTCCTTTTTTCTCCCACTCATAATATTTTTCTCCGGGCCTTAAATCAACCCTGTCATCCAACTTTACTGAAAAATTTTGTGATAATATATCTTTTATCTTTATAGCTTCAATAAATGCTTTATCATCTTTTGTATTAGCAATAGGCACTATAACAATTTGTATAGGAGCAATTTTTGGAGGCAATACTAAACCCTTGTCATCACTATGCATCATTATAAGACCACCTATTAGACGAGTGCTAACTCCCCAACTAGTTTGAAAAGGATTTTTTACTTTTTCATCTTTATCAACAAATTGTATATTAAAAGATTTAGAAAAATTGTCAGATAAATTATGTGATGTTCCAAGTTGTAAGCTTTTACCATCTTTCATAAGTGCTTCTATACAATATGTTTTATAGGCACCAGCAAATTTTTCTGATTCAGATTTTTCTCCTGCATAAACAGGCATTGCTAAATATTTTTCAGCAAATTCTTTATAAATATTATTTAAAATCATTAATGCATATTGCTCAGCTTCTTCAAATGTAGCATGTACAGTATGTCCTTCTTGCCACAAAAATTCAGATGTTCTTAAAAACAAACGAGGTCTCATTTCCCATCTAACAACGTTTGCCCATTGGTT
>DAOLQA010000022.1:0-16186 GCA_035417885.1 bacterium
ATTGCTAAAGAGAATTGATCTTTATCTACTAATACATCTGCTTCTTTTTTATCTTCGTTTATTTTAATGTCTTTTATATTAGCTGGTGCTAAACTGTTTATAATGTATTGAGTGATATCTTTATTGTATTCTACAATATCTAATTTTTCTTCTCCTATTTCGTTGATTATAGCATTAATTCTTGTGCCTCTTTGCCCAATACAAGATCCTACCGGGTCTATATTATCTTGTGTTGTATATACTGCGACTTTTGATCTTGATCCTGGCTCTCTTGCTATATTTTTTATAATAACAACCCCCTCATTTATTTCTGGGATTTCAAGCATAAATAGATGTTTTAAAAATTCTGTGTTAGATCTTGATAAAAGTATTTGTATTCCTCTTTGGCTTTCTTCTATTGCTTTTATATAACATTTTATTCTATTTCCAACTATATAGCTTTCACCTGGTATCTGATCATCTTTTCCTAAAATACCAGTGCCTCTTCCTAAATTTACAAATACAATATTATTCTCTACTTTTTGTATTGTCCCAGTAGCTATTGTCTTTTCTTTGTCCTTGAACTCACTTAATACCGCTTCTTTTTCAGCTTCTTTAATTTTTTGTATTATGACTTGTTTTGCTGTTTGTGCTGCAACCCTACCAAAATTTGATGGTGGTTCAAGATCCGTATTAATGGTGTCGCCAATTGCTGCATCTTTTTTTATTTTTTTTGCATCTTTAAGCATTATTTGTGTTCTTGGATTAAATCTTATCTTCTCTTCATCTGGAATATTCTGATCTTGAATAACATTACCTTCTTCATCTAATTCATAATTATCGCATACAGTTTTAGAATCCCATACTTTTATTTCGTTTGTCTCAATATTAAAATCAACTTTAACATTTAAATTTTTGTCTTTGTCATAATCTTTCCTATATGCTGCTGCTAGTGCTTGATTTATAGCATCTGTTATTTTGTTAAAATCAATATGTTTTTCCTCGCATATTGATTCTATTGCGTCTTTTATTTCATTAGACATATATTTTGCTTATTGTTTAAAAAAGAAAATCAATCTTTTGAATTGATGTTCATTTATATATTATCATAATTTATGTATAATTACAATATGTATAAATTTAATGCTAAAAAAATCCCAAATAGTCCTGGTGTATATTTATTTAAGGATAAAAACTCTAATGTTATTTATGTTGGAAAAGCTAAAAATTTAAAGCATAGAGTTTCTAGTTATTTTATAAAAAACAATGACAGGCTTTATAAAAAACATTTAATAGTAGATAGTATTTGTGATATAGAAACTATTGTTACAAGTTCAGAAAGGGAAGCATTGATATTAGAATCTAATTTAATAAAAAAATATAAACCAAAATATAACGTATTGCTAAAAGATAATAGTGAATATTGTTTTTTGAAAATAAATTTAAGTGACATGTTATATATTCCAGAGATAGATATTGTTAGAAGAAAAACAGAAAATGATATATTGAATAATAAAAATAAGAAAAAAGATGTTATATATTTTGGGCCATATACATCTAAAAAAGATTTGGTAGATTTATTAAAAGTTATATCTAAAATATTTCCATATCAGTGTCTAAAAGTTAAAAAAATAAATAAAATATATAAAAAAAATAAAAATAAGAAAATCATTTTATCCCCATGTTTTAATTATCATATTAAAAGATGTGCTGGAATATGTTGTGGTGAAATAACAAATATAGAATATAGAGAAATAATAAACAATATAATAAGTTTTTTTTCTGGGGATATTAAACAATTGAGTGAATATTTAAATTCTAAGATGTTAGAATTTTCTAATAATAAAAATTATGAACAAGCTTTAAAATATAGAGATAAGATTAAATTATTAAATGAGGTTGTGAATAAACAAAGCGTTAGGAATATCTCAAACAATGATTTAGATATATTAAGCATTTATTTATATAATAAATTAGCAATTATAAATATATTTAGTATTGTTAAAGGAGTATTATTAAATAAAAAGAATTTTGTAATGCAAACTAATAATTTTATTGAATGGTATGATAATATTGATGATGATAGATATAAACAGGATATAATCACTGAGTTTATTAAACAAAATTATTCTAATTTTTTTGAGACTAATAAAACAATAGTTGTATATGATGATAAGTATATAGATAAAAAGCAATTTAATGTATTAGGTATTAATATTAGAAAGTATAGAACTGGGACAGAAAAAAAATTAATCGACATGGGAGAAAAAAATTGTGAAGCATATATTAATAAAGAGCAAATAAATTTTAGTGTATTAGAAAAGATACAGAAAAAACTTAATTTAAATAAAGTTCCAAAGAGAATAGAATGTTTTGATATATCAAATATACAAGGTCAATATGCTGTTGGGTCAATGTCTGTATTTATTGATGGTTTTCCTGCAAAAGAATGTTATAGGAAATTTAAAATAAAAATAAAAAATGAGCCAGATGATCCATTAATGATGAAAGAAGTATTAAGTAGGAGACTTTCTTATAAAAATTTAAATGATTGGGGAGTTCCTGATTTAATAGTATTAGATGGTGGTATAACACAACTTGGTGCTGTTTTAAGTCTTGGAGAAAAATATAAAATATTATCAAAAATAAAAATTGTATCTTTAGCAAAAAAGGAAGAAGAAATTTTTTATGTTGACAATGGAGGAATTAAAAAAGTTTCTGGAAAGGATTTATATATATTAAGGCAAATAAGAGATGAGGCTCACAGATTTGGTATAGGATATTTTAGAAGTAGATATAAAAAGCAATTTGAAATAAAATAAAAAATCCGATTGTCGGATTTATTTATTTTTATGAGCACGAATCAAGCTTAGATATATATTATGTATTTTTATCATGTATGTAAATATGATGAAAATTTTGCTGTTATTGGTAAAAATATAGATTTTATTAACAGCTATAGAATGGGTTTGATATAATAAGGATTAAAATAGATCTAAATTTTATAATATTTATTTTCTCTATTATTAGCACAAAATATTAAAAAATTATAGACTTTTTGCTAAAATAATGTTAAATATATAAATATATATTTAAAGTATTTTTAATGAATATTTCAAAATATAAGATAAGAAATTTTCTCTTAAAAAGACTACTTAGCCTTTTTAATTTTCTATTGGATATAAAAAATATTTTAAAAGTAATATTTGTAGATTTTTTATATTATAAAATAATATTTAAATGGGTTCTTGTTCCTTTATATACTGTATATAGGAGAGTTATAAAAGATATAGAAACTAATAATAATATTAGATATGGGACTTTTGGGAGAATTTTTGCTGTTTTGCTAAGTAAGAGAGCTGTTACTTTTTATATTATTTTTCTTTTTTTCTTTATAGTATTTTTTGATAACATTAAAGTTTATAGTATTTATGACAGGGAGCTAAAAATAGACAATAGTGTATTTTTTCAATTAGCAGGTATAGATAGTAGAGATGATTATGTTGTTATAGATGATCGTAGCGCAATTAAGAATCAAGACAATAATACAGGATATTTATCAGCGAAAGATTATATTGTTAACTCTGCTACTTCTGATTATGTTATAGATGATCCAGAAGATATAACATATTTTGCTTTTAATTATTCCTCTGTTGCAAAACCCATGATGCTTGATTTATTTGAACATAGAAATGAAATTATACAAGAAGAAAAAGAAGAGCAACAATATAAAAGTAAATTTATATACGTTGTGCAGAGTGGGGATAGTATAAGTAGTATTGCTAAAAAGTTTGGTATTAGCAAAGAAACAATATTGTGGGAGAATAAACTTACAGAAAAAAGTGTTTTAAGAGTTGGGTCTAGATTAACTATATTACCAGTTACTGGTATAACTTATAAAGTTGAATATGGAGATAACTTGTCTCAAATAAGTAAAAAATATAAAGTATCAATAGCTGATATAAAGAAGTATAATAATATTGATAGAGATCTTCTTAAGTTGGGACAGACTCTAATAATTCCTACAACAAATATTCCTACATATAGTCCTTATATTGCCCAGGGAGGTTCTAATACTGCTCAGAACATTATAGGAAAAATATCGTCTAAGGCCTCCCAGGTCCAAGGATCTAATGGTCAAAAGGCTCATTTATTTCCTTATGGACAATGTACCTGGTATGTTGCAACAAAGAGATTTATTCCATGGGGTGGAGATGCTAAACAATGGCTTAAGAATGCTCAGCAGTATGGTTATACTGTTGGTCAAGTACCAGCTGTTGGCGCTATCGTTTCTACAAAGGAAAATTCTATATATGGTCATGTGGCTTATGTCGAAGAAGTCGGTGATGATTATATTGTTATTTCAGAGATGAATTATAAAGGGCTTGGCATAAAGAGTACAAGAAAACTAGATATCAATGACTGGAGAATTTTAGGATATATATATTAATAGTTGAAAAAATATAAAAAATTTGATAATATTTAAAGGCTATAGGTTCCTAGCTCAATTGGTAGAGCAGCGGCCTCTTAAGCCGTTGGTTGTGGGTTCGAGTCCCATGGGGCCTACCAGAAGCCATTAATTTATATAATGGATTTATTAGAGCAAACAGTAAATCTTTGTAAATTATATAATATTGTTCCAAATAAAGTTTTGGGACAAAATTTTTTAATAGACGAAAATGTACTTAATAATATAGTTTATGAAGCATATAAATTAAAAAGTAAGAATATATTAGAAATAGGCGGGGGCTTTGGATTTTTAACTAATAAGTTATTGGATGTAGCTGAAAGAGTTGTAGTAATAGAAAAAGATGAGAAGTTGTTTAACGGATTACAAAAGATAGAAAAAATTAGTAATAATAAATTGAAGGTTATATTAGGTGATGTTTTGAATTTGTTTAATAGAAACTTTGATATGTATAGTTCTCTAAAAAGTTTTTTTAATAGCAAGGAGTACTCTGTCGTTGCGAATATACCATATAATATAACATCAATATTATTGAGAAGATTATTGGAGGAAAAAGAATATTATCCTAAAAATTTAATATTAATGGTTCAAGAAGAAGTAGGAAATAGAATTTGTGAGGTAAATAATAATAGAAGTATACTGAGTGTGATGGCTAACTTCTATTGTAAATCTAATATTTTATTTTATGTTAAAAGGCAATCTTTTTATCCAGTGCCAGATGTAGATTCTGTTGTTATAAAATTGGAGAGAATAGATGATAACTTAAATAGGGTTGGCATCAATAATTTAGAGAGTTTCTTTAAATTTGTCAAAGCCGGCTTTTCTAATAGAAGAAAAATGTTATATCACAATATATCGTCTGTCTATAGATTAGATATAGACTATGTTAAGGGCATTTTAGAGAAAAATAATTTGAATATAAAAATTAGAGCCCAAGATTTAACTGTTAATGATTGGATTTTATTGTGGTATAATATTAATTATGAAAAATAATATATTTAAAAAATTTAATGAGAATGAAGATTTTAGAAATAAAGTTATTTTAGGTGTTGTCATTATTATAGGCATTAGTGCACTTGTTTTTAATTTTAAGAATTTAAATAATATTATGGCTAATTCTTTAAAAGATAAAGACAAAGAGTCACTTGAAAAAATGTATAGTATTTATGATGAACTAAAGAAGGGTGGTAAACTTGTTGATGATACTAACAGTATGGTAACTGATAATTCGTCTAATAATACAAATAATACTGCTATACAAAATGATGGTAAAGATACTGATGGAGATGGAATTAGTGATTATGACGAGGTGAATATATTTGGAACGTCAATGTATCTAAAAGATTCTGATGGAGATGGTATAACAGATGATCAAGAGATAAAAAATGGCACAGATCCAAATTGTGCAGAAGGAACTAATTGTAATGTTATAGCAGCTACAAATTCTACACCTAGTAATTTTAGCTATGGGTATGGAGTATCCAGTTTAGATCTAAAGTCTTTGGATATAAGCAAAATAAGAGAAGAATTGAAGAAAATGGTTCCTGATAATATAAAGGAAATGATAGATACAATGACGGATGATCAAGTTAAAACATTAATGCAACAATTGTATGATACCCAGATGGCATATGGTAACAATAGCGCTATAGTTAATAATTCTATAGATTATATAAGTGAATTAAAAAGTAAGTTGCCAGAATTTACCCCTCAGCAGATATCTATGATGAAAGATATGGACGAATCAGAGATAGTGGATATATTAGTTGAATCCGGGATTGTTGATAGAGCATTCTTATCTCAATTTAAATCAGGAGAGATAAAAGATACTGTTTTAGGCAATAACTAGAATTAATTGTGTTTTTAATTTGTGGAAAAAGTAGAATATCTATATTATTAATAAATGTGATATAATATAATTAATATATATAAAATAAATACTGAAAGATGAGGCAATTTAAGATTGATAAAAAGATTATAGAGCAAAAAATAATAGCTTCCTTTTTTATTTTGACTATATTATTTTCATCTCTTTTTTATGTTAAGCCAGCTTATGCATTTATGGATTTAAATCAGCTAGCAGCGAATGTTTATAATTGGGCAGCTGATATTATAGCTACAATAGATAAAGTTACTGGGGGGGTTGCAAAAGCAGCTTTGTCTACAGCATTAGTTAAATTTGCCCAAGATCTAGGAAATCAAGTTGTAAATAGTATCGCTACTGGGAATGCTGGGCAAGAACCTTTATATTTTAATTTTTCATTAGAAGATACGGTTAAAGCTGCAGTTGATAATGCAGTTGGTTATTATTTAGATGATTATATTGCAAAAAATAATGTTGATTTATGTAAGCCAATAGGTGTAACTGAGATTAACTGGAAATTTAAATTAATGCTAAATATCATTCCAGATTTGAAATATCCAGAAGTACAGACTACTCAATATAAATGTACTGTCTCTAAGTTCGTTAATAATGTGAAGACAAGCATAAATAATATAATGCTATCAATTCAAAGATCTTTTGGCAAAGAATGTTTTTCTGAATTCGAAAGTAGTGACATATGTGGAGTAGTGCATACAGCGATTGCATCAGTAACCGCTTTTGATATTAACAGTTTGAAAAATGTTTATGGATATGATAGTTCACCTACATTTTGTAAAAATGCTACATACTATTTAAAAAGTGGAGTATCATCTAGCAATTTTTTTAAAGCAGCAGCTAATATAACATTAAATTCTATGTGTGGAACTCAGGTTAGCGTTGGTGGAATTTCTGTTGTTGGAGGTATAAATAAGAGTCTAGTTGATGATAGTATTTGGACGACTAATAAAAGCGAATGTTTAAAAAGAAATTCCTCTGGAGTTTTTGATATAGATCTAACAAAAATAGCTGCTGATGTTTTTAATTTGAGTGATACTAGCTGTTTAGTTTCCTTTAATTATTGTAAGTTTGATAACAATGGGGGTCCTGTTTTTGATAGAGCTAAACAGAAAAAATTTATAGATCAGTATAATAATTGTTATAGAACAAAGGTTAAAGAAGCACTTGGAAGTTTAATAGAAGTTGGTCCAGCTTTGCCGGTTGATAAAGTAATTCAGCAGGATATTAAAAATAAATGTAGTGAGATGATGTCTTATTTAC
Source organism: bacterium (assembly GCA_035417885.1). Classification (GTDB taxonomy): domain Bacteria; phylum Patescibacteriota; class Patescibacteriia; order JAGPKW01; family JAGPKW01; genus JAGPKW01. The sequence goes on from DAOLQA010000022.1 coordinate 7,590, forward strand.
AATCTAATACATCCAACGAAGAAGAAGTTGATTTAATTAAAAGAGCTATAGTATCTGAGCAGGGTAATGATTTTGCTTTTTTTATAACAAAAAAAATTAGCCCAGATGTTTATGCTAATTATACTTCTATACAGAGTGTATTGATAAACAGTGGTGAAGAGCAAATTGTTAGTTCTAGTTATGGTGATTTAAAAGAAGATTTTCCATTTTTAACCAAGATAGTATTTTATAAACCTAAGAGCTACACTGATTTTGAGAATCAAATAGGGAAGAGTAGCTTATCATACCCATCTGTAAATAAAACAGCTTCTTCGTATGATATTTTATATTTTAAAGATGCTACTGACGAGTATTTTTATTATCAAGATGCAGGAAAACTTCATAAAATAAATTTAATAGATCAAGACGCATATAATAAATATAAGGATATTGATTATGAAAATATTAGAGAATATATGGAAAATACTTGTGTATCATTAAATACTATGAATGCCTATAGTTATCTTGCTGCGGAGCAAGCTCAAGATGTTAGAAAAATGGCTGCGATTTCAGCAACTGCCGAAGCTGATAAAGCTAGCGCTAAAGATAATGCTGAAAAGACATATCAATTAGGAGGTTTTAAGAGCGTCGTTTCGCCAATTTCAAAACAAGTGAAAACTCCTGCTGATACTGTAGAAAATGAAGCTAATAAAGCTATAGATTCTGGCAAAGATCTTTTAAAACCGACTGGTGATATCATTATTGATACTGTTATGGCATTTTTGACACAAATTATTACTGGGGTATCTAAAAATCTTTTAACTCAGGGTATGTTTAATTTAATTATGCCACCTGTTAGTGAACCAGAGATTAGTGATTTTGATACTAATCAATATATTACAAATGACTTGGAAGAGGGTAGTAATGTATGTAACAATACTAATGATCCTAGTAAGTTTTCGGTTAATACTCCTTGTGGAGCAAATTATCAATGTCAAAGTTGCTGTTGTACTATAAATAGAGGGAGTACAAATGGCATAATGTATTGTTTGCCAGAAGAGTATTGTAAATAGAATATATTGGCTTAATCATAAAATATGAAAAAGATTTATAAAAAAATAATATTTATAGCTAGCATCTGTTTTTTCTTGTCCACTTTTGATATAGTTTTTGCTGGTACATTGTCCATTGGGCAGCTTTGTAATAAAAATAGTGATTGTGCTTCTTCTTGTTGTGCGCCAGATATTAATCAGAATGAGGAACTAAAGTATTATTATTATGGTTTATTAAATAATTATAAAGATATAATCCCTCCGTCACTAAGTGGGATTAATAATATATGTTGGGAGCAAGATGTCTGTGATAATGGTTATGAAATTTCAAATCTTGAAATGGCACAGTGTGGGTATTTAAATGGATCTATACTTACTTCTCAACCACAAGCTAATAATAATGGTTTGTGTTTTGTAGGTTCTGTAGAGGATATAAAATATAGTTCTGTTGATAATAAATATTTATGGAAATGCAGAAATTATAGTACTGCAGTTAATTGTTCTGCTAAGAAAGGATTAGTGGCTTCTCCTATCGGGGCAAGTTGTTTTAATTATGATGGGGCGATTAGTTCAAAGCCGTCTTTGAATATGCTTTGTATATATGGTACACCTACTGATCCGAAGTTAGTTAATAATCAATGGGTATGGGTATGTAGTGCTAGTTCTGGTGATGTAGAATGTTCAGTTGATAGCTACATACCATCTCCAAAAATAGTTCCAGAGATTGATCCTATGGCTAACATTCTAAATAATAATTCTGGTTCAACATCTAATAATACAAGTACCACATCTTCTACTATAGTTAAGGGTAATTATCCTGATGTAAAAGTCCCTGTTGAGAATAGTATTGATAAATATCAATTATTAGAGAAATTATCTCAAAAATGTACAGTTCTATATGATAAAGATTGTGGTGTCATTGATAGCAATTTATTAAGTGCTGTAAAATTGAAATTAACAATTCAGGAAGCCGTAAATCAGGGAAAGATGAATGCTGGTTGGAAGATTGCTAAACAGGGTGATACTTATGAGACTGGGTATACATTAGAAAATATAAAAAAATTAGTTACATATAGAATATTACCTTTTGGTTTTGAACTAGCTGCTAGATGTATAGCAGGAGAAATACCATGTGCTGATAACAAAATATATAATAATAGTAGTGGTTATGGTTTTTTACCTCAAACAACATTGCAAGAAGTATTAAATGGATATTATGATTGCGGAGATATAAATATAAGTAGTGATGATGGTAAATTTTGCCATTTAGTAAATCCAAATTGGGTGTTAAAGGCTTTTGATTATAAATGTGAGAGTGGATTAGTGTATTCTCCTTTATTAACAACTACTGATAGTTTTACTGAGTCTAATATTAGATATCAATATTGTCCAGATGTTTCTTCTTGTTTATCAGAAAGTGATAATGGCACTTGTAAATCTTTTGGATATTGTATGAGAGAAAAGAATATATGGAGATTTGGGAATACGGCTGATGAGTGTAGTAAAGATAATGTGAGTTGTACTAAATATACATATACCTTTAACCAACAGAACAAGGAAATTAGTTTAATAAAGGACAGTACAGATTCTGTATCTTGTGATGAGACTAATGCTGGTTGTAGGAAATATAGTATTGAAAAGACTGGAGAAAACCCTACAGATTGGAACTCTGGAGATGATAGTAAGATATATCTAGATAAAAATATTGAATCTTGTGATTTTAGTGAGGAAGGATGCACGGCTTTTATTAGGAAGGATGTTGCTAATTTGATTAAAAACTCTAGTTTTGAAGAGTATACTATACCAGATATTTCAAACCCTGTTATAAAAGTTGCTGATTTATTCATTGCAAATAATTATGATACATATGGGAAAGCATATATAGATAATACAAATACATTAGATGGTAGTTGGTCATTATATATGTCTAGAGAAAATGGATCTAGCCATAATTTCATTAATTATATGTTGGATAATGATAATTTAATAAAAGTAGATCCAAGTAAAACATATACATTGAGTTATTATGTATCAGGCTTATTAAACGATAATAACTATTTTATTTCAAGTTATGGTTATGGTGCGTATATTGATGTTAAAGAATATGATGGCAATAAAAATAGAATTACATTAACTTCTTTAAACTATTCTGATATAGATGCTTTTCAGTATATTAATAATGAAATAACCAATATTTGGACTCGTAAAAAGGTAACTTTTAAGACTTCTAATAATACAGGATATTTAAATATTATACCAATAATATCAAATATGAATGGTTTTGTTTATTTTGATGCTCTGCAACTTCAAGAGGGAAATGATGCTACTAGCTATAAGCTTTATGAAGATTCTGCAATTAATTATTTAAAGAAAGCTCCAGATTATATGAATTGTTATAATTCAACAACTTCTGATGATTTTGCGTCTTGCTCTAGATTTGCTAAAGTTTGTGATATAAGAGATGCTGGTTGTAGAAAATATACTAAAACAGATGATACTGAATTTTGGGTACCAGGCAAGCCTTCAGAAGCTAATATTTGTTATTCTGAATGTAAAAATTATGAATTATATAAAGAACAAGGGCCTTCATATAATAAGGAAGAAGGTGCTAGTTTTAAATCTTTGATATCATCAACTGCTACTAGTTGTGATGCTCCAAATGCAGGTTGCTCCGAATATATTAATTTATCAACATTAAATAAAGAATATTTTTCTTCTATTAGGGGATGTGTAAAAGAAAGTAGCTTAGATTCTGCTGCTGAATATGCTGATTATTTTACATATACTGGGTCAGAAACATCAGGATTTAAATTAAATGTTTATAGATTATTGAGGTCTAAATATTGTATAGGTAATAATGTTGGTAAAAAATGTTTAAATAATTCTGATTGTGGATATAGTGGAAGTTGTGTTTATGATGATAATGATAATAGGTTTGCGCCTGCTGAGAGAAATCCTAATGAAATATTATGTAATGCAACAGAATATGCAAAATCAACAAGGGACCCAAATTGTAGAGAATTTCATGGACCAAAAAATAAAGAGCAAGCTTTAAATCCAGAAGAAAGTTCGGAGTATGTTTTATATTATGCAAAGATGGATAGTGTTGTACCTGTATCAGAAAATAATTGTCAGTATTATGAGATATCCTTAGAAGATGCATATTTAGATAAAAGTTTATGTGATAAGATCTCATATCTACCAATTAATGGTGACCCAGATGATAAAAGTTTTGTTGGTAGATATAAATATGATACTGCATTGACATGTTTAGCTGGATATGGAGACTCTAATAAAGTAGGAAGGGCTTGCACTCTTGATAATGTTAATACTGTTTGTGGAGAAGGTGGTATGTGTGGTAAGAAAAATTTAAGCTGTAATTTAGGCATATATTTACCTGAGTCAGAAATATGTTCAGCTTCACAAAATGGATGTAGAGAATATAAGGGAACATCAAGCATAGCAGAGACGTTATTTTATGATAATATTGAGAAAGATAATTTGTATGATTGGACAAATGGAGATGGTGGTGAAGTAACATTATCAAGAGAATCATTATTTGTTAATGAATCATCTGTAAAAATTCAAAGTGGTGAATCAATAAAAAAGAATATATCTTCATATGTATCAGGTGATGAAAATATTAATTTATATAAAGTATCTTTATATGTAAAGAATAATGCAACAGATGGTTCAAATTCTATGCTTTCTGTAAGGTTGGGTACAAAAGAAATTCAAAAAACGATAAATAATAATTGGAGATTAATAACATTTGCTATATATAGTTCTACAGATTTTGCTAATGATAAGACTTTATATATTTCAAACTCTTCTAACTATGATGTATATGTTGATTATATAAAATTTGAAAAGTCTAGAAGTGAATACTTGATCAAAGATACATGGAACACGCCAGTTTCTTGTGATAATGATTATAGTAATCCACAAGGGACATGTACAGAAGAATATGAAACATTAGGGTATTGTACAAGAAATCCTGATAAAATTTGTTTGACTGGCAATAATATAGGTGATGTTTGTACTACTGATGCATCAGTCTGTGGGGATGGGGAGACTTGTGACTATCCAAACAAATATTGTTCATCAAATAGTGATAAAAATGGTGGTAAGTGTATTAGTGATAGTGACTGTTTTAATAATCCAAATTCTGTTATAGCTGGATCATGTGCTCCAAGTATAAGTGGTTATAGGTTGAATTTGGGCAAAATGATTGGATGTGATGAATATAATGATCCTTACAATAATACGGGATATTATGTATTTAATGATTTAAATCTTTGTCCTGTAGATAAAATGGGTTGTGAGGCTGTTTATGATACATATAACTCATATTCATATAAACAAGAAGTATATAATAAAGTAAATAATGTTACTGATCTTTATGCATATTATGAATTTGATAAGCAGAATGATCTTGGTGTTGATACGTCTGGTAATGGAAATAATATTAGTAATGTGTCTGCTGTTTTATATTCAAAGGATGCAATGCTAGGTGGCTCCTTGTCTTTGGGGGAGCAAAATTCTAGTGGTTTTTCTACTATTAGTGATAATTTAGGTGATGTATCAAGTTCTGCTAAGAATAGGTTTTTGAGTCTATCTAGCTGGGTAAAACCTATAAACAAATTAGGCGGAATTATAATTAGTAGAGATAATTCATTTAAATTAGAGCTTGTTTCATATGGTAATAGTAACACTGAAACATCTTTGCAGTGCTCAGGATATGGCTATGATAAAGATAATGGCTATGGAAGCATTCCAAGTATTAAAACTGATGGAGGAGTTATTCTAAATAAATGGTCTCATGTTGCTTGTACTTATGATGGTGGAAGGTTGAGATTATATATTAATGGGAATTTAATGAAGATAGGAAATAGTAGCGCTAAAACTATAACATATAATTCATCTAGTAATATTACTATTGCTAAGAATTTTGTAGGTAAAATTGATGATTTAAGATTATATAAAAAAGTCTTATCTGGCAAAGAGATACTTGATTTAGCAGAAGATTATAAAGATAATATTGTAGTACCTGCTGATGAATTGAAGTATATAATAATTGATCCTGATTATACGTGTGATGCTAAATATAAAGGATGTACTGCTTTAGGTAGAAGAGAAGATAGATATGATAACTATGGAGATTATAATACTGTATATTATATGGTTAATCCTGATAAATTTAAATCTTATGCTTCAAGCTCTGGTATAAATTCTGGATCTCTATGCCAGAAAGAAGCAGAAGGGTGTTATACATTTATTAATGGAGCTGCTAAAGAAAACTTTAGATTTCCTAAGAATCTTTGTGTCTATAGAGAAAATGTTGATGTTGGCTATGGAAACAATGTATTTAAGACTGGTTGGTTTAAATATGATTATCAAACTCAATCTTTAACAAATGCTGGATGTTATTATACAGAAATGAAAAATTTATTAGGATCAGACGCCACTGCCAAATATAGTGATAATTCTTATAAGTTATATAAATCTAATGAGTGTGAGTATAAGTCAAATGTTGTAGTGAGACGTGATATGATATATAGCAGCAACCCAAAACCTGGATACGGAGCATATCCTCAAATTGCATATTATATATATGATGGAGATCAGAGAACTGGTACAAAATGTTCCCTTAGTGATTTAGACGATCCTTCAAAGAATTGTAAACCTTATGGTTATGAAGAAGATATTGGTATTATAGATGAATTTACTAATGAAGAATATCAGTTTAATATATGTAAGCCTGGGAGTACAAACGCTGGTAGAACATGTAAGAGTGATACTGATTGTGGTGAGGCAAGTGGTTCTTGCGTTCCACCTTATATAGTTTCTGGTTGGTTTAAGGCTGGGACGACTCAAGGTTGTAGTGACAATGGTAATAATATAGTAGAAAGTGGAGATTATAAAAAAGTATATAATGGATCTGTTGGGTCTTGTTCTGAATATGGATGCATTGAGTTCATAGAGCCAGCTGAACAAGTATGTAGAAATGGTACTACATTAGGTTACCCATGTGAGACAAATCAGGATTGTGGTAATAATATGGCATATAGTTGTGAATTAGATAAAAACACTGGTAATAAATATTGTGTTTCAAGCTTAGCTTCAAGCCAAGTAAATAATAACGGAAATACTTGTAAGTTGAATAGTCAATGTGGTTTTGGAGGTGAATGTGTTGGGAATAATACCTATACATATATAAACAATGATAATATTGATAAAACTTCATGTACAACGGTTAGCCGTCAGGAAGGCTGTGTGTTATTTAATGATACAAGCAATCCTAATTTAACTTATACTTCAGAGTATACTTATCTAAAGTCTAATCAGAATAGTGGTAGAGGTGTTGCTCCACAAGTAGGTGATAATTCAGGGGGGATGAGACAGAAAGATTCAAATGTGATTATAAAAGTAAAACGTGATAGGGAGTGTGGCGAATGGTTAACGTTTGGCAGTACTGATAAAAAATTTACAACCAATGTTGTAGATACTAATAATATAGGTACATGTACAGAACTTGCTAGCGATGGTACTTGTGGTAATGCTGGTTTAGGATGGGATTTTGCATTAGATGTTAATTATTATAAATCTCAGATGAGGGGCGAATGGTCTAATAATGATTTTGATGGTTTTGCTATATATGGGCAAAAGAGTGTTGATAATAATTGGTGGGCTACTCAATTTATAGATGCTGAGGGAAAAACTATTGGTCCAAGCACAGCCATAACATCAGGGACTGAAGTAACCAATAATGGTAGTATAATTGATAATTTAATATGTAAAAAATATCCAGAGAAAGATTCACCATTTAATTTTACAGATAAATATGCAACAGAATATATTCAAGGTTATGGGTATGGTTATTGTAGTGGCACTATATATATTTCGCAAAGTGATTGTAATAGTGCTTGTTATTATGCTAATGGTTCACAGGGTGTTTGTATTATTAATGCTGGCTATAAATGCTGTATTAAAGTTAATGATGTATTAGATAAAGATGATAAAGGTTTACCATTTGATGTTTACAAGAATAAGAATTTGAGAACATATTTTAAATCTGTAAATTCTGGTTTATCTGTTATGGAGCATTCTACTATTTGGTCTTCTACTAATCCTATTAGATATACAATATCAGATCAACAAGAGTGTTATTATCAAAAAGCAACATATAATAATATTGCAGAAGTACAATATTATAAGCCAGGAGCAAAGATATATGATGAAGTATGCCAGGAAAGAGGGGAGACCTTTATGTATAGATGTTATCAAGATTCAGGTGATAATTATTCTAAGAATTATAAACTTAAGGAAATTGTTGATTATTCTAAAGATGATTCTGCAGCTAATTATAGGCAAGGATATTGTTTAGAATTTGATTATTCTCAAGAATTATATTATCCAGGTTCTGGGAAATATAACTGTATAAATTGGATGCCTGGATTTATTGGGAAACAATAATGTAATAACAAAAGACCTAGTAATAGGTCTTTTCTAGTAATAAAAATCCCCAATCTTACTTTATAGCTTATGCTATATTTCAGATTGGGG
>DAOLQA010000023.1:0-15749 GCA_035417885.1 bacterium
TTATTAGAATTATTAATATATGCTTGATCAATTGTTACTGTGTATCCAGAAGGAGCAGTACTATCAACAGTTAAAACAGCAGTTGAAGCAGAAGACACATTTCCAGAAGCATCTATAACAAATAATCTATACTCACCAGCTGTAGCTGGAGAATTTATACTTGTTGCAGTACCACCAGCAGTTGTCATTGTATCCCCACTAATAAATGATGTAGTTCCATAAGGAGCAAACCAAATTGAACCACCAGTTTCATTAGCAGAAACAACATTAACAGATGCACCACCCTTTTTAGAAGTATTTGCACTAAAAACATCATTTTGATTTGTAGGTGCATGTGCATCAATTGTAACCGTACCACCAGTAGGCGTATTAGTATAAGCTTCGGAAGAATTACCAGCAGCATCTGTTAATACAACACTAATAGGTATCTCACTAACACTTGTTCTATCAGTATCTCCACTTGCAACAGTATATTTAACAGTATAACTCCCACCAGTAGCATCAGTAAAATTAGTTACAGATACACCATTAATAGTAATAGCACCAGCTGTATATCCAGCAGCATCGGCAGTAATTGTTGCAGTTATTACACTTCCTATCTTATATGTACCAGTAGGGATAGAAACACCAGAAATTACTGGAGGGATTGTATCATATATAATAGAAAAATTATTTGAAGCAAGGTTAGTATTATTATTAATATCTGTAGCTTTATCAGCTCCAATGCTTACTGTTGAAGCTCCTTGAGATTGTGGATGTAAATTAAAGGTATATCCATATCCATATCCATATCCATATCCATCAGGAGTGCTATACATTCTAAAATTATCTATTGTGGCATTACCATAGCTTATATCACTAATATCAAACCCAGTAACGTTTTGTGAGAAATCTACAAATATTGGTATTTCTCCTAAATTGGTAGGACTAGATACAGATGAACTTATAGTAACAGTAATAGACTGTGCAGCCATTGCCTTATACACTAATCCCACACCAGATAAAAACATCAGCATAGCATAGAGGGATACCCAGATTTTTATTTTTTTTGATTTATTAAATTTGTTCATATTTTTAAATTAAATTTTTTTTAATTAATTATTATATTTTATTAATTTATTATTTTTTAAAAACAAAAACTATGAGGTGTCTCCATCTCTAATTCTATTTATTGTAAATATTATATTATTTATAAATTCCATTTTTTTATAAAAAACGCAACTAAAATAATAGTTGCGGAAATAACTATCAGCTTTACAACAGTAGAATAGCTGATAGATTTTTATAATTCTTACTAGCTGAAAACTGATAATCATTTTCGCATATTTATATAATAGCACAAATTAAAAATATATTAAAAAAGTTATTAACAGATTAATAAAAAATAATTTTAATATTCAATTGTATTTTATTTTGTAATTTATTTCTCCTATAAAAACACTACTAACAGCTTCTCTTTTTATTATATCAGGATAAACTTAAATATCTAATTACAACATTTTATATATACTAAACATTTTATTATAATAAAAAGAAAGACTAATATCAAAAAAGTATTATATGAATCAGAAATAACAGGATATTTCTTATCATATTCTTTTATGGCATTAATAAGCATCATAAAAACCTCTTTAACATGTTGTAGTATATATAATATAATAAAAATCTCTAACTTGTTTAGTTAGAGATTAATTTACTATTCCCTGTTAAAAAAATCCAATACATTTATCATGCTAAAGTGACAAAATGCAATTTTATCATCTCCAACAGGCAATGTTATCACATTATGTGCATCAGTAACATCATTCAAAATAGTATCTTTTACTTTTATAATTTTCCAATCATCTGCTTTTAGCATTTTCTTTGAAACTTTATAAAATTTTAAATCAGTATCTATGAATTTGTCTATAACAATATGTCCTTCCACAGAATTATATATTGGGCATAGAAATTTCAGAGCACAAGATTTAGAAAAAATTATATATTGATCACAATCCTCATCTTTCTCTTTAGCCATTTGTATAGTTACAGCATCTGATAATTTCATATACTGCCTCCTATTATTAATTTTATACCTCTCTATATTATATACTCTTTTATAATTAATGTCATTGGCTCTAACTTTATATTATTTTCAAACTCTATTGCTACTATTTTATCAAAGCCTGCTGAAATAGTATCTATCTCATTCAAATTATCTGGATCAATAATTTTGCTAATTTTTGCTGTATAATTATGCCCTTTTATAGGTATAATTTCTACCTCATCTCCTTTGTTAATCTTATTATGCACAAAAACAAAGTTTAGATTTTTATCTATATCAAAATGATATTGTTTTAATCTAGAAAATTCAACAACCTCTCCTGCAAATCTATAAGAATTATCAAGATGTGTCTTTTCTATTGATGATGGATCTGATTTCGCTTCATTAAATAAAAAACCTGTTGTATATCCTCTATTAACAAGCTTATTCAATTCTTTTTTCTCATATTCTATTTCTTGTTTATATAATTTATCATCATCTATAACATCTAAAACAGCTCTATAAGCCTTAACTACTTGTGCTATATAATAAATACTTTTTGTCCTACCTTCAATCTTAAATGAAGAAACCCCAGCATCTCTTAATTCTCTTAAATATTCTATTAAACATAGATCATGGGAATTAAAAAAATATGTTCCATTATCATCTTGTGTTAATATAACCTCTCTTTCATTACCAAAAATATCAGTTTTATCTTCTTCTGCAACATCTTTTAGTTTATAGCCCCATCTACAAGGATGCACACAAGCACCAAGATTAGCGCTAGAACCAGCAAAATATTTTGATAAAAAACATCTTCCAGAATATGCCATACACATAGCTCCATGAACAAAATATTCTATATCAATACCAATATTTTTTTCTTTTATTATTTTTAAATCATCTAATGTAGCTTCCCTACCCATTATAATTCTTTTTGCGCCAAGTTTTTTATACATTTCAACAGTTTTGTAGTTGATAACATTAGCCTGAGTAGATATAAAAATATTTATGTCTGGAGCAATATCTTTAATTAAAGAAAATACCCCTAGATCAGAAACAATAACTCCATCAGGTTTATATTCTCCATTTAAGAACTCTTTTATTTGATTTTTTTGATCTAAAAACTTCTGTATATGATAATTATGTGCGATTATATTATAAGTTACATAAACTTTTTTATTTAATTTATGAGCATATTTAATAGATTCTTTAACAGAATCTAATGTAAAATCATTTAGCCTTGCTCTCAAACTAAAATCAGGCATACCTAGATAACATGCATCAGCACCATATTGAAAAGCATATTTCATTTTTTCAAAACTCCCAGCAGGAGCAAGTAATTCAGGAGCCATATTATTAAATTAATTGGTAGCCTTAAGGGGAATCGAACCCCTGTTTTATCCGTGAGAGGGACATGTCCTAGCCACTAGACGATAAGGCCATTGCAAACATAATTATATATAAAAATATTGTTTTAGTAAAGCAAAATACTTATTTAAAATATATTTACATAATAACCATAATAATAAAAGAGTGGTGAGTTTATTCTCACCACTTTAAACTTTAAAAATTATTTGAAATAGGAATAGAAAATAAACTTATACCAGATTCTTGGCGGATAAGTAATAATAAACTTATCTATATCAATATTATTTACTAAATAATTTCTTACAATATCTGGTATAGGCTCATCTAGACTTTTAACATTTTTAAAGTCAAGATCAAGTTTAAATTTTATGCAAGAATATTTTATAACTGAATATAGAACATCTTGCATAGCATCCATTTCTTCAAATTTTCTTTTATTTGCATTGCAATCAAACATCAAAATAAGAATTTGATTGCCAGCATCATCTCTTAACATAGCCATATTTTTGTATTCACTAATATCTTTCTTCTCATCCTTAAACTTTTTGATCGCTTTCCACATACCTTTTGTTAAAACCCATACAACATCATTTGCAACACCATTTATTTCATCTACTACTAACCCTTTATAATACATATATTACCTCCTTATTCCTTATAACTTTTTGCACCATGCAAGGCGCATAGACTAAATCCAATACATATTGCACCTAGAAGAAAAAATATCTTTTTATCTTCTACTTCTGCAAGTATTGGAATAAGAAATAAAATAATGCCTAATGATAGATTAGCAATAAATGCAGAAAACAATGGCATACTCCCATAGGAAGCCTCTAAAATACAAGATTTAAGCTTGTTAAGCATATAAATATCCTCCCTTTTAAAATGTATATTTAAAATAACACTTTTTTATATTTCTTTCAATAATTTGAAACTTTTTAATATACTTTCTCGTATTAAATAATAGAACAATTTAATCAGCATAATTTAAAACTATGAACAAACAAAAAAGGATGATTAAAAAAATATTGCCGATTATAGTAATAACAATCTTAGTTATATCATTTAGCTCGCCTACAATGGCTGCACAAAATAATTATAATAATCCTAAAAATAAAGCAGCAGTAGAAGACTCTTTAAAAAAGAAAAACAAAAAAATTATATATTCTGAGATACAAAAAGCTATACAAGATAAAGACTATAATACATGGAAGAAATTATTAGAAGAAAATAATACACCACAAAATAAAAGACTACTTGCTGTTATAAATGAAAGCAATTTTAAAAGATATGCAGATGCAAAAATATTAGCAGAAAATGGTAATAGATCAGAATTAAATCAATTAAAAAAAGAATTAGGCTTAAATTATCAATTAAAAAATAGGTAGCATTTACTACCTATTTTATATGTCCATCATTTTCTTTAGATCTCTATTGGACATAATTTTCTGGGCAGAATCTGTATCTATAATTATATAACCACACTTACATTTATAATAAACAATTCTATCATTAGATAAATACATGACCTGTCCATCAATATCACTATTGCAATTAGGGCATTTAATTTTTTGTTTATGCTCTAATGCAATAAAGCACTTATCACAAATACCACTAAAATCTAATGTCAATTCTTTATGGCAATTCTTACAAAGCACTGGATATGGTACTTTCATAATCTGCCTCCTCTATATTAGATTTAAAGATCTTAAAACAGCAAAATAAAATAATATAAATATAATATCAATTAATAAGAAAAAGATAAATATCTCAAAAATGTTCCAAAACTTACCATAATAAGAAAACTTACTCTGAAAAACATAAACAAATACAATAAATGATATTATCAATGGTAATATATATATAAAGATGCTATTCTTAGATCCAAAAAAGGTAAAAATGCCATCAAAACATTCATAAAATAAAAAAAATGTTATGCTTGTTAAAAATAAAACAGAAAAAGAATTTTTAATTCCTGTATTTGATGCCTTAAAAACTTTTGCAAATAATGATATAGCAAGAGATGATATACAAATAATAGAAATTATAAGTATGATAAACAGATCAAAATGATTAATAATAAAGTCGTTCATAATTATAAATTTATTTCATATTTATCTAATACACCATCATAATCACTATCTCCTGATATATCAGAAAATAATTCACTAGTATCTACATAATCTATTCTAATTAAATCTTCATAATCTATTTTATTAGACAATTGTTTTAAAGAATTAAATATAGATGGTTTATCAGATGTATTACCAAGATAATACCTTCTTCTGTTTTTATTAACATACCAAATATCATTTTTATCTGTTATATAAAACTGACCAATACTATTTTTTATAACATTATTATCAAATGATAGCTTAACAGGTTTTTTATTATTTGGACTATAATTATTTTTTAATTCTAAAAAGTCATTAAATCCATCTTTATCAGTATCTTTTGATAAATAATTAGTGCCAATAGCTTTCTCTATTTGATCAATAATACCATCTTGATCAGTATCTTTACCATACCCAAAGCTCAATTCAATAGGAATTTTGCTAAGATTTGCTTCTGTTGTTTTATTTAATAATTTCTCAAAAGTTAAATAAAAATTATCTTTACCCCCTAATAAATATCTTTTTAAATTTTTAGGATTTACATACCATAAATTATTTGGATCTTGAGACTTAAATAAAATCTGCCCAGCTTTCTCCTCTGCAAAATCATTTTCTATAAAAAAGTTAGCCTTATCATCATCATCCATTTTTGGTATAGACCTTCTTAAACTATCAGATACTATAAGTATTTCCTTTGTATCTGAGCATTTAGTAAATTTAGAGTTTTTAGCACAAAATCTATAATAATACTTAGTATCATACTTCATATTGTCTATAACTCCATAACCAGATTCCCCTTCTTCTAAAATACTAATATCCTTCTTCTGGTTTAGCTTACTATTTTGCAACCCATATTCTAAATATGCTTCTATTTTCTCATCTCCACCAAAACTATCAACTATAACTTTAACAATTATATTGTTTTGATTTTTATCAATATCCAAAATTTCGATTTTTGGTTCTGATATAGTTTTTGTAAATACAATTTTTTTTGCATTTGAGCAAGCATCATCAAGACCGATATTAACACAGAACCTCATATAATATGTATTATATTCTGATAAATTAGATATTTCTCCTTTTAATTTATTATCTGATAAAAACACTTTATTAGTTGCAACTAAGTCTGATAGATCTTCTTTACTTGCATACTCAAACCAGCCATAACCATAATTTGATAAGTTATTTGATGCTTTACCAAATAAATACAATTTATTACCAGATATACTATAATCACTAATTTCAACACTAGGATTCTTTAGCGTATAAAAAGAGCTCCTATCATTACTACAATAAACTATACTATTATTAGCTACACATGTACTATAAAAATACTGTTTGCCAGGAGTAAGCCCTGTAACATCTGTTGAAAATATAATACTAGTCCCTTTAACTTGTATTTTATCAGTTTCCCTTCCATTATTCCCATATCCATTATCATAAATAATAAACCAGGCATTTACATCATCATATCCTCCAAAACCATTAACAATACCAGCAATTTTAGCCATAGTATCTGTAACTTTTGTAACTCCATAATTACTTACTCCAAGACTTTTATTTTTATAATCAGTAATTGTAAAAACTTTTGGTTCGCCACAAACTACAGCTTCACTATTTGTATTAGAAATTATTCCCTTAACACATGCCCTATAATAATATGTTTTGTTATATTCTAAATTAGATAAAGTATAATCAAATGTTATAGTTTGTGTAGAAGTCTTACCTTCATCTATTTTATTTCTAAAATTTAAATTTTCATCATACTCAAAATAATAACTTAACACAGGATACATGCCCATTTTTGTAATTCTACCTTGTATTTTTATAGAATTAGCAATTGATGTTCTTAAAGGTTCTAGTGTCTCAACACCAGGCTTATCAGATTCTTGGACTGGAACAACATTAGTATATGTCTTAAAACTTAATTTATCAGAGCAAACCTGGCCTATATTATTTTTAGCACAAAGTCTATAATAATACTCTGTATCCTGCATTAAATTATCCAATACAGCTATTACATCTTGTTGCGTATTTGTAATCTTTACATCAGTAGATTTTAAATTAGTTAAAGATGAACCTACACCATATTCAAACCAATAACTAGTTCCATATCCTTTATCATCTATACCAGGATAAACTATTCTACCCCTAATACTAGCTTTACCATAACCAATACTGCCTATTATAGCTCCATATCCAATGTCTGCTGCTTGTGATATATCTACAATAGGCATTGAATATGTCTTAAAACTCTTCTTTGCAGTACAAGATGTTTCATAAATATTTTTTTCACAAAACCTATAAAAATATAGGGAATCTGGAGATAAGTTAGATAATGTGTATGATATATCTTTAGCTGATGTTTCCTTTGTAACATCAGTTTTACTAAATAAATTATTCTCTAATACTCCATATTCAAACCACCACTCAATATACTCTATATTATTAATACTATCTATTCTAGCATTTAAAGTGGCCTGATTATTTTTTATATCACTAGCATCTTTTATTGATATTGTAGGTATAGAAATCGTTGTATTAGAACTAGCATAACTATTATTAAAAAATGCACAGCAAACTAATACAGGAATTAATATTATAAATATCTTCTTATTCATATAAAATATAAATTATTTTGGTATAAATGAATCTTCACTGCAAAGATCTATTTCAGGAACAACAAGAACATTAGTTATGTCTTTAACATTAGGTGAAATATTTATACTCATAGATTTACTTTCTCCAGAAGGTAATAAATATAACTCTTTCTGAAATATACCAACAATAGCCCCATCTCTATTATAAAAAATAATTTTATTATCTATTGCCCTATAATTATATAAAGAGCTATTTTTTATATCAAAACTTAAAACATTAACTTCCCTATTTGTTATAGCTTGGACATTTCTTGTAATTCTAATATTTTCTACACTTAATCCATTATTAACATATAAACATCCTTTTGGAACATTTGTATTAGAATATCTATTTATCTTTTCTTCATGTTTACTTACAAGTTTCCAATTTATATCCTTAATAGCAAACTCAACATTTAGGATAGAACCACTTTCTTCTGAAGGTATACCAGTATAAAATAAAAATTTTTCAGCATTAATGCTTATCTTATCTCTTTTTACATCTGTTTCATTGCCATCATATTTAAAATAATAATCAATTGAATCAACAAGATAATTAGTATTTTTATTTTTTACTAAAGCATAAAAATCATAATATTTATCAGAATATCCCATAACTGCTCCATAACTTTCTAAAACTAGACTTTCTGGTGCAATAGATTTTAAATAATTATCCATTGCAACAAAATTCTGATTTCTCAATATACTATCATATATTTTATCAAGCTGTTTATTGCTCTCTACAAAATCAGATATATTAGTAAATAAAATAGAATAAATAATAACTATAGCAAATCCTAATACTATCTCTATGCTCAATCTTATTTTATTTATATTCTTTAAAATCCAAAGATTGATATTAATTGCTTTGTCATTTATATTATCATAAATCATAATATTCTCCTTTTCTTATTCTTTTTCTTATTTACTTTTTTTAAAACATATTTATATTCTCCATTTTCATCTAATAATTCTTTTGGAGTATCATCATTTTCATAATCAGTAAAAAAATCTGATACTTTTTTTATTTTATCTAAATAAAACTCTACATTATTTATTTTCTCATCTACTGAATCTATAAAATTCTTTACAATATTAACCTTATCTTCAATTTCTTTTGTTATTGCGTCTATTCTTTTTACAATAGTATTTAATTTAAGTGTTATAACAATAGTTTTTATAATATATATTAAAGATATTATTACAACACAAATAGAAACAGAGATATAAAAAAATATTTGTGCAGATTCTAATAAAGACATAACCTTTTTTATTTATTTTATAATATAATTATATCACTAATTAATATTATTTAGAAGATAAAAAATTAAAACTATTATTTTCATATTCTATATACTTTTCAACTTGCTATTAAGATAATTTCTAAGGTAAAATGATTTATATATGTTCACAAATCTTCATGTTCATACAACATATTCATTACTTGATGGCCTTCCTAAAATAAAGGACCTAATTGATTATGCAAAAGAATTAGGTCAAACATCTATTGCAATAACAGACCATGGTAATATGTATGGTGCTATAGAATTTTATGAAGTAGCAAAAAAAGCTGGAATAAAACCTATAATAGGTGAGGAATTCTATGTAACAAATGATTATAAATCAAGAAAACAAAATGATCCACGTTACCACTTAATAATACTTGCTAAGAATCTAGAAGGATACAAAAATCTAATAAAATTAACATCAATAGCAAATGTTGATGGTTTTTATTACAAACCAAGAATAGATTTTGAGCTTCTAAAACAATATCACAATGGATTAATCTGCTCAACAGCATGCATGCAAGGGCAAATACCTCAATTGATATTAAATAAAAATGAAGAAGAATTAGATTTTGTTATAAATAGTTATATTGATCTTTTTGGAAAAGATAATTTCTTTTTTGAATTACAAAACTTACCAACAAGTAGTGAGCAAAAAATAATTAATGAAAAACTTAAAGAATTATCAAAAAAATATGGAGTAAAATGCATTGCAACATCAGATAGCCATTATTTAAGACCAGAGGATGCAGAAATACAAGATATACTAGTATGCATACAAACAAAACAATTATTAAGCGAAACTAATAGGCTATCAATGAAAGAATTTGATTTATCATTTAAATCTGAACAATATATGCTAGAAGCTTTTAAAGATTATCAAGAAGCTGTATATAATACACAAATAATAGCAGATAGTTGCAATCTAGAATTAGAAATGGGAGTCCCAAAATTGCCTCATTATCCATTACCAGAAGGTATAACAGCAGAGCAAGAGATGAGAAGATTAGCAAAAAAATATTGCCCTAAAAAATATGGGAAAGAATTTGATGAGCTTGAAGATGAATACAAAAACAGATTTGAATATGAAATGTCTGTTATAAAAAAAATGGGATATGAGTATTACTTTCTAATAGTCCAAGATTATATAAACTGGGCAAAAGATAATGGAATAATAGTAGGCCCAGGAAGAGGTTCTGGAGCTGGTAGTATAGTATCATACTTGTTAAACATAACAGATTTAGATCCAATAAAATATAATCTTTTGTTTGAAAGATTCTTAAACCCAGATAGAATATCAATGCCAGATATTGATACAGATTTCTCAGATACTCGTAGAGATGAGGTTATAAAACATGCAGAAGATAAATATGGCAAAGATCATGTAGCTCGTATTATAACATTTGGCACAATGGCTTCTCGTGCCTCAGTAAAAGATGTAGGAAGAGTCTTAGGAGTTCCATATACATTTTGCGATAAATTAGCTAAGACAATACCACAAGGATCTGATATAGAAGAAGCTTTAAATAACTCTCCAGAATTTAAAGAACTATATGACAAAAACCCTGATGCAAAAAAAATAGTTGATATTGCAAAAAAAATAGAAGGTGGAATGAGAAACTCTTCTGTGCATGCTTGTGGTGTTTTAATTACTAAAGATCTATTAGACGAAACAACACCTGTGCAATTAGATGAAAAAACAAATACTTTAATTTCTCAATACTCAGGTCATCCAGCAGAAGATTTAGGCTTATTAAAAATGGATTTTTTAGGATTAAAAAACCTAACAATACTAGAAACAGCAGCAAAAATAGTAGAAAAAATACATGGAATAAAAATAGATGTAAATAATTTAAAACCTCCTGATGGAGATATAAATGACCCAGATTGTAATTTTACAAAAGAAGAGAAAAAGGCATTCAAGCTATTTCAAAATGGAGATACAACAGGAGTATTCCAATTGGAATCATCAGGAATGAGAAAATATCTAAAAGAATTAAAACCAACAAGTTTTGAAGATATAATAGCTATGGTAGCTTTATACCGTCCAGGTCCAATGCAGTTTATACCTCAATACATAGCAAGAAAACATAAAGAAGAAGAAATTACATATTGTTCCCCATTAATGGAAAATGCTTTAAAAAATACTTATGGCATAACAATATATCAGGAACAAGTAATGCAATTATCAAAAGATCTTGCTGATTTTACTGGTGGTGAAGCTGATGGATTAAGAAAAGCTATTGGTAAAAAAATAGCATCATTAATGGCTGAATATAAAACAAGATTTATTGAAGGAGCTCAAAAAAAAGGAATTAAAAAAAATACATGTGAAAAAATATGGAAAGAATGGGAAAAATTTGCAGAATATTGTTTTAATAGATCACATGCAGCATGCTATGCTGCAATAGCTTATGAAACAGCATATATTAAAGCTAATTACCCAGAATGTTTTATGGCAGCTCTATTAATATCAGATTCTGATGATATAGATAGAATTGCAATAGAAATAAAAGATGCAAAAAAATCAGGCATACAAATATTACCCCCTGATATAAACGAAAGCTTTAAAGATTTTACTGTTGTAAAACAAGACAATAAGTATAATATACGTTTTGGATTAGCAGCAATAAAAAATGTTGGAGAAAATATAGTAGAAGAGATTATAAAAGAAAGAAAAGAAAATGGAACATATAAAGATATAGAAGACTTCTTACAGAGAATACAAACTAAAGACCTAAATAAAAAATCACTTGAATCATTAATAAAAGCTGGGGCCTTTGATTCCCTAAATGATAGAAATACGCTTCTTACAAACCTTGAAACATTATTAAATTACAATAAAAATATAAAACAAGAAATGAATACAAAGCAAACCAGCTTTTTCTCAATGATGGCATCTTCTTCAGAAAAAAATGTTAAGATATTATCAAAATTACATTTAGAACAAGCTACAGAAGTTGATAAAAGAACAAAATTGCTATGGGAAAAAGAACTTCTAGGTTTATATATTTCAGATCATCCAATGGAAGAATTTGAAAAAGAATTAAATGGCAATTTAACAGATATGTCATCAATAAAAGAAGGAATGGTAAAGCAAGCTCTAATTGCTGGTGTTATAACAAACATTAAAAAAATTACAACGAAAAATAATGATATAATGGCTTTTGTAACAATAGAAGATAGATTTGGGCAAAGTATTGAAATTATTGTATTCCCCAACTTATATAAACAATCATCAAGTTTTCTATTAAAAGATGTTCCAATAATAACATACGGACAATTATCTGATAAAGATGGAGAGCCTAAGTTATTATCTAGCATAATATATGAATTAAAAACAGAAAATGCAAAAGAAACAATAAACGAAATAAAAAAAGATATACAAAAACCAATTGTCCATAAAGAGCAAAAAATATTAAATATAAAAATACCAGAAAATACATCAAAAGAAAAAATAAAGACATTAAAAACTCTATTAGAAAATAACAAAGGAAAGGATTTTAAGGTCTGCTTCGTAGTAAAAGATAAGAAACTTGATACACAATTTTGCATAGATCTTAATAAAGATTTAGCAAATAATATAAAAGAAATATTTAATAATTAAATTATGAAAAAGAAAATAGATACTATAAAAACATCAAGAATAATTATAGGAAGCTTTATAATCCTAATAGGTATTATATTCTTATTAGCTAATCTAAATATAATAACATTAGATATAGGTTTATTTTTATCATCAATATTCAAACTTTGGCCAATACTTTTAATACTTGCTGGAATATATTTACTAAATAAAAAACATATAGATAAAACAACATTAGCTATTTTGATTATATTTTTACTAATATTATTTTTATCTCAGATATTTTATATATAGATATTACTAACAAAACTGGTAAACTATCTATCTTACATTTATGATTATATTATCTTTTATAGTTGTAATACCCTTATTCCAGAATGGATAATTTACAACGTTAGCTTTTTCTGTAGCACCTTTTTTTGTAATATATTGGTAAAAATCATTAATACTCATACCAGCAATTTCATTTTTGTCTATAATTTTATCTATATCATAGACAACATGTATATTACCTTTTACGCTAACAGTTAAGCTCTTTGTTAAATAATCAGCTCTTACAACTTCTATCTTTAGATCATCTTTATTAATTGATATATTGTATTCGCTAGGAGTTGAACTTAAAATGTCATTTTTTACACTATTTAATATCTTATCTCTATCAATAAAAATACCAGTTGCCTCAATATTACCACTGACATTTATAATACTTTTTTCATCTCCAACTTTTGCATCAATTTTTTTATTATTTATTACATAATTTAAACTATCAGCTAATAACTCATAATTACCATTTTTCTCTATTTTTTTTCTTAACTCATCTATTGCCATTTCTTTTAATTTTACATCAGCTAAATCATTAGCTTTAGATATATCATTCTCATCAATAATCTGTTTTTTAGTAGTTCCAACAACAAATTCTTCTAAGCTCTCACCATATATTAATCTCTGCGCTTCTTCTGTTTTTAAACCAGGAATTTTAAATCTTGTCCCTATGTCTTCACCCTTTACTAATGGATTATCAGCATACACTATAACATCAACAGAACCATTAGCAGGAATAACTGTATCTTCTTTTAACCTATATAAATCCCCTGTTGTTTCTGAAATAAATCTAGTTGTTCTAACAAACACCTTCTTCTCGTTAGATTCGTTTATAATCCTTAATCTCCCTTCTACGACCCCAGATGCTACTTCTTTATACCCTACTTCATATTGAACAGTGCCAGAAGTATTTACTTTAGAATATATAGCAACAACTTCCTGATTTGCTAAATTATCTTCATCACTAAACAATTGATATGTTATATTTGTGTTTATCTCGCTTGGCACTTTCTTTAATTCAATGTTAATAACAGTTTTAGAGTTTAACAAATACAGAATAGAAAACATAAACAAAATTACAATAGCAAAAAATACAGCACCTATCTTTAATATAGAGTTATTCTTTTTATCTATCATTTTCTTTAATGGAGATTCTGGCAAATCTATTAATTCATCTTTTATTTTTTTTCTTTTTTTCTTCTTCTGGCTATCCTCGACTGGTTTTATCCTCCCTAATTCTTCTAAATCTCTAAGCATTTGCTCTGCGTCAACGTCCATTTTGCCTTTCTTCACACTCTTAGGTTTTTTCAAACCAAAATCTATCTTTTTTGTTTTAAAAGTCTGCCTAGCTTCTGCATCATCTTCTTTATTTATAATTTTAGGAGGTCTACCTCTTCCCCTTTTTTGACCTTTTTCAATATAATTAGAGTCCTTTTTATTATTCATTGTTAAATTGTTAAACCTTTTATTTATTTATTATAATTCCAATTCCAAAAAATTTCAAAAAATGATAAAATATATCTATAAATCAATTCTGTATTATTTATAATTATGAACAAAAAGGTTATTCTATTTTTCTTATTCCCTCTTTTTTTATTATCTTTTAATATAGCTAAAGCGTCAGGATATGATGAATTAGTTATAGAAAAAATAAAAAATTTTGTACCAAATAGTAATTTTGATGTAAAAAAAGATATAGGTTTAACAGAAGAAAATCTTGGAATAGATAAAATAGAATATCTCCCAAATCAATTAACATATTCTGTAAATAATGTCTTATCTAATATAGATATGGTTTTTACAATAAATAAGCTGGAGAAAATAAACAAAAAAATAGATAAATCCTTAAAAAATGTAAAAGAAATAGAATTGTGTTATAAACTTAATGATAATAAATGCGTTGATAAAGCTTTAAAAGAATATAAGTCTACAAAAATTTCTTTATATAAAGAAATATCTAATGCATCTCTTGATTATAAAAAATACATATTAGAAAAGCTATTAGTATCAGAAATAAATCAAAACATAATTCTAGATAATATACAAAGAGACTATACATATAATATAGATACAATAAAAAACATACAAAATATAAATATAGATAAGCTAGGTGCATTTATAGCAAGTTCAGATATAGATCAATTGAGTATTAAACAAACCATAACTCTTGCAATAAATAGCCAAAATGAAGGGAAAAGTATATTAAATAAGATATTAATAAATAATTTTCTAGATAAACTTAAATTAAGAACAAATATATTAATAAAACCAATTATAGAAGATATAATACAAAATAACTATATAGATGTAGTAAAAAACATAAACAGATTAAATATAGAAGCAGAAAATATAGATATAGAAAAAAATATAGAATATTATCTATATAAAATATATAACAATGACCCATTA
>DAOLQA010000024.1:0-12460 GCA_035417885.1 bacterium
GGAATTTGGGAGAATAAAAATTAGTAAATAATAATTAATAAATTATATGCCGAAATTCGTCTTTATTGTTGGTGGCGTTATGTCATCTGTTGGCAAAGGTGTAGCAACGGCTTCTACTGCTAAAATTTTACAATCAAGAGGTTATAATGTTACGTGTGTAAAAATTGATCCGTATATAAATGTAGATGCTGGGACAATGAATCCGGTAGAGCATGGCGAAGTTTTTGTCACTGAAGATGGCGATGAGACAGATCAAGATATTGGGAACTATGAGAGATTTCTAAATAGAAATATTTATTCATATAATTATATGACTACTGGTAGAGTTTATCTTTCAGTTATAGAGAAAGAGAGGAATTTAGAATATAAAGGTAAATGTGTTGAAGTCGTTCCACACATACCAGAAGAAGTTATAAGGAGAATAAAAATAGCGCAAGAAAAGAATAATGCCGATATAGTAATAATAGAAATAGGGGGAACTGTAGGGGAATACCAAAACTTACTGTTTTTAGAAGCTGCTAGAATGATGAAGATGCAAAATCCGCAGGATGTTATGTTTGTTATGGTATCTTTTATGCCCATACCTTCTGTTATTGGAGAGATGAAAACTAAACCTACCCAATTTGCTGTTAGAAGTTTGAATTCTGCTGGTATACAGCCGGATATACTATTATGCAGAGGTGCTAAACCTTTAGACGAGCCAAGAAAGGAAAAGCTTGGGATTTTTTGTAATGTTGTAAAAGATAATATAATTTCAGCACCAGATGTTGAATGTATATATGAAATCCCAATCAATTTTGAAAAAGATCATTATGGAGATAGAATATTAGATATTTTAAAGTTGGAGAGCTATAAAAATAAAATAGAAGATCATGAGTCTTTCGAAGAGTGGGTAAATTCGGTAGATAAAATAAAAAAGATAACAAAAACAGTAAAAATAGGCATTATAGGAAAGTATTTTACAACAGGGGATTTTGTTTTGAAAGATTCATATATATCTGTAATAGAGGCTATAAAACATGCTGCATGGTATTATAATATTAATCCACAAATAGATTGGATAGATTCTACAATATATGAACAAGATATTAGTTTATTAGAAGGTCTGTCGAAATATAATGGTATAATAATTCCAGGAGGCTTTGGCAGCAGAGGTGTAAATGGCAAAATTAATGCTATAAAATATATACGAGAACATGATATTCCGTTTTTAGGTTTATGTTATGGTATGCAACTTGCAACAATAGAATTTGCAAGGGATGTATGTGGCTTATATGATGCCAATACAGAAGAAATAGATTCATCTACAAAGAATCCTGTAATTCATATAATGGAAAGCCAAAAAGAAAATATAGCAATAAAAAAATTCGGTGGCAGTATGAGACTTGGTGCCTATCCTTGTAAATTAAATAAGAATTCTATTTGTTATACTTTATATAATACAGAATTAATTTCAGAAAGACATAGGCATAGATATGAATTTAATAATACTTATAGGGACTTATTTGAAAAAAATGGTTTATTGATAGCTGGTACATCCCCTGATAATAGTTTAGTTGAAATAATAGAATTAAAGGACCATAAATTCTTTATAGGTACGCAATTTCATCCAGAATTAAAATCTAGATTCCTAGATCCTCATCCCATATTTAAAGGTTTTATAAAAAGTATGATATAATTTTATATATAATATAATTTATATATGTCCAAGAAAAAAATTATAGTATTATTAATATCATTAGTATCATTTGGGGTTTATTTTAATTTTGTTTATGCTGACCAAAATAGTATTGATCTAAATGATCCAACAGCTGAGGGTAATCAATATTTAGAGCAAATAGTTACAAAAACAGGTCAAAAAGAAGTTAGCTCTGTCCCAACTGTTTTTAATAGAGCAATACAGATATTTTTAGGCTTGTCATCAACAATATTTTTAATATTTTTAATAGTTGGAGGCTTTCAATATTTGGGATCAAAAGGGAATATAAATGAGATAAATAAATCTTTTAATTTAATAAAAACTGGGGCAATAGGTTTAGCTGTTATTTTATTAGCTTATACAATTACTAGGTTTGTATTATCTCAAATAAATAGTATAGGTAAGTGAAAATATATGAAAAAATATAAAATATTATTAGCTGTTATTAGTTTAATTATAGTATTTAGTAGTTTTGTAGTTAATGCCATTGGTTCATTAGATAGTATTAATAATATAGATAATACTAAAAGTTCATCAAAAGATATTTCAGAAGAAGCTGGGGTTAACACAACAAGGACAATTCCAGAAATAATAGGTTTAATTATAAAAATTATTATAGGATTATGTGGTACAATATGTTTAGTTATTATAATTTATTCTGGTGTTATGATTATGACTGCTGGAGGGAATAAAGAGCAGATGTTAAAAGCAAGGAAGAATTTAGCTCCAACAATAATAGGTCTATTTATTCTAGCAGCAGCTTATGCGATAACAGATTTTATTATAAAACAAATAACTACTGTAGCGGGATAGTAATTTTTATGGTTGTAAACTCAGCATAAATTAGAGCAATTTTTTTATTCAGTTCAAAATAAGTATGGAAACTAAACTTTTTGACATTATTATTTCTACATTAACTAAGGAAGAGACTTTAAAATATATATATTTTTGGCTATATAATAATGAAAAGGGGTATATAACAACAGTAAATCCAGAATTTTTATTATTATCCCAGAAAGATAAAGAATTCAAAAATATATTACAAAATAGCAAGTTAAATACAGCTGATGGTATTGGATTAATATGGGCTAGTTGGTTTTTGTCAACAACAAAAAAAGCAAAAAATTTTTTAGTAGGAATATACATTTTTTTAAAATGGATTTTTTCATTTATTATATTTTTATTCTATAAAGCACCATTTTATAAAATTATAAAAGAGAGAATACCAGGTTCAGAATTGGTGTATGATATAACAAAAATAGCTAGTAATTTAAATATGGCAGTTTTTTTATTGGGAGGTAATGATAACTATGAATTAAATACTGTAGCAGATAAACTGGGTGGGGTTAGTATAATTGCTGACAAAGATATAGGTTTTGCAAAAGGCCAATCTATATATGATGAAAATATTAATAATAATTTAATAGAGAAAATAAACAAATCTGGCGCAGAAATTATATTTGTGGCATTTGGGGCTCCAAAACAAGAAAAATGGATATATAATAATTTAAATAAATTAAATAATATAAAATTGGCAATAGGGGTTGGAGGAACTTTTGATTTTATAGCGCAATACAAAAGGAGAGCTCCTTTAACCTTCCAGAAATTAGGGTTAGAGTGGTTATTCAGACTAATTATAGAGCCAAAGAGATGGAAAAGGATATTTAATGCAGTTGTAAAATTCCCAATACAAGTTTTAAAAGAGAGAATGTAGAGCTTTATTGCTTGTTAATTATTTTTGTTTTAAAATAAAATTTATTAATACTTAATTATTAAACATGACATCAAATGAGCTTAGAAGAAAATATATAGATTTTTTTAAATTGAAAGGTCATAAAGAGATAAAATCAGCTTCTTTAATACCAGAAAATGACCCATCTGTTTTATTTACAACAGCAGGGATGCATCCTTTAATACCATATCTACTTGGCGAGAAACATCCATGTGGGACAAGGCTTGTTGATGTTCAAAAATGTATTAGGACAAAAGATATAAATGATGTTGGAGATAATAGGCACCTTACTTTTTTCGAAATGTTAGGGAATTGGTCATTAGGGGATTATTTTAAAAAAGAATCTATAGAGTGGTCATTTGAATTCTTGACCGATAAAGAAATAGGATTGGGTCTTGATCCAAAAAGATTGTATTTTACTATATTTAATGGAGAGGATAATATTCCTAGAGATGAAGAAAGTATAAGTTGTTGGCAAAATGTTTTAAGAAAGAATGGTTTAGATTTTGGTGTTGCTATAGATGGAATTGTAACATCTGGTGTAAAAATTATACCACTTGGCACAGAGGATAATTTTTGGATAGCTGGTGATACTGGGCCTTGTGGAGCAGATACTGAAATTTTTTATGATTTAAAGCCAGAGTATGGAATTCCAAATAAAAAATTTAAAGAACTTGTTAATGATTCCAGGTTTGTTGAAATATGGAATAATGTTTTTATGGAATTTAATAAAACAGAAGATGGACAATATATACAGTTAGAAAAGAAAAACGTTGATACTGGTATGGGTATAGAAAGGACCATTACAGCAGTAAATAATAAAGAAACTCCATTTGAAACTGATGCATTTTCTAATGCAATATCAGAATTAGAAAAAATATCACATAAACAATATAAAGATTATATAAAAGAATTTAGGATAATTGTTGATCATATAAAAGCCGCTACTTTTATAATAGGAGACGAAAATGGTATAATACCAAGTAATAAAGATCAAGGATATGTTTTAAGGAGACTTATAAGAAGGGCAATTAGATATGGAAGAACAATAGGTATTTCAACTGATATAATTTTTTCTCCATTATTAGCTAATGTTTACATAAATCAATATAAAGATGTATACCCAGAAATAGAAAGTAATAAAAATATAATATTTATAGAATTAGAGAAAGAAGAAAAAAAATTTAAAGAAACATTAGAAAATGGCTTAAAAGAATTTGAAAAAATAATAGCTAAAAATAATAAAATATCAGGAGTAGATGCATTTTATCTATATCAATCTTTTGGTTTTCCTATAGAAATAACAGAAGAATTAGCTAAAGAAAAAGGTGCTACTTTAGATATTAATGAATTTAAGCAAAAGCAGGAGAAACATAGAGAAATATCAAAAGCTGGAGCGGGGGGGAAATTTAAAGGAGGACTCGCAGATAGTTCATATGAAACGACAAAACTTCATACTGCTGCGCATCTTTTAATCCAAGCTTTAAGAATCGTACTAGGTAACCAGGTAGCTCAGAGAGGAGCGAATATAACAAGTGAGAGATTAAGGCTTGATTTTTCTTATAAAGATAAGATGACAGAAGAACAAATTAAAAAAGTAGAAAATATTGTAAATGAGCAAATAATGAGGAAACTAGATGTTAAAATGGAAGAAATGTCTTTAGAACAAGCTGAAGAGTCAGGAGCTATGGGAGTTTTTAAGGATAGATATGGAGAAATTGTTAAAGTTTATACAATAGGTGATTTTAGTAAAGAAATTTGTGGCGGACCTCATGTAAAAAATACAGGCGAGTTAGGCCATTTTAAAATTCAGAAAGAAGAAAGTTGTGGATCTGGTGTAAGAAGAATAAGAGCAATATTAGAATAAAAATATGATAGTAAAAATATTAAAAATAAATAAAGATGCTATAATACCAAATTATGTGATCAAAGGCGATGCTGGTTTGGATTTATATTCTTTAGAAGATTATGTATTAAAGCCAGGAGAAAGAAAAGTATTTTTTACTGGCATAAAAATGGAGTTTTCTAAAAGATATTATGCAAGAATAGCACCTAAATCTGGTTTGGCTTTAAAATATGGGATAGATACACTAGGCGGCGTTATTGATTCTAGCTATAGAGGTGAATATGGCGTTATATTAATTAATCATGGTAAAGAAGATTTTAAGATAGAAAAAGGTATGAAATTAGCTCAGATCATATTTGAAAGAATTGGGAAAGCTAAGTTTAAAATTGTAAGCAATCTTAAAGATACAGAAAGACGTGATGGAGCCTTTGGTCATACTGGGGATTAAAAATAGCTTATTTATAAGCTATTTTTAATTTACTTTTCAACTTCTAAAAACTATATAAATATTATAAAATAAAAATATATTTAACATTTAATTATAAAATTATGAGTATAAATTTTTATGTAAAAAATTTTAAGCTGGGTGAAGAGATAAAGAGTTATGTAGAGGATAAATTAAATAAATTTAAAAAATTTAGTAAAGATAGCCTAAGCGCTAATGTAAAGATGGAGCGAAGCAAATTCCAAAACAACAAAGATGTTTTTTCCTGCAGAGTTGTATTAACAATAGATGGTAGGGATTTTACAGCTGAAAAGTCAGGGAGTAATGCATTTGAAGCAATGGATAATGTTGAAGAAGCTCTAGAAAGTTTAATTTTAAAGGATAAAGATCAGCGAGTTTCTACAAGGAAAAAACTTAAGGATGTTAATAAATTAGATATTAGTTTATAATAGATGGCCAATAAGAAGAACGATTTTTTTATAAATATTAAATATTTTTATAAGAAACATATTCTTATACCATTTTTGAATTTACAGAAAAATAAAATTAAGGACAAAAGCCATGTAATTAAAGTTAATATTGGGCGTGAAGGATCAAAAAATAAAAATAAAGATAATAAAATAAAAAATAAGGTTAGTCTAGCTATTAAATCTTTAAAATCAGCTAAAAAAGAATTATGGATCGAAGAATTTAGGAGCTTTTTAATTATGCTTTCTTTTGTTTTATTATTTACCTTTATATTAATAGGTAGCATTGATGCTTTCCATGATATAAATAATCTAAAGACACACGCTGTATATGCACAAGACATGATTACAAGTAGCATTAATGATCTTCAAAATTCAAATATACAAATTGCTAAAGATAAACTTTCTTTAGTTTTTGATTCCTCATATAATATAAGTAGCAAAGTTAAGTTTATCGCAAAGGTATCTATTAGTGCATTTGGCGGGCTTATTAATTTCTCAGAAAAAGATTTAAATGAAGTTATTAGATCTTGTGATAATATTAGTACAGCAGTAGTTAAAGCATTTAATGATATTCAAAAATTTAGTGATAGAAATAATTTATATAAAATTGATGAGGTAAAAAATGCTTCTTTAGTGGTAGATATAAACTTAAAAACAATTAATTCTGATTTAGAAAAAATAAATACTCGTTTTTTACCTAAAAAATATCAGAGTCAATTTTTAGATTATAAAAAACAGTTAAAAGATTTTGAAAAGATAGTAGATGATGTATATTTTGCAAGTAATGTCATTTCTTATATTATGGGACAAGATTCTTCAAGAAGGATACTGTTTATATTTGAAAATGCTAATGAATTAAGGGCAACTGGTGGATTTATGGGTAGCTATGCATTAGTAGATTTTAAAGATGGTAATGTTATAAATTATGAAGTCCCTGGTGGCGGTATATATGATTTAAGGGCTGGTTTTACAAAAACATTGGAGCCACCATATCCATTTAAAATTCTTGTTAATAAATGGGAGATACAAGATGCTAACTGGTTTTTTGACTTTGAGAAATCAGCAAAAAAAATAATAGAATTTTTTGAGCCATCTAGTAGAACCTCAGTAGATGGAATTATAGTAATAAATTCTAATATGATGAGTGGACTAATGGATTTAATAGGCGATATAAAGCTTGATGATTATAATGTTATTTTAACAAAATACAATATTATAGATGAATTACAAAATATAATAGGTAAACAGAGAGATAAAACAAATAAGCCAAAAGTTGTAATAGGGGAGTTATTTGAAAAAGTTTCTGAACAATTATTAAATAAAAAGGATCTTGATTTAATGAAAATTTATAACCTGTTTAATGATGCAAGAGATAAAAAACAAATTTTAGCATATATAAAAGATCTTAATATTCAAAATTATATTAATGTCCTTGGAATATCTGGGAAGATAGTAGATACAAACGATAATGAAGATTATTTAGCTATTGTTGATACTAATATAGGTGGTGGCAAAACTAGTCAATATATAGATAGGTCTGTTAATCAACAAATTGATATATTAGGGAATGGAGATATTATAAAAACTCTAGTTATAAATAAAAAATATATAAAGCAGAATAATAATTTTGATATAAAGAACGTAGAATTTCTAAGAATATATGTTCCGAGTGGTAGTCAGTTTATTTCAGCTACAGGGTTCGATAATATACAGATAGATAATCATATTTATGCTAATTATAACACAGATCCAGATTTAGAAAGTTTAAATAAATTATCAATAAGAGATTTTAATACAAATACTATAATATATAATGATGAAGGGGAAACGATTTTTGGTAATTTTATTTATTTAAATCCTGGGGAGCAAAAAGAAATAGTGATAAAGTATAAATTACCTTTTAAAGTTGATTTTGATGAAAATGGTAATTGTAAATATACATTATATTTAGAAAAACAGTCAGGTGTTGATAATTTAAAATATAATATTAGTATAAATACATCATCTACTAATAAATTTTATAATGATATTATATTAAACAAAGATAAAAAAATAGAACTAACACTAAAAAAATAATAATTAAAAAATGTCAAAATTTATAATTAAAGGGCAAAATAAATTAAAAGGAGAAATAGAAGTGTCTGGCATGAAAAATGCTGCAACACCAATTTTAGCAGCTATTATTTTAACTAAAGAGAAAGTAATACTACATAATATACCAATAATTGATGATGTAAAAAAGATGTTAGATATTATGGAAAGTATAGGTGTTAAAATAGAATGGTTGAATAAAGATTCAGCAGTATTTGATGCTTCTAATATTAATGCTAAAAATTTAGATCAGAAATCTATGAAAAGTATGAGATCTTCAATACTGTTTATGGGGTCATTTTTATCAAGGTTTGGAGAGGTTGAGATTCCTGAACCAGGTGGATGTTTAATAGGTAATAGACCAATGGACTATCATTTCTATGCTTTTGAAAAATTGGGTGCAGTAATAGAAGATATAGATAATCATAAATATGCTCTGAAAGCAAAAAAATTAGTAGGTAATTA
Organism: bacterium; assembly: GCA_035417885.1. GTDB lineage: Bacteria > Patescibacteriota > Patescibacteriia > JAGPKW01 > JAGPKW01 > JAGPKW01. The sequence goes on from DAOLQA010000024.1 coordinate 8,749, forward strand.
TATAATTATGCCAGGATTCTCTGTAACTGGTACAGAAAATGTCATTATGGCATCAGTATTGGCAGAAGGTAAGACTATAATTAAATTGGCTGCATGCGAACCTCATGTTCAGGATCTATGTTTATTCTTAAATAAAATGGGTGCTAAGATAAATTTTGGTAGAGATTCTCATACAATAGAAATAGAAGGTGTTAAGGAATTAATGGGTTGTGAACATACAATAATACCAGATCAAATAGAAGCTGGAACTTATGCAATATTAGCAACTGCGACTAAATCAGACATTATTATAAAAAACATAATCCCAGAACATTTAGATATAGTATTGTTAGAGTTAGAACAAGTTGGGGCTGATATTCAGATATTAGAAGGGGATGGGCTAAATAACTTAAAAAATATACATATTAAACCTGGAGGGCAATTAAAGGCAGTTAGAGAAATAACAACATACCCATACCCTGGGTTCCCAACAGATTTACAGGCAGTATTTGGTGTATTAGCTACTCAATGCACTGGCACAACAATAATTCATGATACAATTTATGAAGGTAGAATGGGCTATATAAATGAATTATTTAAAATGGGTGCTAATGTGATAATAGCAGATCCTCACAGAGCAATAATTACTGGTCCTACTCCACTATACGGGACAGAAGTTAAGACGCTAGATTTGAGAGCTGGAGCAACATTAATAATTGCAGCTTTAATAGCAGAGGGGCAAAGCACGATTAATGACGTTGAAATAATTGATAGGGGTTATGAAAGAATAGAGGAGAAGTTAAGAAATATTGGTGCTGATATAATAAGAGAATAATAATAAATACTATGGACACAAATACAAATGAATATATACAAAATAAAGTACATAAAAAAAGAAAATTTAAAGAATATTTACGCAAATATTCACCTATACTTTTTGTGATTATTTTTTTTATTATAGGTCTTCTAATAGGGCAGAGTGGTAATATTTATCTTTATTCTAATGATAATATAAATAATTGTGATAATAGTGATACTAGTAATATTCAAGTCAAAAACGGGCTAGATGAAACTAAATATATGGAAATTTTAAATTTATTAAAATCAAAGTATTATGATCCAACAAAAATAGATTATAATAAAGCTTTTGATGGCGCATTGTCAGGAATGGTTGCATCAGCTGGTGATCCATATACAGTATATTTTGATAAAGAATTAGCAGCTTCATTTAACGAAGAGATGTCTGGTAGTTTTTCTGGCATTGGTGCTGAGATTGGTATTAAAGATGGTTCTTTAACAGTTGTTGCTCCATTAAAAGATACTCCAGCGGAGAAAGCTGGCATAATGGCTGGAGATATTATTTTAAAGATTAATGATGAAGATACTCAAGGCATGTCTTCAGATGTTGCAGTTTCTAAAATAAGAGGAGAAAGAGGCACACAAGTTAGATTAACAATATATAGACCATCTGATCAGTCGACAAAAGAGTTAAGTATAGTAAGGGATGAGATTATTGTTCAGAGTGTTGATTATAAAAAGAAAGATAATATCGCTATTATTTCAATATCAAGTTTTAATGATACAACATCATCTAAATTTAAAGAAATTGCATCAGAAATTATAGCAGATAAAGATATTAAAAGCATTATACTTGATTTGAGGAATAATCCAGGCGGATATTTAGATACAGCAATAGATATAGCTAGTTATTGGATAAGGTCGGGTGTTATTGTTCAAGAAAGAGATAGAAATAATCAAATTACAAAGCATAATGCAATAGGTAATCCAATTTTAGAAAATTATCCAACAGTAGTTTTAATTAATCAAGGCTCTGCATCAGCTTCAGAAATCTTATCGGGTGCGCTTAAGGATTATAAGAAGGCAACACTTGTGGGCAAAAAGACGTTTGGCAAAGGGTCAGTTCAAGAATATCAGGAGCTTGGAGATGGAACAGCAATAAAAATAACAGTTGCAGAATGGTTAACACCAAATGGTATAAATATTAATAAAAATGGTATAGAACCAGATATAGAAGTAGACTATACAGAACAAGATTTTCAAAAGAATATAGATCCACAATTAAATAAAGCTATAGAAATATTAACTAAGTAATTCATGGTCCATCAAGCTTCAAAATATTCAAATTATTTTTATATAAATAAAAATAATTTGAATAATACACATACTATAAAAAAAAAGAATAGTAGAGGTAATAATATTAAAAGAAGCATAAAAAGAATTATTACTAAAATTATGCTATTTTTAGTATTTTTATTGATTGTTTTTATAATACTTATGTTTTTGTTTAGATCAAATTTATTCAAGATTAAATTATTACCTATAGAAAATATTGAGAGTGAAAATTCATATAGTCAGATATTAAAGATACTAGAGGAGCAAGAGGCTAAGAAGTTTTTGATATGGGATCAAAGTAATTTTTTCTTATTTAAAAAGGATGATTTTATTGATTTAGTTAAGACAAGATCAAACGATTATTTTTATGATTTAGATGTATCTAAAAAGTTCCCCAATAAGATAAAAATTAGTTTAAAGGAAAGATCACCCAAAATTTTAATTGTTACAAAAAAAGGGCAAGCATTTTTTGATGAAGATGCTAATATTAGTCTTTTATCTGTACCTACTTCTAATACTTTCCCTATTTTATATATAGACGAGGATATAGATTTAAAAAATAATATTATTAGTAAAGAAAATATTTTGTTTATCCTTAATATTTACAAGAAATTAGCAAAATATAATTTTAATATATCAAAACTTAAAATAGAAATAGCCGACGATAATAAATTAATTGTAGAAGAGAGCAGGGGATTTGTTATCTATTTTAATATGTCAAAAGATGTAGATGAGCAAATTGATTATCTAAATACTGTTATAAAAGAAGAAATAAAAGATAAGTTGTCACAAATACAATATATTGATTTAAGATTTATCCCAAAAGTTTTTTATAAATAGCCTCTTCTTTCCTCCCTATTTATTTTATTGTGCGACAAGTATAATTTTAAATAAAATAAAAATAGGGAATATATTCCTATTAAAAATTAAAATAAGTTTGATCTGATTTGATATGTAATAATTATATTAAGATGAAAATAGAATATATATTAATTATAATATTTACAAGTTTATTATTATGCTGTCTTGGGTTGATATTTTTTAGAGATTATATAGATAAATAATACATGTATTTTAAAGTATATGAATATATTATGTCGTAAAAGGTATCTTGTACGACGTAAATATATAAATAAATATTCTATCCCCTTGTCCAATAAAAATTAAAAAATAATTATTACTAAATAATTATTTTTAGTAATAATCCCTCTTTTATTTATTATAAGAAGTTTATGAACTTATCTTTTAAATTAAACTATTATAATAGTTGGGAAATGATCTTTACGTTAACTTATTTTTATGCTGTATTATATAATAGTTGATGTTCTACAAGTTCTATTGACCCTAGTATTTTATATATTTATATAACATCATTTTTATATATAAATGTCAAGTATATAATATTATATAGTAAGAGTAGAGAAATATATACCCTGTGGATAACTTTTTGACAAAATTTAAAAAAGTGTTATTATATAATATCGTATAATTTGATAAAAAGCATAAATTTTCATTAAATTTATATATTAACTTCCTTATTCAGAAACTAAATTTATACTCTTATATTTTATAGATTTAAATTATCTTGCGTTTGTAAGTA
>DAOLQA010000024.1:12560-15354 GCA_035417885.1 bacterium
TTTCCATCTTTCCTATTCACATAATATAAATAGTCTGTTTTGGCTGGGTTTATGGCAGCATCTATTGATTTTATACTTGGATTTGATATTGCTCCGATAGGAAGTCCATAGTTGTAGTAAGTATTATACGGATTATCTACATTTTTATATTTTGCTATATTATTTCTATCTTGAGAAAAATATATAATAGTTGCATCTATTTGTAATTTCATATTATTATTGAGTCTATTATATATAACGCTAGCTATAAGTGGTCTATCTTCATCTAATTTAGCTTCTTCTTCTATTAAACTAGCGACTCTTACAGCTTTATATAATTCTTCATTGCTAAGGTTATATTTCTCAGTTTTTGATTGAAAATTAAATAATATTTTATCAAATATAGTTTCAAGAGTTGAATTTTCAAATATTTGATAAGTATCAGGGTATATAAAACCTTCTAAATCAACAACATCAATATAACTTATGAAGTTATATTTTCTTACTAAGTTAGTTTTTTTATACCCTGTTTTAATAAAATCTAAAACATAGTAGTAATCAATATTAAATTCTTGAGATAAGTATTTTGCTACATCGTATTTATTCCATCCTTCAATTATTGTTATATTTTTTACTTTATTATCATTTATTGCATTATTTTCTATAACATTAAAAATTTCAGGCATTGTATATTCACCCATAAATATATATTTACCAGCTTGTATATTTTGAATATTTTCTTTTCCGAATAAGGAATATAAATTAAATATAATTTTACTATTTATTATATGTTGTTCTTTCAAATTATTTACTATTTTTTTATAACCTTCTCCTTTCTCTATATAAAAGCTAGTATTTAATTCCCTTTTCTGTATAAACATTAGATAATAGATTGTAAATATAATTAATGCTAATAATATTATTAATATTAAAATAATTTTTTTAATTTTGCTCATAAATAGTAGAATCTTTATAATTATTTAGACATATATATAATAATACTAAAAAACATCTTAAAATTCAAACATAAAAATGATATAATAAATAGTATAAATATTAATCATTTACATGGAATCAATATCAAGGCTATCTTCTAAAGATATAGAATGGATAAATATAAGTCAAAAAGGAGATGAAGAAATAAATTTTTTAAGAAAAGGTTTTAATTTTTTAGAAAGTGACATACAAGAATGTCTAAAAGAAACAGTTCATCCAGCTATTTTTATCAGAGGAGATTATGCATTTTTTGAAATGTTGTTCCCTGTTTATAATAGGAAAACTCAACTCTTAGAGAATGGTGAGATTAATTTTTTTATAAAAGACAATATTTTAATTACTATTCATAATAACAAGATGTTTCAGATATCTGATTTTTTTAATCTATTAGAAAATGATGGATATTTGAAAAGTAAATTTTTACAAGGTAACCCTATTATATTATTATGTGGCATATTTGATTATTTACTAAATTCATACTTCCCTATGTTAGATCATATGGAAGAAGATGTTGTTGATCTAGAAAAAATGATATTTGCAGGAGAAGAAAGACAAAATACAAAAAATATTTTAAAGTTAAGATGGAACATTGTAAATTTTAAAAGGACTATAGAGTCACATAAAAATATAATTGAACATTTAATTTCTGACGGTGAACATCTTTTTTCTGTAAGCAGGCTGAAGATATATTATAGTGTTTTAATTGATAAAATAGATGATATATCTAAGATATTAGATAATCAGAAAGAATCTATAGGTGCGCTAGAGCAAACAAATAATTCTTTAGTATCATTTCAGCTAAATGATATTATGAAGGTTTTAGCAATAATTTCTGTCATAATGATGCCTGCGACATTTATATCACAATTATTTGGTATGAGTGCTAAGATACCATTAAATTCAGAATCTAGCTCTACTTTTTATATTGTTCTTTCTCTCTGTATATTATCTATGGTCTTATTTATTTTTTATTTTAGGAAGAAAAAATGGTTTTAAATATAAGTATAATTGCTTTTATTCTTAAAATATGATTATATAAAATAATACAGGAGGTAAAATTTATGGGAGGACTTATTATTATATATATATTAGAGAATGAAAAACATATCTACTCGTCATATTGTAATTATATTACAGATGCAATCAATAAATTTAAGAAGGACAATAAGAATATATTAAATATAATGTCAAAAAATATAGAAATATATAATAGTAATGGCATATATGTTAAAACAATTATATTAAAATTATAATAAAAATGACTCCCATAAAATTGTCAAAAAATGGGAGTTTTTATTAATATCACTATGAATTTTTGGGAAGATTTAAAACAAAAAAATAAACCTATATTAGCACTTGCTCCACTTGCAGGCATTACAGATTCTGCTCAGAGACAATTATGCAAATATTTTGGTGCTGATGTATTATATACTGAAATGGTTTCAAGCGACGGTTTGTTTTATAATAGCAAAACAACTCTTGCAATGTTAAAAATAGAATCTAGTGAGCATCCAGTTATATTACAACTTTTTGGTAAAGATCCAGAAAAATATAAAATAGCAAGTAAGATTGTTGAAGAACATGGATTTGATGGCATAGATATTAACTTTGGGTGTCCAGCAAAGAAAGTTGTTGCTCATAGTGGGGGGGTAAGTTTAATGAAAGATCTTGATAAATGTAAGACTATTATAGAAGCAGTATTAAATAGCACTTCCTTACCAGTATCTATAAAAATTAGAGCTGGAATTAATAATATTACTGCAATAGATTTAATAGAAAAAATTAAAGATTTACCAATATCTGCTATTATGATTCATGG
>DAOLQA010000025.1:0-14821 GCA_035417885.1 bacterium
GCAAAAACCGCTTATCAATTTAATTATAATGATTTTATAGATACTCATTTTTATAAATCATATATGACAGGAAGTTATGTATTATCTTTAGATTATATGGATACTAAGCTAAATGGCGATTTTTATGGTAGATACGTACAGTTATCCGTAAACACTATAAAAAATGGAATCGATTTTTTTGACATATAAAAATGAACACTTTTTGATCAAAAAACGTTATAAAACGCTATAAAAACACCATTTTAGAGACTATAAAAAATACAAAATGCAAAACTCCCTATTATAGGGAGTTTTGTAATATTTTATTTATTCATTAGATGGTTTTGTTTTTTGTGTAATACCATCCGTTTTTAACATGGCCGCTGTCATAAATACTTTTAAAGTTTGGATAGATTGACATTGATCAAGATTTACATTTAAGTCTTTATAGTTAACTTCTCCATCACTTTGAATTTTATCTAACATCTTTAACTTACCTTCCATATTGTCTGAACGAATAGTTAAAAATTCTCTAATAACATCTTGCTGATTATTGGTAACTAGCGCAGCGGTTTGCATATCACCCAACGAAGCAGCTTTACTATCACCAGTTACTTGCCCCGTAATAGGATTACAAACGTCAATATTACCAGCCGAGAAGTTTTTCTTTTCAAGCATCTGTTGCATTTTTCTTACATACATAACTAAAATCGGTACTTCTGTAGCTGTAATAAAAGGATTGTCTGGGTCATCCGGATTACAGTGTGGGAACGCAACATATTCTCTTAATTTAATTTTATGTTTTTTAGCAACTTTCTCTAAGTGATCTAGATCTAAAATATCATCCTTATTACCGGATTGATCTAATACAATATCAATATGATATTTTGCAGGATTATCATAAAAATTGTGCATCAACGTATCAAATTCTTTATCATTCATTTTACTTAAATGATTTTTCCATATTTTTACATTATCACCGTGTATATCAATGTCTGATATTATCTGTAGTATTTCTTTTTCCGCTAATTCTCTTTTTGGATTCATATCTTCACCTCAACAATTATATATACTATATTATCTTGTCCTTATTATGATTGTATATTATATATGAGATACATAAAAGAAATAGGAGTGGATTTATTTTATGATTACCAAATTAATTTGCGACGACTTTAACAGTATTTACTTAACAGACAAAAATGAATTATTTGCTTTTGGTATGAATACTAATAAAGTATTAGGTTGTGCTACAAATTCAATTACAAAATTTAAAAAAATCGATACAGGTATTAAAGAAAAAATTGTTTATATTTCAAAAGATTCTGATAATATATTTTTAGTTACTGAATCTGGTGATATATACATTTCCGGTTTTACTAACTTTTCTATACCTATCAAAAATCGACTAATAAGTGGATTTGAAAAATGGAATATAAATTTAAAAGTTAAAAAAATATTAAAAATATTTGATTCTGTATATATTATAGATAACTCAAATAATTTATTTATGTATAAAGATTATACTTATAGTCTATTATTAAATAATGTAAAAGATATACAAAAAAATATCGACTCTCTTTTTATATTTACAAACGATAATAAATTATATACACTTGATATAACCTCTCACACAAATGACGGAAACCTTAAAGAAATAAAATTAAATTTTAATGTAAAGTATTTTTCATTATCTAATTTTGTTGTATACGCAATATGCACAAAAGGGAATCTATACAAACTGGTTAATGATGAATTTATTAAAGTTTTTCTATTAGATAAAAAAGTAAAGTATATATCTACAGAAACCAATAATATTGTGTTATTAACACAATCTGGAGAATTATTTGAATCGATTCGTAATAATGCATTTATTCAAACATTCTTTAGGCCGAAAAGCGACGATTTAGTACTAGGTTGCAAAAATACCGATTTCTTTGTTAGAGTAAATTTTGATAAACCTATAAAATCAATAAAATGTACAAATAGTTGTACCTCTATATTAACGGAGAATGGTGAAATATATATTAAAGGTTTTAATAATAAATGTAAATATACCAACAAAATTTCTATGTTATCTACGAATAAATACATAAAGATGGACACGAAGATAGATAATATTGTAGATATTTTTGTAACCACCAAATACACATTGATATTAAATAATAAAGATGAATTGTTTATTTGTGGGCAAATCCCTACTAGAGGAACCGCGAGTGGTGAGGAAGCATATATAATACCAGAATATACAAAGATAAATTAAAAATTTACATACCCCTTAAAAAAGGGGTATGTAATATTATTTATAATTTTTTTATTATATATATTATATAATGTCGTATAATATATTATTTTTCTTTTCACATATTAATATCATCATACATAAGGAGTAAATAATGGCAAAACAAAAAGAGGTAATAAAACCAACTATCTACGAGTTTAATGTAAAAAAATTAACAGACAAAACAATTAAAAAAGGCGAAAATCGTACAGAAGGTCAAAAATTCTATTTAAAATTATATGATTCATTATGGAACTATATCTTTATGGATTATAAACGAAAAGATAATTTTGTCAGAATTATTATTACTGAAGATGATGGTGTAGATAGGTGTTTTTATTTAACTGTAAGTGAATTATACATTCATTTAATATTTTGGAGACTGCATGTTACTTATGCCGGTTTACTTAAACGAGAAGTTAAAATAGATAGAGATGATTTTTATAATTTATCTACTTATAATAAATCGTTAGTTTCAAAGATATTAGAAACTAATATGGATAAGTTTATTGATGATGCACAAGAAAGACATGATGGTATAGATGAGCTTTCTTATTTCACTTCTTTTATAGTTGATGATTTAGAAGAATTTCAATCAGCTTATTGTGGAATAGCATCGAATACCATTTCATTATATGAAATAAAAGAATTAGCTAAACGAAGTCCTGTATTTAATACGTGTATAAACACAGAATTGGATGATAAAAAATCTATAAAAGAAATAGAACAACAGTTGAAGAAAGGCGAGCGTATGGTTATAGATGCAATATTAAAAGATGGTAAATCGTCATTGTATCAATATATTAAAGCTAGTCGAATATCTACAGATCAGTTTACGCAAATGTTTTACGCGGTTGGTCCTAGAACTGATGTTGACAAAACAATTCTGCCTGCTATAATGAAAGGTAATTTTCTAAAAGGTTATTCGTGCCCATCTGATGCATATATGGATGCAATTACAGGGCGAGATGCTCAAATATTAAAACACATATCTGTTAGAGACTCTGGGTATCTATCTAGAAAAATTAATCTATCCAACTTAAACACATCAATTAATTATGATGTTAAAGATTGTGGTACTAAACATACTATTTCATATAATGTAGCTTTAGATGATAATTTAAAATCAGTTGACCTAAAATATATGGTAAACGAAGATGGATCACTACATTTAATTCGATATAAGAATGATAAACACCTTATAGGTAAAACTATACAGTTAAGAAGTCATGTAGCCTGTGCACTCAACGATAATAAAGTGTGTATGACTTGTTTTGGAGACAAAGCTAAACGATTAGTGGGAACTTTAATTGGCGCATTACCTGCTATTAAATTTGCCAATACTATCTCTAAACGATTAATGCGAGCTAAACATTTTACTACAACAAATTCTGTTGAAATTAAATCAGAATACATCGATAAGTATTTTAACATCGAATCCAATAAGATGTATTTTAAAAATGAAATGAGAAATAAAGATGTATATATAGTTATTGATCGTGAATATGTAGAAGAAATAGCTAATGGTGTAACGGATATCGAAGATGAATGTGTCGATTCATCGATGCCATTAGAAAGCTTTATAATTCAAGACGGTGATGAAAGATTCAGTATAGAATGCGAAGGATTGTTCCTCGTATTAACTGATGAAATATTAGAAGATAGTAAGAAATTTATAATGGAATATGATAATGATGAAGCATTAATTCCTATAAATAAAATAGATAAAGACACTCCTATATTTAGCATGGTTATTGTTACTGAAGAAGTATCTAGATATCTTAAACAAATTAAAAAATTAATCGATAGCGTTAAAACTAAGAGTTATACATCCCCGGCTTTATTGATTGAGGATATTGGAAATGTAATGATCGAAATGGGTATTGGTGGTTTATCACTAATCAATATTGAGACTTTAGTATATCAATTAGTAAGGAATCCGGAAAAATTATACGAAAGACCTGACTTCTCTAAAAGCACTCCTGATATATGTATAATACCTTTATCGGCGGCTATCGGAAAGAGTGATATTAGAACAGCATTCTCATTTGAAAAATATAAACAACAAATTACGGATCCGGATTCGTTTGAGAAAACTAGTAGCGGTATTTTCGATCCTTTATTTAAAATTGAAAGACCAAAATACTTAACTAAAGTTGATTCAAAAATAATTTCATTAGTTGCTATGAATACATAAGGGGTTAAATTTGGAGACAGATATAACAATTACAATTCGTAGAAGTAGAATCGATATTTACCCATACACATTGGGTACATCGCCTACATTAGAAAAAAGACTACAGTGCTACGATTATAATAAAAAAGAAATAACTATGGAAGTGTATTTGTATAATTATAAAGACAGGTGCTTATCTGTACCAAAGGGTTTTTCTATATCTGAAGTTGTTAGATGTCTAGAAACAGATAGTATTTATACATCTAAGACTATAGATAAATCCGATTTAATAGATCGATCCAGAACCGTTGATATTAAAATGAGACCTGGTGTTGCAGCTAGAGATGAGCATCAAATATCATCAATAACCTTTTTGTTAGATAAAAACGATCCACAAAAGTTTTTAAATATTGACACCGGTTACGGTAAAACATTTTGTACTATTAAAGCTATTTCATTAATAGGTAAAGCATCTATGATAGTAATGGGAAAGAGCTCTTTAATGCAGCAATGGAAAAAAGTCATTAAAGAGTATACTTTCTGTAGTGATGACGAAATATGCTTAATACAAGGTCGAGATTCCGTAAAAAAGGCACTGCGTCCTGAAAATTTAAACAAATATAAGTTTTACATATGTGCAACACAAACATTAGCCATTATGGCTGAAGAAAATGAATTAGATAATTTTGTTAGAACTTGTGGCATAGGTATCAAAGCTATCGATGAAGCACATGAATTAATGAAAGCTAATTTCTATATAGATCTAAGATGCAATGTAGAATATAACTATTATTTAACAGCAACACCAGAAAGAAGTGATACGTCTGAACACATACTTTATAATAGAATAACAAAGACCATACCTAGATATGGTTCATATACAACTGAATTAAAAAAATATATTCATGTAAAGAATGTATTAATCAACACTCAACCAGCACCTTTTCATAAAAGAATATGCAGAACTAAACAAGGTTTTAGTAGTATAATATATGAAAATTTTATATTTAAGAATGATAATAAAAAAACGTTTCTATTCTTAATTTGTATGTATATTATATCTAAGTTAATAAACCATGATAAAGAAGCTAAGATATTAATTTTATTCAGCACTAAAGACCATATAAATCAAATAGCTGCTTTAATAAAAAAGAATCTTGGTATAACGTGTGGAATATTTACTAGTGATTTGAATGATGATCTAAAAAAAGCACAGCTTAATAAGAATGTAATATTATCAACATTAAAAAGTTCGGGTGCAGGTATGGATATACAAGGACTTAGAGCAGTTGTTAATTTTATACCATTCAAATCGCCAGTACTATTACATCAATTGATGGGACGATTAAGATACATGGAGGGGAAAGCGTTGTTTTATTTTAATGTAGTCGATGAAGGATTTGATGATATTGTAAGGCAGAATTTTGCAAGACAAATATTCTTCAAGAAAAAATCAAAAGATATATCCAATTTAGAATTAGATATGAATACATTATTAAATGAATATATAAATAAGAAAAGAGTAGCGTAAAAATATATGCTTAAAATAGATGACTTTTCAAAATTCACTAAAACATTTTTCAAAATAGAAGATTTTTCAGCTAAGCATATAATAAGTACTATGAATTATAGAAATGATGGTAAAAATAAAGAAGTTAGTTCAGGTCCGCTGTATTGTTATGATATTACTGATAAAAGAGTTCATGAAACTAAAAAAGGTTTATCAATTAATACAACGGATAGTATTATGCTAGCTAATAATAGAAGTTTAAAAAATATTAATAATGGAGCTCCGAACACTGTTAAAACCGGTTTTATATCTATAGAGCCGGTAAACTTTTCTAAAGTTATGAGAGTATTACATGATGGTGAAAAGTGGCTGTGTGATAAAGAATATGAAAGATTGTTCACAGTCGACACACAGGGAAACACTATCGGTTTATCTAATGATAAAACCGGTTCGGTAGCTAAATTTGGAACAGGATGGTTAATGATCAAGCCCGCTGTTATATTTGATAACAAGGGTGTAGGATATCAAGCTATTTATATGAAAACAGATAGAGGAATATTAACTACATTAACTGGTGACGAATATATGACATTTGTTAATTATATGAGTGAGATAACTGCTAATTTTTATCAAGCATCTCTACAATTATATAATGCAAGTATCTTATCGATCATATTAGGAGGTATTAAATAAATTGGCACAAATCTTGAATACAAAAAAGGAATTAGATGAGTTTTTATTAACTTATAATCCTCATTATGATGAAAGATTAATAATAAACTATAAAGACTCCGGTAAATCGTGTGTAGTTGAAAGTGGGGACTACATAAATTTTGATAATAGATTCATTTTGTATTATGGATTGGTTTTAGATCCTAAGAGTGTTCCTAATATATATTGCTTTTATAGAATAGGTATAAGAGTATATTATAGAAAGCCTACAAAATCGAATTTAGATATCAAAACGATAAAACCGAAACCAAAAGAGGAAGATACATCTGAATTACTAGATGTTACTATAGGTGAGAATGATAATGAGTTAATGGTTATATGTAAAGAACTATTGAAAGGAATGCGTGTCAATACATTTAAATCATTATTCTCAAGTTCTTCTGATTTTAATAATATTAGAAGAGAAATAACCGCAGGTAATGGTCAATTAACGTGGAACAGATATTTGTTAATATGTGAAATATTAGGATTTGATCACGTTGTTGGTGCTATACTAAGAGACGGAAGTGTTATTGGAGCAAATCCAATATATAAAGAAACACTAAAACAACTTAAAAAATAAAAATGAACCACACTCTAATTAGAGTGTGGTTTTATATTTTTCTTATCACAAGGGAGGTAAATGTGATGGTAGGGATCGACGAACTTACAAAACATGTAAATTTTAATGAAGAATCGCCATTTGAATTATTTAATTCAAGTTGTTTAAATTTAAAATTTGTTATAACTAGGATGTATGAAGATTTATCTAAAACTTCATTTGATTATTTAGAGAATTTAGATAAATCTACTTTAAATTTTGATCAGCAATTGGTTGTAAAAAAGCATTTGTACGATGCATTAGATGCTAATGAATTTTTCTGGAATACTATGGCTAACTCTACTCTTCCTCTAAGATCAGCTATTGCAGATATAATGGATTTTCATTCATTATCACAAATGATAAATTTAATCGATATTAATTCATATAGACACAGATACGAACATATTTTAGTCGATGTTTCGTTTCCATATAAAAATGGTCTCATAATGTTTAGTGACAGTTATATTAAAAAACCATATGAAGAAAGGATAATAACCAAATATAGACTAGAAACCAAAATATATGATGATTTATATGTATGGCCGGAAACAATAAATAAGTTTACTTGTGAACTGATGAATGTTATACATAATATTAATAAAACTTTAAATATGTATAAAGATTTTATTTATAATAAACCGATAAATGAATTATCTCCATCGATGAGAAAATTTAAAGAAGAGATGGAAAATGAAACAAATGAAACACAAATGTTAAAATCTAGGTATTCGTTAAATAATTCTGAATTATATGTAATTGAAATATGTGATATAATTTCTTGCATATCTATTCATCATACTGTATTTGAACAAAAAATAACTAATTTGATAAAGAAGTTAGTTGACCCAAATTTTAATAAAGATAAAATATTAATTCGGGATTTTTAGGAGGTCTATATGAATACGAAAACAAAATTGAATATTAAAGTAGAAGACGCATTATCAATAATAGAAAAAACATTAACTGTAAAAAAGGAAAGAAAATAACACACGAATTATTTAAAGAGCATGTAACTGAATTAATTTTACTTAAATTAAATGAAGAATCTACTGTTTGTACTGTAGAATCTGTAAATGTATTATCTTTTGAAACAAAAATATCTATGAAACTATTATCGGATATGACCGATTATGAATTCATTTTTAATTTAATACCAAAATATGATAGTATACCTCCTAAATATTTACCCATCCATGAATCGCGAGAATATTCTGTGTATTATTATTATAAACATGGTACAATAGAGTCTGAAATTATGCGAAAGGAAATAATAAATTATGCCGATGAACGAGTAGATAATATAATTAACATTTATCGTGAAGCACTAGAAAAAAGTGTTATAGAAAAAAATACAAATTTTAAATTGCTATCTATTAATGCTCCTATTATTGAAGACAATTATTTAATACTCAAATCTATGGTTGAAGTAATATTTAAAACAGAGTAAAGTATTTTAACCACCCTTAATAGGGTGGTTAAAATATATTACCAATTACCTCTCATACTCTTTCTTAATTCGTTCATTTTATTTATCATATCAGCTTTCCTATACATTTTCTCTGCTTCTTTTTCACCTTTTGTTTCTGTCTCATCTAAACCTTTTTTATAATTCTGATGTGCTTTTAAACTAGTACCTTTAAAGCCTGTATCGTATCTTTCATCTTTTTTAAGCCTTTCAATTTCGAGTAACGAAACAATACATTCTTTACACAAATTATCGATTCTAACCATCATAGTGAAATATGCATCAATTAATTCGGTTATGTATTTTTTCATTTTTACTGTATAGTGTAATGCATCTTCGATACCGTGCCAAATATATTTCATTTGTCTTTCTAAATCTTTTTTTTCTTTAGATTTGTGGGCCGATCCTTGAGTTACTTCGTTGAGGTTCATTTTGATCTTTTTTCTTGAATTTTTTCTAAATGTGGATATTGAAGAAATATCACTCTTTTGTACACCTTTAGATATTATATCATTACAAATTTGCGTCATTTCAAATATTGGTTCTTTTTCATTTTTTGCTATCAATTTAAACGAACTAACATCTTTAATTACATCTGAGACAGATTGTATTTCTGGTTTTTCGTGTGAATTTTCAACAAATAATGATACAATAGCATGATTAGCTGGCGGCAGTGTTTTGTCCACAATACTATCTATATTGTAACCATATATTTTATTACCTTTAAGGATAACTTCACCAGCTTTAAACTTAGTGGCTCTAACCATTTGTTTCGGTATATGGTTACTCTTTTTAATCTCTTTACCATAAATACCTAGATATTTTTGTATATATACCATAGCTTCTTTAGGGTTTGTCATAGATTGAATCTTTTTACTCATATCTAATAAATTAGAATGAACCTCTGAAAAATCTCTAGAAACTGAATTAATATAATCTTTAGCATCTTCTTTTAATATTATAACCGGATCATCAATCATTTTATTCTCTTGAATTGTAGCTTCAGATGCATATCTTTCATATAAACCGTCTATTCGACCCATATATTTTTTATAAAAGAAATGATTTTTAGATTGCGTTCTAAACAGTTTAAATTTTTTATTAATCTTAGATACTTTATTTGGTAACGAGCCTAATAATTTAAATATAGATAATCCTTTTTTCTTTATACCTTTTATATTAGCAGGACCATTAGATACTGCTTCTTCTAAGCTATATTCATCATCTTCATCATCGTATTCATCTATTCCGCTATAATCAACAATTTCGTCATCAGTTTCCTCTACATCTATAAATGTATTGGTGGAGAATAATTCAAAGAATTTACTCCAAAATAACTTAGACTGAATTATATTATAACTAAATCTATAAATTATATTATAAGTAGCTGCTAAATATCGTTCCACTATTTTTGACTCCAGTTTTTCTGGATTTAAAGTGATGTATCTTTCAGCTAATTCTTTTACATTGGTGATGAATAAGTCATAAGGTTCATAGTCGTTTGTAACAATCTTTAGTGCATCATCGAAAGAACAAATAGAACTAAATGATCTAACTATAGATTTTATAGAATATGATAATTGTTCTTTTAATGATTTTAATTTTTCTATACCATCTTCAATAGTTTCATTTTCTATTGTTTTTAATAAGGTAAATAATAAATTTATTTTTTCTGTTATATATTTTCTATTAGAATGCATATAAATTTTACAATTACCTACATTACTAAAATTATTAGGGATTGCAAAATCATTATATGATTCACTTAACTCTTCTTTAATCATATTTATATCCGATACATCGATTGTAATATTTGATATAGAAACAATCAAACCGTTAATTTTTTCTATAAAATCAGATAATGAAAGTTCATCGTATTCTGTTTCCACCTCATACGGTTGTATCAAAAGGTGTGAATTATAATCTATCATTTATATATCCTCCAAAATGTCTTTATTAATTATATTAGATTGTTTTTATTAATATATGTATTTAATGATAATAAAATTGTATATTATATCATAGTTCATATTTACAAAATACATAGGAGGCTTATGTGAAACTAATAGAAGAAGACGGTAAATTATATCTAACGGATATAGACCCAAAAGAAAAATTCGCATTTGTAAAATTGCCTGATTTTGAGGAATTAAAAATTAAAAATGCAGGCTCAATATCGATCAATACAGATCAAATAGAGAATTATGATGAAAAACTCGTCAACAAATATTCGACGACGTCAAAAATAAAAGAATTAGATGAATTGTTTAAAGAAATAAAATACGATATGAAGGAACCACACAATAAATTCGATTTATCATATAAAAAATATATTGATATTGATAAAACGATGCTTGCTTCAGAACAGCAGGGTGTAAATAGTAATATAATTAATAAATATGATAATATATATTCCCATTTGCTATCTAGTGCTTTATTTAAGCCGGAATTAATGTTTATAAATATTAAAAATTATAGAAATTTATTAAATAGTATTTACGCCAATACAGCATTTATTCAATCAAATAAAGACAACCGGAATGAATCTCCATTAGGTTTATCGACTGTTATAAATGATGTTAATGTGACGCAAAAAACATTATTGAATAAAGTAGAAGAAATGAAAAACTATTTTATGGCACAAGGTGACAACGATCCTCTCAAAATTAAAGCTGATAAAGCTCTCGAAACAAAAACAATGATGATCTTTGATAAACCAGATGTTTCAAAAGAAGAAATGAAATTTATTGAAAAACTAAGTTTATACATTAAAACAGTATTAGCTTTGCATTATATTAAAACAACAGCAAAAGTTGAAAATGGGTATGAATATGCTAATTCCATAATATCAAATTATTTAAATTATTTAATTACTTTTGTAATAGATAATAAATTAAAAATATCAAATATTAAATTTGATAATAATGAATTCAGTAATTCTACTTCACCTATAAGGCAATATGATATTATGAAAGATGTGAATAAGTTTATCGATGGTGTTGTCAAATGTATTCAAAATAATCTAGTTATTGGAGTATTCAAACTAGATCATTTTGAAAACTATATCGATGATACTGATAAACAACTAGAGTATATTCGATTAAAATTTATTAATGAATTAAAAGAAAAGCAGGGTCTTCAATTTAACAATGAAGAAGATGAACTAGTGTTATTATATTTATATGACGCTATGACTTTTCAATCAATGTAAAATAATTAGTGGTCACCATATGGTGACCACTAAATTAACTTAACAGTTTATTTTTTTGCTGTCTTGTCGTCTTTCTTTGCTGTTTTTGCTTTACCAGTAGCTTTTACTGCAGCACGAGCAATAGAATTAACGTAAGACTGCTGTCTCATGAATTCCTTATGAAGATTCAAGATAACACCAACCATATAACCGTTAAATACACGAGAGATATTTGCATACTGTGTGAGCATGTTTAATGTCTGCTGTGTAATTGAAACAGTTCCTTTAGAAACTGCTTTGCCCGCAAGTGCTGATGCTTTTGAAGCACTAGCTCTTACAGTTTTAAGAGATGCGTTGAGCTGTTTTGTAGAAGCCTGACCATGTTTAACAAAGTCTTTCATAGCTTTTACAGCATCGCCGGACAAAAGAGACAAAGGTGATACTTTGATAAAATCAGAAACATCAACTTCAGTTGCTTTTGGTTTGTCTGTTCCGTAGAAGATAATCGACGCAACTTTTGACGGACCGGTCATTGTGAGCTTGGGAATAGCAGCAGAAAAGATTTGACTCTGAACTTTGCTATTACCAAAAGACACTGCATCTTTAATGGTATTAAGAATGTCACCCATCACCTTATCCGGATTTTTATATCCAGACAGTTTCTGAACGAGACCTTTGAGACCTGTGGCATCACCAAATTTTCCTGTTCCGATTGCATCAGCCAATGCAGCAACTTCTTGAGCTTTTGCATCAAATTTCTTTGCAGCTGAATCAATCTTCGGAAGGTAGCTTGAAAGACCGTTTACAATTGTTAATACGTTTGTAGTAGGCTTAAACATCTTCCATTTGCGTTTGGAATCTTCCTTAAGCTTTTTAATACCGACAGGTATATCTTTCGCATGTGTTTCATAAAACTTAATACTTGCTTTCATGAAAGCGCCTTTAAGTCCGTTTAAAACAGAGCGAATGAAATTACCAACAGCTGTAATAAGACGCTGGAAAGCGGCAACGATGGCACTCCAAATACGAGAAATTAAATTTGCTCGTTTTGCATTACCTGCACCTGGAACCTTTTTTGTTTCTTTGTCAGCTTCAAGACCGTATGTATAAACATCAAGTCCTTCAATTCCGAACTGTTCCTTAAGATTTGCAATTACTTTATATTCTCTCTGCAACTGGTTTAAACCCTCAGTTGCGAAAGATCCAAATGTTACGGCTTCACCGTATTGAACAAATGCTTCAGTGCTAAAGTTAAACGAATCTTCACAAGATGTATCATTAATGAGACTCTCATATCCTTTAATATTTAACAACATTTTTGCATCTGCTTGTGTAATCGAGGCTTGACGCGGACGCGCACCGTACATCAAGTCTTCTACACTGAAATCATGATTTAATGCTAGCATAGATTTCTCCTATTGCAATAGTATAGTTCGTGGTCAATAACTATAATATTATGTTTTATTTCTTTATAACTATATTGTCATAAAGTAGTTTCATATATCTTTGATGATATGTATATTCTTTATAAATATGAAGCAATACTCCAACAGAAAAAGAATTAAATCTTCGTGTTATATTAGAATATTGATAAATCATATTATAAGTTTCTTGAACAGTTCTTAATTTTTTTGTATCTTTAACAGTACCTAAAGTATATTCACCTATAGAAACACCTTTTCTAACTGTTGCCAACGAGTCATTTAATTTTTTATTAATCTCTTTGCCGATCTTAACAAATGTTTTTAAACCATCAAAAGTGCTTTCACTGATAATATTAGGAGAAACTAATTTAATATATTTATCAATATCCAACTCTGTTTTTATAGGTTTATCTGTATTATAGAATAAAATATTAACAACTTTAGAAGGTGAAGAAAAATTAAAAGATTTACTATTATTTTTCGTAAAAGTCACATATGACGCTACCGATGAATTACCAAATGAAACAGCTTCTTTAATATAATTATATGCTTTGTTTACAAATATTTGAGGAGCTAATGTAGATAATGCTAATTTAAAATAAGAAACACTTTCTGTTTTCTTTCTAGAAATTGAATTCATTATATTATTTACTACATTTGCATTATTATTAATATCTGTAACAAATTTATTAATTTTATTGAAGTGTCTATCGGAATTAGATAAAAAATCCATTAAATTAAATACAGGCATATACACTTTAAATTTATTTATATAATTTTTATTATTTTTTTGCTTCATATTATTATATGAAACTTTAAATAATTTTATACCATTATAAAAATCTTTTTTTCTATTCATATATTTTTTTACACTATTTTTAACAGCAATTGAACTTAGTGCGTTAGAAATAGATAAAATAAAATTAGATATTGTTTGTATTAATCGTTTTATAGCTGTCATGACAAAATCAAATATCTTTTTAAATATACTATTTTTATGAATATCGTATCCTTTTATTTTATTTTCCAAACCATAAGTATCTTTTATAGTTTTAACCAATTTAATATTGTTTTTCATTTGGTTATATAAATATTGTGATTGTTTACCACATAAGATAGCTTCATTATATGATTCTAATGCAGCGATATTTGAATATCCTATACTATCTTCACTAATATTATCATCTATATTATTTTGAATACATAAAGATAAAGTATCCATAGTTATAATCTCCTATAGTAATTTTTATATAAATATGTTAAAGTTAAATATAATTGTATTTATAGTATATAATCGTAATATAAAATATATATTATATTACGATTAAACAAAAACACTATGGAGGTGTACATATGATTAAACCGCTTTTCGGTAATAGACTGGATGCGTTGTCCAGTATATCCTCAAGCATTATGGATATGTTTGAGGGTGGTAGGACCAATAACAACGAAGAGTTCGATGTCGATGAAGAATTCGATGA
>DAOLQA010000026.1:0-1172 GCA_035417885.1 bacterium
AGGCTGGATGGTATTACGGAAACATTGCCTGATGTTGATTTTTTTATATTAATGTATATAAGAAAAGAGGCTACTCTATCAAGTCAAGTAGAAGGGACACAAGCAACGTTTGCGGATGTTTTGAATGCAGAAGCTAATGTGGAGGATTTAGAAATACACAAAGATGTAGATGAAATTTTAAATTATATTAATGCAATAAATTATGGATTAAAAGGATTAGAAAATTTACCTTTATGTTTAAGATTAATAAAAGAGATTCATAAAATATTACTAAATGGAGTCAGAGGGGAGTTTAAAGAGCCAGGAGAATTTAAAAAATCTCAAAATTGGATCGGCGGATCAACAATTAGTAGAGCTTCTTTTGTACCTTGTCCACCTCAAGAACTAGACAATGCATTAAATAATATGGAAAAGTTTTTAAATAGTAATGCAAATATTCCTACCTTAATTAAAACTGGTCTAATTCATGTTCAATTCGAAAATATTCATCCATTTTTAGATGGTAATGGCAGAATTGGGCGTCTTTTAATTACATTTTATTTATGCCAGCAGGGGGTTTTACATAAGCCACTTCTTTACATTTCTGAGTTTTTTAAAAAATATAGACAAGAATATTATGATCGTCTTAATGCGGTCCATGAAAAAGATGATATTGAGGGTTGGTTAAAATTTTTTTTAGACGGAATTGCCATTACCGCTAATCAAGCAATAGAAACGAATAAAAAAATAATAAAATTAAGAGAAGAGGATCTTAAAAAAATATCATCCCTTGGTAGGTCTGCCCAAAAAGCTATTTTAGTATTTAATTATTTGTTTCACACACCAATTTTAACAATAAAAGATATTGAAAATATAACTGGATTAAAAAATCCAAACGCTTTATCTTTAATGAATAAAATGACCAACTTAGGTATATTAAAAGAAATTACTGGGAAAAAAAGAAATAAAGTTTTTAGATATCAAAATTATGTAAATTTATTTGAATAATATTTATTAAAAGCATTTTTATAATATAAATTAAGTTAAATCCTGGGAATATAAAAATACCCTTCTTTATTCTTGAAAAAAGTTATAATTTTAGATACTGTGTTGAGCCAAAAACAAGCTATCATTTAGCTTATTTTTTATTAAGTATACTGTAGGATATAGTTATTAGTTGATTAACTTATTAA
>DAOLQA010000026.1:1272-14225 GCA_035417885.1 bacterium
TTATTTTTTATTAAGTATACTGTAGGATATAGTTATTAGTTGATTAACTTATTAAGCAGGATATAAACTCATATCTATTTCTTATAAAATAATTCAGTAAACATAATTAATATTTTGTATAATTAAAAATATATGGAATTATATAAAAATCCAAAATATTATGAAATTGCTTTTAGCTTTATTAATGTAAAAAAACAAGTTAATTTATTTGAAGAATTTATAAAAAAATATAGTAAAATTAATGTTAAAAGTATTTTAGATATTGCATGTGGGACTAGTTTACAATTAAGAGAATTTGCAAGAAGAAATTATAGATGTATTGGACTTGATATGAATAAGGGAATGTTAAATTATCTGAAAAAAGAAGGTAAAAAAGAAAAATTAGACATAGAAACAATTAAGTCTAATATGATTAATTTTTCTTTAAAAAATAAAGTTGATTTTGCCTTTATTCTTATGGGGTCTATTATATATATCAAGAGTAATGCGGAACTTATGAATTTATTAAAAAGCGTTTCTAATAGTTTAAATTCTGGTGGACTATTCTTAATAGAAAATTTACCAATGACTTGGAGTAATCCAAAATTCTGGGAAAAACAAATATGGACTATAAATCATAAAAATATAAAAATTACGACTACCTATAAAATAACCCCAAAAGATGATATTAATCAAATAATTCATCAAGATATAACATTGAAAGTTAATGATAATGGCCATAGAATAATAATTAGAGATGAGGGGGATTTTAAAATTATATTTCCACAGGAGCTAAAAACGATTATAGATTTAGAAGGTAATTTTGAATTTATAGGATTTTTTGAAAGAGGCAAAGTTAGACAATTAAAAAAAGCAAGCGCTAATAGCATTATATTAATTAGGAAAAAATAAATAAGTAAGATGTGAATATTATAAATAGTATTTATTTTATGAAGTATTTTTGTTATAATATCTGCATAGGTTTAGAACAAGAGGTGACTAAAGGTCCTTTTGCTAGGGTTTTCGCTTTAACTATGCCAGCTGATTATCTAAAAGAAATGGAGAGAACTATGCCAACATCAGTTATAGATAATGAAATTGATACAATCAGCAAGACAATAAATAATTCAGAAAAAATGATAATAATATCTTAAATCAACAAGAAGATTTGCAGAGCGCAGATAGTGAGTTAATAAAACAGGATAATAATCTATCAACTATAATTATTATAGCTTTGAGTATAATAGTTAGCAGCTTCATTTTGGTTTTGATTATCAAAAATAATAAAAAAGAAAAATCTAAAAATAAATAATATAAAAATGTTAGGAAAAAATTGGCATAATCTATCAATTACAGAAGTAGAAAATATATTAGACTCTAATTCTAAAAATGGTTTATCTCAAGACCAAATATTGTTACGAGAAAAAAAATATGGAAAGAATGTAATCGAAAAAGAAAAATCATCTTCTAAATTTGAAATACTTATTGAGCAATTTAAAACTCCATTAATATATATTTTGATAATAGCAGGTATAGTAACTTTATTATTAAAAGAATATTCTGATTCTATTGTTATATTTATTTCAGTTTTTTTAAATACAATTGTTGGATATATTCAAGAGAATAAATCATCTAAGGCTTTAGCAAAATTGAAAAGCGTATTAAGTTTAAATGCTATAGTTCTAAGAGATAATAGAAAAATGGAAATAAATGCTGAAAATATTGTTCCAGGAGATATTGTATTTCTAGAAGAAGGAGATAAAGTTCCAGCAGATGGAAGAGTAATAGAAAGTAACAATCTTAAGATAAATGAGGTTGTTCTTACTGGCGAGTGGATTCCAGCATCAAAACATACAAATATATTAGAAGAGGAAACACCACTCGCTGATAGAGATAATATGGCATATATGGGTACTATAGTTGAAGATGGGGGAGGAAAGATGATAGTAACTAGTATAGGCATGAATACAGAGATTGGTAGGATAACAAGATTAGTAAAGGAAACAAAAGAAGAACAGACCCCATATCAGAAGAAAATAGCTACATTTTCAAAATTGATAGGTAAAATTGTTTTAATAATTTGTTTCATTATTTTTATTGAGGGGATATTAACGGGTGGTAGCTTTATAGAGATATTTACAATATCTGTTGCTATTGCTGTATCTTCAATACCAGAAGGGCTACCAATGGCTATGACAATAATACTAGCAATTGGTATGCAAAGAATATTAGAAAGGAAAGGTTTAGTAAGAAAATTAGCAGCAGCAGAAACATTAGGTAGTATTTCAGTTATAGCAGTAGATAAAACAGGAACATTAACTGAAGCAAAAATGAAAGTTGCGGGTATATATAGTTTTAATAATGTAAATAGTAACTATGTTATTTATAAAGCAGCAATACTTTGTAGTAAAGCATTTATAGAGAATATAGATGATATTAATAAAGATTGGATAATTAGAGGCGAAGCGACAGAAAAGGCAATATTAGAAAAAGCTGCTAATATGGGAATATTTAAACACGAATTAGAAAAGCAAGAGGACCAGATAGATGAAATTCCATTTGACTCTAAATATAAATACTCAGCAAGTTTAAGAATAGATAAAAATAATAATAAGACCTTATATTTCAAAGGGGCACCTGAAGTTATATTTGAAAAATCAAAGTATGTATTAGATGAGGGTAATAAAATAGTAGAATTAAATCAAGATTATATTGATCTATTAAATAAAGAATATGAAGAATTAACACAAGAAGGTTATAGAGTTTTAGCTGTCGCATATAAAAATACTAGTATTAACAGAATAGATAAAAATGAACATGATTTAGTATTTATTGGGTTAATATATTTAGAAGATCCTATACGTGAGAGTGCTAAAGATGCGATAAAAGAATGTTATAAAGCAGGTATTCGTCCTATTATAGTTACTGGAGATTATAGTTTAACAGCAAAATCAATTGCTAATAAAATAGGTTTAAATGTTGTTGACGGTGAAATTTTAGAAGGTAAAGATTTAGATAAAATGTCTGATCTTGAATTAAAACAGCAAGTGGAAAAATATAAAATATATGCACGTGTTACACCAGAACATAAATTAAAAATAGTAAAAGCTTGGCAACAAAAAGGTCAGGTTATTGCAATGACTGGAGATGGAATAAATGATTCACCAGCTTTAAAACAGGCGAATATAGGAGTTGCTCTAGGTTCCGGAACAGAAGTAGCAAAAGAAGTTGCAGATTTAGTTTTACTATCTGATGATTTTTCTGTCATTGTAGCAGCAGTAGAAGAAGGTAGAGCAATAATAGATAATATCAGAAAGGTCATAACCTATCTTTTATCAGATAGCTTAACTGAAATGATATTGATCAGTGGTAGTGTATTATTTGGTTTTCCTATGCCAGTAACAGCAGCTCAAATACTTTGGGTTAATTTAATAGAAGACGGGTTCCCTAATATTGCTTTAGCTTTTGAGCCCAAAGAAGATAATTTAATGAATGAAAAACCGCAAAAGAAAGATTCACCTCTGCTTACAAAAGAGATGAGAATGATTATTTTTATAATTGGAATTTTAACAGATTTAATGCTATTAGGAATATTTTTATGGTTAGATAAAAAAGATACTAATATAGATCATGTAAGAACTATAATATTTGCAAGTTTGGCAGTTGACTCTCTATTTTATGTTTTTTCTTGTAAAAGTTTAAAAAAGAATTTATGGGAGATAAATATATTAAATAATAAACTTATTATTTTATCTTGGTTTATAGGTATAGTTGGATTATTAATTGCAATATATATTCCATTTTTTAATAATTTATTAAATACCATTCCTTTGGATTTCAATTCTTGGATTTTAGTTTTTATAGTCGGTCTAATTAACCTTGTATTAATAGAAGCTGTGAATTACTATTTTATAAGAAAGGGGAAATAAAGGTCGATTATAGATAATTAATAAAAATTATACGAAAAGCAAAAATATTTATAAAATATTTTTATTATCAAATAATAAAAATAAAACACAAAATATTGAGCAAAGCGTTCAATCAGAACCTAATCAACAGCCAGTAGTCAACAATGAAACGGATAACACTGAAGTAGAAATGGTTGATTGTGGGAAGTCAAAAGATCCATCTTGTTTTTTAATAACTATTTTAGTAATGGAAAATGATAAATGTCATTTTCAAAGAAAGATAGACGACACTCTATCTCTTGATTGTTGTTTCCCAAAAGGCACATTAAATATGGATACTCTTGGTCAAATGTTTGGGAATGATAAGGGGATGCAACAAATAGTTGATGAAGCTTGTACAATTCCAGGTTGGTAGTGAGATATATAAATTAAAAGAACTGCATAGATATGTAATGGCAGTTCTTTTTTATTTTAGATTTGCTTTTTTAAATACATAAAGCTATTATAAAATAAATAAATATTTTTCTTAATTTTATGGAAAAATATAAAGAATCTATTTTTTATAAAAATTTAAAAAATAAAGCTGTTCAATGTACTCTCTGCAATCATTATTGTTATATAGATAATAATTATTTTGGATTATGCAATGCGAGAAAAAATATAGAAGGTAAATTATATACTCTAACATATGGAAAGCCAGTTGCAATTAATATTGATCCTATAGAAAAGAAACCATTATTTCATTTTCTGCCAGGTAGCTTTGCTTTATCTATTGGAACATTTGGTTGTAATTTTAAATGTAAAAATTGTTTAAACTATGATATTAGCCAGGAAGAAAATATCGAAGAGAAAAATAAATATATAGAATATGTTCCTCCAGAACAAATAGT
Organism: bacterium; assembly: GCA_035417885.1. GTDB lineage: Bacteria > Patescibacteriota > Patescibacteriia > JAGPKW01 > JAGPKW01 > JAGPKW01. Next base: position 6,050 of record DAOLQA010000026.1, read on the forward strand.
GAATCTTGCAATAAATAACAATTGTAAATCTATTGCTTATACATATAATGAGCCAACTATTTTTTCAGAATATGCTTTGGATATAATGAAAATAGCAAAAGAAAAAAATATAAAAAATATTTGGGTCAGTAATGGTTTTATGTCAAAAGAGTGTTTAGAAAAAATAATTCCATATCTTGATGCTACAAATATTGATATAAAATCTAGTGAGGAAGAATTTTATAAAAGTAATTGTAATGCAACTCTTAAACCAATACTAGAGAATTTAAAAATTTTAAAAAAGAATAATATACATATAGAAATAACCACATTAGTTATACCAACCTTGTCAGATAAAGAAAAAGTATTTACTGATATATCAAAGTTTATAATTGATAATTTAGGAGATAATACCCCATGGCATTTATCAAGATTTTCTCCAGAAATTTCTTGGAAATTAAAAGATTTAAAAGAAACAGATATAAAAACATTGGAATTAGGGTATAATATAGGTAAGAGACAAGGATTAAATTACATATACATAGGTAATATTTATGATACAGATATGGAAAATACATATTGTCCAAAATGTAATACAATTATAGTAAAAAGATTAGGGTATAATATAACAAGATTTGATATTAATGGCTATTGCCCACGATGTAAAGAAAAAATTTTTATTAATGAATAATAAAATTATGAAGAAAAAAACAATTATATTATTAATTATTTTATTGATAATATTAATTTTTTTAACTATATTTTTAATTTTAAAAAATATGAAAAAAGAAAATATAAGACCTATGCAATTTGCAGGGCAATTTTATCCATATAACAAAAATGATATAGCATCAAAAATAAATACATTTTTAAATAATATAAAATTAGAAAATAATTATAACAATATAAAAGCAATAATTGTGCCACATGCAGGATATGATTATAGTGGTCAAGTTGCTGCATATAGTTATAAAGCAATAGAAAATCAAAAAATAGATCGTGTATTTATAATTGCAAATTCTCATTCAGCATATTTTAATGGTGTTGTTATTGATGATAGAGATAAATGGAATGGCCCGTTTGGAGATGTAGAGGTTGATAAAGATATTATTAATAAAATAAAAAGTAATGATCTCAAGTATCAAAATAAAATATTTTTGAATAGCAATTATCATGATAACGAACACGCGCTTGAAGTACAAATACCATTTTTGCAGACTGTTATAAAAAATAAATTTACCATTGTCCCAATACTTTTTGGAAATACAAATCAAAGTGATTATAAAATATTAGCCGATTTTATAAAACAAAACTTAAGAGATAATGATCTAATTGTTGTCAGCTCTGATATGTCTCACTATCCAAGCTATGATGATGCTTATAAAATAGACAAAGAAAGCTTGGATATAGTTAAAGAAAAAGATATAGATAAACTAAATGAGCACGAAATTAGTGCTTTAAATTCTGTTGTTAATGAGCGTACTATTTTTTGTGGTATAGATAGTGTAAGAACAGTTTTAGATTTGGCAAATAATTTAAATTGGAATGTTGATATATTAAATTATGCAAATAGTGGTGATAGCTCTATTGGGACCAAAGATCAAGTAGTTGGATATTCAGCTGTTGTTTTTTATACCAACTCAAAACAAGCTTCTATATCTTCTTTGTTAGATTCAAATCAACAAAAAATTCTATTAAATATAGCAAAAGAATCAGTAGAAAATTATGTAAAAAATGGTAAAAAAATAAATTTTAATATAACAGATGAAAGATTAAATGAAATTCAAGGAGCTTTTGTAACTATCAATAAAAACGGACAATTGAGAGGATGTATAGGGCAGATAATTGGTGATAAGCCACTATGGGAAACTGTTCAAAATATGGCTATTGAAGCTTGTTCTAATGATTATAGATTCAATCCTATAACAGAAGATGAATTATCTAATTTGGAATATGAAGTAAGTGTATTATCTGTTCCTACAAAAATTAATAATTGGCAAGATATTAAATTAGGTGAACAAGGCGTCATAGTAAAGAATGGTTTAAAAACTGGAGTATTTTTACCACAAGTAGCAACAGAAACAGGTTGGGATTTAGAGACTTTTCTTTCAGAATTATGTTCTCAAAAAGCAGGGCTTCCCCCAGATTGTTATAAATCAGATAAAAATGTAGAATTGTATGTATTTACAGCGCAAGTATTTAGCTAGATAACAATAACAACACAAATATGAAACATCAAATTATTATTGTCCACGGAGGTGATTCATTCAACACATATAAAGAATATTTGCAGAATTTAAAAGAATCAAAAATAGATTTTAGTAGATTCAAGACTAAAGGTTGGAAAAGTTCATTAAATAAAAAATTAGGTAGAAATTTTGATGTTATATCTCCAAGTTTTCCAAACTCAGCTAATGCAAAATACATAGAATGGAAAATATATTTTGACAAATTAACACCATTTTTTGCTAATGATGTTATACTTTTAGGTCATTCTTTAGGTGCTATTTTCCTCTTAAAATATTTATCAACTAACAAATTAAATAAGGATATATTAGGTTTATTCTTAGTTTCTGCACCTTACCCATCAAAAAATATAAAGGAATTTTCATTTAAATTAAATGTAGAAAATATTGAAGCTCAATGTAAAAATATATTTATGTATCATAGCCAAGATGATATAGTGGTTGGTTATAGAGATTTTGAACAATATAAAATAAAAATGAGAAATGCAAAGTTTAGAACATTTAAACATAGGGGACATTTTAATCAATCATCTTTTCCTGAAATTATAAGAGATATAAAGAATATATCATGATAATTAAAGAAATAAAGTCTAAAACCATAATAGCAAAATCTAATTTACCTGGTACTGATTATGTTATTAATCCTTATGTTGGTTGTTCCAATGCGTGTATATATTGTTATGCTAGATTTATGAAAAAATTTACTAATCATAATGAAGACTGGGGTCAGTTTGTAGATGTAAAAATAAATGCTCCAGAGTTAATTCCAAATAATGATAAAAAATATAAAGGAAAATCATTTTTTATGTCTTCCGTAACAGATCCATATCTTAAATTAGAAGAAAAATATAAAATTACTAGGCAGATTTTAGAACGATTAATAAATTGGGATATAGATCTATCAATACAAACGAAATCAAATTTAATATTAAGAGATATAGATATAATTAAAAAATTTAAAAATTGTAAAGTTGGCTTAACTCTAACAACAACTGATGACAATTTAAGAAAAGAAATAGAACCATTTGCTTCTAGTGTAGATAGTAGGATAAATGTTTTAAAAAAAATAAAAGAAAATCATATAAAAACATATGTTTTTATAGGACCAATAATGCCATATTTTTCTAATTGGAAAGATATTGTTATTAAAACAAATAATTATGTTGATTTTTATTATTTTGATCATCTAAATATTAAAGGAGAGATATGGTATTCGGTAGCAAAATGGTTAAAGAATAATCATCCAGAATATTTAAAAAATTATATATCAATATATAATACAAATAATAATTATTGGATAAATCTAAAAAAGAAATAGAATTATTTTGTGCAGAAAATAATATTAATAAAATAATTTGTTTTTAATGCACCAAAATATTTTTTAGATTCGTATAATAAATAGATTAACATATTCAGAGCAAAGCTGTTTTTAATTATTTATTTAATTATTAGCTCTGAATATTTAATCTATAAGATAAATTATAGAGAAGAAATAAAAGACTAGATTTATATCAAGTCTTTTTATTTTTCTAAAATAAAAAATAAAGGTATAATATTATAAACATAAATTAATATATGCTTTCATATAAAGAATTTTGTAATATATCACCAGAGAAAATAGAGAAAATTTTGCATACAGATATTAAAAAGGGTTTGACTACTGTAAAGGTAGACGAATTTTTATCTATTTATGGTAAAAATGAAATTAAAAAACATAAAAATACTGCTTGGCATATTATTTTAAGGCAAATGAAATCTTCATTTGTTTATTTACTATTATTTGCAGCAATAATTTCTTTTGCTCTGCAACAATATTTTGATGCTTTTTTTATTATAATTTTTGTTTTGATAAATACAATTTTAGGATTTATACAAGAATATAAATCATCACAGACAGCAGAACTTCTTAATCAGCATCTTGTATCTCAGTCTAAAGTAAAAAGAAATAATGAATATATCTTAATACCAACAACAGATATTGTACCAGGAGATATAATAATGTTAGAAGCAGGAGATATTGTCCCCGCTGATATTAGAATAATAAGTCAAAATAATTTATATGTTGATGAGTCAGTTTTAACAGGAGAATCTGCGGAAGTGTTTAAAAAATCAAATACATTAAAAAATAGTGTAAAAGATATATTTGAAGCTAATAATATATGTTTTTCTGGAACATCAATTAAAAGTGGTATGTGCGAAGGTATAGTTATTAATACTGGTAAGAATACGGAAATAGGTAGAATAACTGATCAATCTTTAGATATAGAAGAACAAAGTATTTTAGAAAATGATTTGTCAAAAATAAGCAAATTTATTTTATTAATAGTTATATTTAGTTTATTGTTATCCATAACTATTAATTTAATTTTAAAAGGTACTGAAAATATTGTAGCTATTTTATTATTCGCAATATCACTTGCAGTTTCGGTTATACCAGAATCTTTATCAACTGTTGTTATTTTATCTTTATCAAGAGGCGCATATAAACTTTCTAAACATAATGTAATAGTAAAAAGAATTTCATCTGTCCAAGATATTGGCGCAATTGAGGTTTTATGTACTGACAAAACAGGGACTATTACAGAAAATATACTAAGAATAGAAGATATATATTCTAAAAATAGAAAAGAAACACTAAAATATTTAGCTTTAGCTTCATCTTTTAATATAGAAAAGAAAGATCCTAATAATTCTTTTGATATAGCAATATTCAATGAGATACCAGAAAAATATAAAGCTAAAATTTTTAATATAAAAAAAATAAAAAGTATACCATTTGATCCAGAGAGAAAAAAGAATTCAAAATTAGTATCTATAGATAATAAAAATATTTTAATATTGAGAGGAGCACCAGAAGAAATCTTAAAATCATGTAATATACCAGACAAAGAAAAAAATAAAATATTACAATTAGAAAATAAATATGGAGAGCACGGTAGAAGAACAATGGCAGTTGCAATAAAAGAAATGGATAAAAAAATATATTATTTAAGTGATGAATATAGCGGCTTTAAATTTTTAGGTATGATAAGTTTAGTTGATCCAATCAAAGAATCAACCTATGCAGCGATTAAGAAGGCAAAACAAAAACATATAGATATAAAAATTATTACAGGAGATAGTGGTGCAGTAGCTGGTACAGTAGCACACAAATTAGGGTTAGTTAATAAAAGTAGCAATGTGATACTCGGCAGTGATATTGATAATATGTCAGACAAAGAACTTGAGAAAAAAGTATTAAAATATAATATTTTTGCTAGATGTACCCCAATGCATAAATATAGAATAATAGAGGCAATAGAAAAAAATAAAAAAGTCGCATTTTTAGGGGAGGGAATGAATGATGCCCCAGCCCTTAAAGCAGCACATGTTGGAATAGTAGTAAATGATGCATCTGATATAGCTAGAGATTCTGCAGATATAATACTTTTAAATAAAAATTTAAATGTAATAATAGATGGGATAATATTAGGTAGGGAAACGTATGCTAATATTTCAAAATATATTAGAATAACTCTGTCATCTAATTTTGGAAATTTTTATGCAATAGTTTTTGCAAGTTTTTTTATTAAATTTTTACCAATGCTACCAATACAAATATTATTATTAAATTTATTATCTGATTTTCCACTGATTTCTATATCAACAGATAATGTTGACGATGAAGAGTTGCAAAGACCATCTAAATTTATTTTAAAAGATTTTTTGCATTTTGCTAGTTTGCTAGGCATTATTAGCACAATGGCTGATTTAACTTTATTTTTTATATTTTTTAAAGAAGGTGAACAAGTTTTACAAACTGCATGGTTTATTGAAAGTGTAATAACAGAATTAGTTATAATATATTCTTTGAGAACAAAAAAGATATTTTATAAAGCGAAGAAAATGTCAAAAACTATGTATTATTTAATAATGGCATCTATATTATTAGCAATTTTAATTCCGTTATTTTTCAAAAATCAATTTGGATTTACGTCTTTATCATTAAACCATTATTTAATTTTGGCGTTATTAATAGGTACATATTTCATAATAAGTGAAGCAGTAAAATTAATATATTATAGAATTAAAAATTATGCCCATGCTACCTCATATAAAAATTGAGCTATTATAAAAATTATGTAAATGAGTACAAGTGAATAACCTTCATTTCTAGAAAACTCTTTATTTGTCTTATAAAATAAAATTATTAATATTGAAGAAATTATAGTTGTTATTAATAATAGTATATAAGAAAAATTTATAGTTATTTTAAAATTATTAAATAAAGATAAAATACTTAATATAAAAATATTTGCCATTGCAGAACCTATAAGATGACTTAATGACAATTCTGAATCCTTATTTTTAAATGCCATTAATACAACAGTTAACTCTGGTAAATTTGTTCCTATAGAAAACATAATTAATCCAATAAAAAATTTAGATATATTAAATTGGCTTAAAATTTTTATAGATAAATCTATAATTATATCCGAAGTTATTAATAATGTTATGATGGAGATGATTGATATTAATATTTCTTTTACTATTTCTTTTTTTACGTTCTTTTTTAGAAAAATATTTTTTAAATCATTAGAGAAATCATTTTTTTTATTTAATATATTTAATTCATATTCATTTATATTGTTAGTTTTATTTATATAAAATACTATAGTAAAGTATAAGAATATAAAAAATATTCCATCATAAAAATTAAAATATCCTTTCAACCCAGTGATGATTCCAAGTAGTATAAATAAAAAACTTGGTAATATATTTTTTATATTTCCATCCGTTTTTATTTTTTTGTTTAATATTAAATCTATACCAAGCAATAAAGTAAATAATAAGATTATCCCACCAAATAAATTCCCGATGGATATTGATCCGATGTTATTCTTTATTGCATTTATCCCTACAAATAATTCTGGTGTTGTTGTTAATATTCCAAATATTATTCCGATTATATATTTATTTATTTTTAATTTTTCTGCTATCTTTTTTACATTAAATATTAGAGAATCCGCAGATTTTCCTAAAATAAAAAATAGAAAAAATATAATTAAAAGATAGAGAATCGTTAGCATATATTATTTATTAATTAATATAGGAATAAATGTATCATTCTAATATTTTGATCTTATATAATGTCCCTTGTTTATTTTTCCTATTAAGATTTATGATTCTAATGGCAAAATCATTAAGGAGATATAATGTCTAAACAATGATTTAATTTTAGGATATCATTAAACATACACTTATAGTTTAATGATATTGATACCATATTTAATTTAATAATATTATATGATATTATTTTAATATAATAAAGTAATCAATTTTATGACTAGAAAAAATATTATTATATTATCATCTATAATTTTTATATTATTAATATTTTTTGTGTTTTTTATGCCGAGAGAAGATGCTTGGATTTGTAAAAATGGGGAATGGATAAAACACGGAAATCCATCTATCCCAATGCCAGCAACATCTTGTGAAGAAAATAAAAATATAGGAGAAGGTAGGACATTGGTTTTATATAATTTTAGAGAAGGTGATATATTACAAACAGGATATGTTATAGAAGGAAAAATAAAAGATAACTTTTTCTTTGAAGGAACATTTCCTATATTAATTCAAGATTTAAATGGATCTAATTTAGGGAACTCTTTTGCACAATCAAAAACAGATTGGATGACATCTGATTATGTAGAATTTGCAACAGAGCCTCTTAATTTTGATAAAAAAGATAATAAAGAAGGTTATTTAATTTTTAAGAAAGATAATCCATCTGGTCTATCAGAGAATGATAAAGAAATAAAAATAAAGGTAAGATTTTAAAATATATTTTTGAAAGAAATAAAAATTTAATTTCGTAAAATAAATATAATTAAGTTAATTTTTTACTATGAATAAAAAGAAAAAATTAGCTAGGAAAAAACATTCAAGAGCAAGAGGTAAAACAATAT
>DAOLQA010000027.1:0-1237 GCA_035417885.1 bacterium
AGAATAATATATTCTCATACAAATGATTTTAATGTTAAAAAAATTAAAGTTAGTGTTGGTAGGGTAACTGGCACGAGATATATAGTAGATGATAATGCAAATGGTAAAAATATGGCAGATGATATAATTTTTGAGAAAGATGGGAAAACTTATGTAATATCAGCTACAATAAAAGATGATAATTTTGATAAATTTTATAGGACTTTTGATTTTATCCAGAAATAATTATTATATATAAAAATACTCACATTTTTGTGAGTATTTTCTTTTCTTGAAAAAAAGCAATAATATTGATAATCTAATATAATATATATGATAATCTAAAAAATATGAAAAAATATAATCCACAAGAGATAGAAAAAAAATGGCAGAAATATTGGAAGGATAATAATGTATATAAAGTTAATGATGACTTCACAAAGACTAAGTTTTATATACTAGATATGTTTCCATATCCATCTGGTGATGGATTACACGTTGGTCATCCGAAAGGATATATAGCAACAGATATTTTTTCTAGATATAAAAGATTAAATGGTTATAACGTTTTGCATCCAATGGGCTGGGATGCATTTGGTTTACCAGCGGAAAATTTTGCTATACAAAATAAAATACATCCATCTATTGCAGTAGAAAGAAATATTAAAAGATTTAAAGAGCAGTTAAGTATTATAGGATTTGATTATGATTGGGATAGAGAGATTAAGACGTCAGACCCATCTTATTATAAATGGACACAATGGATTTTTTTGAAGTTATATGAAAAGGGCTTAGCATATGAGAGTTATGAGCCTATAAATTGGTGTCCATCTTGTAAAACCGGTCTAGCGAATGAAGATTTAGAGAATGGTAGGTGTGAAAGATGTGGGTCATTAGTAGAAAAAAGGCCAATGAGGCAATGGGTATTAAAGATTACAGATTATGCAGAGAGGTTACTACAGGATCTTAGCAAGCTAGAGTGGGAAGAATCTATCATAGAATCTCAAAGAAATTGGATAGGAAAAAGCGAGGGGGCAGAAATAAAGTTTAAAATAGATGGTTTTAATTTAGAGATAAATATATTTACAACAAGAATAGATACAATATATGGCTGTACATATATAGTTGTTGCACCAGAAAATAAACTTATAAATGAACTATCAGAAAATATAGGAAATATAAATGAAGTTAAAGAATATATTAATAAATGTAAAAATAAATCAGATTTGGAAAGAACAGATTTAAATAAAGAAAAAAC
>DAOLQA010000027.1:1337-13672 GCA_035417885.1 bacterium
AGAAAAAGCAGAAAGAGAAAGGTTTGGTAATAAAAAAATAAATTATAAAATTAAGGATTGGGTATTCTCAAGACAAAGGTATTGGGGTGAACCTATCCCAATAATTCATTGTCCAAAATGCGGTATAGTCCCACTCAGAGAAGAAGATTTACCATTAGAACTGCCAGGCATTGAGAGTTATGAGCCCTCTGGCACAGGAGAGTCTCCTCTTGCTACAATATCTGACTGGGTTAATGTAAAATGTCCAGTTTGCGGAGGAAATGCAAAACGTGAAACTAATACAATGCCACAATGGGCAGGATCTTCTTGGTATTATCTAAGATATATAGATCCACATAATAACAGTGAATTGATTAATAAAGAGAAAGAAAAATATTGGATGAATGTTGATTTATATGTAGGTGGAGCTGAGCATGCTACACGCCATTTAATATATGCAAGATTTTGGCATAAATTTTTATATGATTTAGGAATCGTATCTACAGATGAACCATTTCAAAAATTATATCATGTAGGTTTAATACAAGCTGAAGATGGTAGGAAAATGAGTAAAAGATATGGCAATATTATAAATCCTGATGATATTATAAATGAATATGGAGCTGATTCTTTAAGGGTTTATGAAATGTTTATAGGACCTTTTTCACAAAATATTTCATGGAGTACTAATGGTTTAAAAGGAGCGAGAAGATTCTTAGATAAAGTATGGAATTTACAATATAAAGTAAGCAGTGATGAAGAGAATAAAGATATTAAATTTATCTTAAATAAAACCATAAAGAAAGTTACAGAAGATATAGAGCAGTTTTCTTTTAATACTGCCATATCTCAGATGATGATTTTCATAAATAAAGTGTCTAATTATAATAATATAAGTAGAGAATCTTTTAATAAATTTTTGATAATTTTATTTCCATTTGCTCCACACATAACAGAAGAAATATATGATAGTTTAAATAGTACTTCAATATTAAATACTACTTGGCCTAAATATGATAAAAATTTTATAATAGATAAAAATATAAAATTTGTAGTGTATGTAAATGGGAAAATGAGAGATGTTATATTAATACAAAATAACTTAGAGCAAGATGATATTTTAAATGTATTAAAAGATAATATTAAAATTCAAAAATATATAAATGGAAAAGAAATTAAAAAAATTATTTTTGTAAAAAATAAAATGATAAATTTTGTATTTTAGATTGGCCTATGTTTTTTAATTATAAGCATTATTCCATCATCTATATCTATTGGTAATACTAAATAAAGAAATTCTTTATTATTTTTTATATATTTATAAAAATCCATCATTTTATATTTATATTTTATTACATCATCTATTATAATTATTCCATCATCTTTTAATAAATTTTTACATGTAATAAAAAAATTTAAAGTATTATTTTTTTGACCATCAATAAATATTAAATCAAAAATTTTTCCATTTAATTTTAATTCTTTTATTTTTTCTATAGCATCTCCATATATTGATGTTATATATTTATTTAATTTAAATTTTTTAAAATTTTCTAATGCTTCATTTCTAGATGGAATAGAGAATTCAAATGTAATTATATTACCCCTTGTTTGTTTTAGTGCCTCAGCCATCCATAATGTTGATACACCATTTGCTGTACCTATTTCTAAAACATTCTGTATATTTTTATTTTTTATTAGTATATTTAAAAACATGCCAAGTGTATTAGACACATTTGGTATTTTATTATCTACTCCATATTTTTTTAATTTTTTTATTTCTTTTATAAATTTATCCATAATATATTTTATTTTTAATATATTGATTATATAATATTTAGAGACAAAAAAACATAATATAAATGATCAACAAAATATTTTCATTAATTTCATTGCCAGGAGTGGTTTTTCATGAGTTTGGACATGAAATATTTTGCGATTTTACAGGTGTTAAAGTAATAAAAGTTTGTTATTTTCAATTTAAAAATCCAGCTGGATATGTATTGCATTTCAAACCTAAAAAATATTACCAATCATTTTTAATATCAGTTGGGCCGTTTATATTAGGTTTAATATTTTCTATTTTCTTTTTTCTAATATCAAAATATTATAATTCTATAAATAATCAATTTTTTGAAATTCTTTTTATTTGGTTAGGTGCTTCAATAGCTATAAATTCTTTTCAAAGCAAAGAAGATATAAAAGTGCTATTTAAAGAAACAAATAATCATATAATTAAAAATCCATTTGTACTTTTAGCATATCCTGTAATATTAGTAATGTTTTTATTCAGTCTATTAAATAATTTATTTATAAATTTAATTTATGCTTTTTTATTATATATTTTATCTAGCTATATATTTTTAAATTTAAAATAAATAATATGTTAGAAAAAATACAAGAATTATTAAAAAATAATAATATTAATTTTAGAGAAATACATCATGAGCCAACAAGAACGTCTGAAGAATCAGCGGTGGCTAGAGGTGAAAATATTAAAATAGGTGGCAAAGCATTAGTTGTTAAAGTAGATGATAGTTTTAAGGTGTTTGTTCTAAGTGCAGCAAAAAAATTGGATTCTAGTTTAATTAAAAAATATTTTCATGCAAAAAATATTAGGTTTGCAACAGCAGATGAATTAATGAATTTGACAGGATTAGTACCTGGTTCAGTCCCACCTTTTGGAAAGCCAATTATTGATTTAGATTTATATTTGGATAATTCTATTTTAGATAACAATAAAATAGCATTTAACGCTGGATCCCTTACAGATTCTATAATAATGGATGTAAAAGATTATTTGAATATAGCACAACCAATTATTTTTAAATTTTCTAAAGATTAATTGCTTTTTTCAAACAATTATCGCACATTCCACAATTATTTTTTATACTATCTAAATTATCTCCAAAATATTGAAGAATAAATTTATGCCTGCACATATTTGTTATTGCATATTCTTCCATAATATTTAATTTAGATAAAGCTCTTTCTTTTTTTTCATTAAGCTCATCTCCATCAATATTTAATAGCATATCCTTTTTTAATATAGTAATTTTCCTTCCTCTTTTTGCTGGTGTGTATTCTATAAATTCATATTTATTTAAGGTATTTAAAGTTCTTAAAATACTATCTTTATTTATATGAGATTTATCACTAAAATTATCAAGATTTAATTCTATTTCTTGGCCAGCTAGTTCTAAACCATATTCTCTTTTTAATGTGATTAGCAAATCTAGTTGCAATCTTGCTTTAGGACTTATTTGATTAAGAAGCTCTTCGTAATTATAGTTTAATTTTACTATTATATTAGATCCATTATTCTCATTTCTTTTTATTAGATTTAATTTCTCTAATTCTTTAAGACATGCTGATATAACTGTATCATTTTGTATATATGACATATTATATTTTATTTCATCAGTTGTAATAAAAATTTCATCTTTTTTTTCTTCCATAACTTTATTTAATATAGAATAATATACTTCTTCTATATTTTGTTTTGTTGGGTTTTCTCCATTTATAAAAAATTCATGTATATATCTATCTGATTCACTATATAATAATATGCAGCTGCTCTTTTTACCATCTCTTCCAGCTCTCCCTATTTCTTGATAATATGCTTCTATGGAGCCAGGCATATTATAATGGATTATTAATCTTATGTTGCTTTTATCTATACCCATTCCAAATGCATTTGTGCATACTAATGTATTATAAATTCCATCTAGGAAACCATTTTGTATCTGTTTTCTTTCTTCAGTAGTAAGACCAGCATGATATCCAATAGCATTTATATCAGTATTTTGTAAATTTTCTACTATATCATCAACATTTTTTCTCGTTGCTGCATAAATAATTTTTGGTCCATTAATTTTTGATAATATATTTGTTATTTTATTTATTTTATCAGCATCATTTTTTGTTTTAAATACAATTAATTCTAAATTATCTCTTTTAAATCCAGATATGAAAATATTGGGATTATCTACATTTAGTTGTTTTATAATATCATTTTTGACTTCAGGTGTAGCAGTAGCTGTTAATGCTATTATTGGAGGTCTATTCTTTCCATCGCAAATTTTATCTATTGATGGTCTTATTTTAGTATAACTAGGCCTAAAATCATGCCCCCATTCTGATATACAATGTGCTTCGTCAACTGCAAATAGAGATATATTAATATTTTTAAGATCATTGATAAAATCAGGATTAGATAGTCTTTCTGGTGCTATATATAATATTTTATATAAACCACTAGATAGACCAGACAATCTAGCATTGATTTCTTCTATATTTAAGGAGCTATTTATAAATGTAGCTGGTATATTTTTGGAGATTAATCTATCTACCTGGTCTTTCATTAATGCTATTAAAGGTGATATTACAACTGTTACTCCCTGGAATATTAAGGCAGGTATTTGAAAGCATAATGATTTTCCAGCCCCAGTTGGCATGATACCTATAGTATCTTTTTTGTTTAATATACTTAAAACAACCTCTTTCTGTCCAGGTTTAAAATCCGAGTATCCAAAATATTGTTTTAAAATTTTTAATGCTTCTTCTAACATAAAATTTATTTTATCATAATGTATATTAATTTTTGATTAATTTTTCTGTGGATAAATAAATTTGTCTTGACTAAAAATAATTTATAAACTAATTTAGTATATTACAAAAGATTGTATATCAACAATCAAATGTAACTTTAAATTTTAATAACTGGAGGAAGATGCTTGTCAAAATAACTAAGGAATAATTTTATTTTTATGCTAAAAATAAATAAAATTATTACTAAATCTTTGTTTATTTTGTCAATATCTTTTTTTCTAGCTTCTAATGCATTTGCAGGTGGCGTTATTAATGAAATATCCCCAGTTGAGAGTACTAGCCAGTTAAAGATAGAAAATAATAAAGGAAATGAGGTTTTAAATTTAAACCTATCTTCTCCAACAATATTATCTCCAAAAAATGATGATATTATTTCTTATAACGAAACGATAACAGGTGCTGTTTCTTCAGGTGCGGTTGTTAGGATATATATAGATGGGATCCTAGATGGAGAAATAAAGTCTTGGGAAAGTAAAACAGGAATTTCTGCATTTTTTTATACCCCCAAAAAACATCTAAGTGAAGGGATCCATTTTTTAAAAGCTCAAGCTGTGAAAAATGGTTTTATTAGTGACTTTTCAAAAGAAGTAATGATTATAAAAGAAGCTGTTTATGATGCACCAGTTGTAAGAGCGCCTTATTATTATAAAGATGATTATAAAACATTTGTTGTAAGAGGAATAGCTAATAGTAAAGATACTATAGATATTTATTTAGATGGTAAGAAAATTAAGACATTAAATTTGCCTGAATCTACAAGTGCAGACAAGAAAGTTAGTTTCCTTTATGCTATTCATAATTTAACAGATGGTAAGCACTCTGGATATTTTGTAGCTTATGAAAATATGACAGGAAGAAGGAGCTATGATTCTAAAAAATTCTATTTTGAGGTTAAACAGCCAGAAGTACCATCTACTTCAGAGGCTATAAAGCCAAATAGCAAGGAAACAACTGACGATGGATCTTTAGAAGATACTACCAAAAAAGATACTGTAAATAATATTAATAATACAACAAAAGATAATAGTAATAATATTGTATCAGACCAAAAGCCTGAAGAAAAAACTTTAGTCTCACCTAGCAAGGATAATGCGGATTATCAAAGGGATAAATCGATGACAATAGGAATAGTTTTATTAGTTTGTTCTGTAATTCTAATGATTTTTTGGGTATATTCGGAAAATCAAGATAAAATTAAAAGAGTAATAGACAAACTGCTTGATGAAGATTATGAAGATGAAAAAGATAATAAAAATAAAAAATAAAAATTATTTTGATAACAAAAATAAATAAAAAAAGAACGACTTATGAACAGGTAGTTCTTTTTTTATATTATTTTTTTTAGTAGAATAATACATCAACTATATAATTAAAATAAATGGCTAAATTAAGCAATATAGAAAAATCTATTTTAGAGACAGTATCATATTTTGATATTTTTAGCTTCCCATTAACTCAAATAGAATTATATAAGAATTTATATTTATTAAATAATGATATTAGTTTTAATGATTTTATAAATGTATTAGAAACTAATGAAATTATCAATATGGAGATTGATAATAAAGAAGGTTTTTATTTTTTGCGTGGTAGAGATAACATTGTGCAAATTAGAAAACAAACATATAACATAGCATATAAAAAATATATTTTAGCAATGAGATATATTAGAAAACTATTATATTTCCCATGTTTTAAATCAATAATGGTATGTAATACTTTAGCTTTAGAAAATTCTAATGAAAATAGTGATATAGATTTATTTATAATTACAGAGAGAAATAGAATATGGACAGCGAGATTTATCGCTGTTATGGTTTCAAAAATTTTAAATTTAAGACCTAAAAAAAATAATCAGAAAAATAAAATATGTTTAAGCTTTTATATTGATGAAAAGCATCTTAATATAGAAAATGTTTCAAAAAATCATAATATATATTTTATATATTGGATATCACAGTTAGTTCCAATATATGATCAAGATGATATTTTTAATCAGTTTTATAATGAAAATAGTTGGATTAGAATGTATTTAAAAAATATTTTTAATTTTAATACGGCAGATAAAAGACGATTATATCTAAATAAAAATGGCGCATTTTTTAGAAGGATATTTAGCTATCTATTTACTAATGGGGTAGAAAATATATTAAAAGATATACAGATGAAAAAAATGAATTTAGAGATTAAAAATAAATTGAATTTAAATGATGATGTATTGATAAATGATGGAATAATAAAGTTACATACAAATGATAGAAGAGAACAATATAAAAATGAATTCGAACTTAAAATAAAAAAATATTATGAAAAATATATTTAAAGAAGAAATTTTAAATATATTATTATTTTTATTGATTATAATAGTCCCTCTTCAAACTAGATATTTTTTATCTATATATAAAATTGATAATATATTTTTTGAGTATGGTACCATTGCAATTTATGCGACAGATATTTATATTATTTTTTTAATTATTTATTTATTTTTTTATAATTTAAAAAATAAATTATTTAAATTCAATAATAAAACAAAAACATTTTCAATATTATTAATATTATTTAATTTATTTTTAAATTTATCATTGTTAAGGTCTATTAATAAAAACTCTTCTATATATTTTAATATAAGATTTTTTGTATTTTCATGTCTAGCATTTTTATTATCATTTATTAAGATTGATAAAAAATACATTAAAGATGGTTTTATATGTTCTTCTCTAATAGAAAGTATTATAGCTATATATCAATTTGCGTCACAAAAAATAGTGGCTAATAAATTTTTAGGATTAGCAAATCATTTTCCATATGATCCAGGGACTTCTGTTATAGAAAAGAGCGATGGGAGATTTTTAAGAGCATATGGTCTTTTGCCTCATCCAAATATATTGGGAGTGTTTTTAGTAATAGGTTTTATATTTTTATGTATTAAAATATTGCAAGGAAATATAAAAAATAAATATTCAAGCTACTTAATTTTAGGTATTATATTTATTGGTATTATAGTTACATTTTCAAGATTATCTTTGTTGTTGCTATTAATTTTTTTTATTATATATATATTTAGACACTATTTTTTAAAAAGAGAAAAGTTGGAAGTAGAGAAATTTTTATCTATTTTTTGTGTATTACTATCTATTTTTTTAATATTCAAAGATCTAATTTTTACAAGAATTATTGATAGTAGATTAAATAATATATCTAACTATGAAAGAAAAGATCAGTATGTTGAGTCAGTGAATATTATAAAAAATAAAAATAATTTTTTATTTGGCATAGGTGAAAGAAATTATACATTTTATATACATAATGCTAATAATGTTAAAGGCGTTTATGATTTAAAATCTATTCATAATATTTATTTTTTATCATTAAATGAATTAGGAATCTTTGGATTTATCACATTTATTATTTTATTATTATCCCCATTATTAATTAATAATGATAGTGATATTAAATTAGTGTACTTTATATTATTAGTTTCTGGCTTTTTTGATCATTTTCTAATGACAGAAAATTTTGGTATATTTATATTAATGCTGTTTATTGGCATAATGTTTAGTAAACAATATAAATTAGAATAAATTTATGATATAATATATAAATAATTATAAAAGATTTAATAAAAAATGAGTTTCAAAAATAATAACAAGAGTAAAAACATAGAAGGTAATAAATTTAATGTAATAGATTTTCATAATATTGAAGATGAGCTTAAAGAATATATTAATAATGCTATTTTCTTGCAGGATTACTCTATTGATGTTTTTAAAGATTTTGTTGAAATTGAGAAATATATAAAAGTAAAACCTCCAGAAATAAACAATAATATTAAAAATATAAAGAATTTTTTAGAGAAGAATAGCAAAAATAATTTTTATTTAAAAAATTTTTTAGAAGAATTATTAAATATATTTAATGATTTATCTATTGACAGTGTTAGTTTATTAAAAAACAGAAAAATTTTTTATTCTACCATATTTAAGATTTTAGAATTTCAGCAAAAGAATAAGCATATATCTAGTAAGAATAGAGGTGCAATATTAAAAACTGAGGTCTTTAGATATGGTGGTGATGAATTTATCGCTATTATCACACGAGACATAGGTGTTGAGCTAGTATTTTTTGATATAATGTATCTAAACTTTTTTAATGATCTGTTTGGTTATAAAGGAGGTGATGATATTATTTATATAGCATCTAGATTAATAGAAAATACTTTAAAATCATTTGAAAACAAAGCTACAAAAACAAGAAATATTGTAGATAAAACATTAAGCAACTTTAAAAATTTTCAATTCGATACGGAGTATAGTTATCTAAATAAAATTATATTTAATATAAATATTGGTTATTCTAGTAATTCAGAAATAGAATGGATAAAAGAACAGTTTATAAAATATATAAAAGATAAAAAAATAAGAAATATAAATACTACTTTATCAATACAGGATTCTGTTAATATTATGATATATCTAGCTGAGATTAGAGAATCTATTAATAAAAATATATTGAAATTTTATTTACTTACTAGTTTATATAATTTATCTAAGAAAGATAGCAAAATAGATAGCATTTTCAAATCATATTTAATGTATACAAAAAGTTCATTTTTAATAGAGGATATAGTTAAAGATATATCTAAAAACTCAAAGGATGAAGAAGAATTAATTAATAATATAATTTTAGAATCATTAAAGATAGAAGAAGGTAAGATGGCTAATATTTTTAATACAACTAATACTAAGTATAATATTTTATTGCAGCTAATCTTTTCCAAAGTCACTGATAATATTCCTGCTAATTTTAGGGAATTTTCTATTGATGAAGTTATAAAAAAATGGGGTCTTGACTAAAAAAATTTTTCATTATATAATTGTTGTTACAATTTTAATTATTGCGATTATTTATCGCAAAAGCTCATGTTATATATAATAACCTCTAAGCATTTAATTTTAAATTCATATTATTAATTATTAAATGCACATGGTTATTTTTTGTTGCATTTAACAATTTTTAAACAATATCTTAACAACTTAGCTATTGATAAAACTTTTAATAAATATTAAAATAGAAAATCAGTCGCTAAGGATTGTAAATTAAAAATTAAATAGAAAGAATAAAAGCAATTTCATAAAGTTTCTTTTATTATTATGTCAGTATAGCACAATAATTTTGTTATTATTGTGGTTAAATAAGATCGTATATGGTGGATGCCTTGGCATTAAAGAGCGATGAAGGACGTAGTAGCCTGCGTTAAGCTTCGGGGAGGTGGCAAACAACCTTTGATCCGGAGATATCCGAATGAGGAAACTCCTTTGTTTTATAACAAAGACACATAACTGAATACATAGGTTATGATGAGCACACCTGGGGAAGTGAAACATCTCAGTACCCAGAGGAAAAGAAAATAATAATGATTCCGAAAGTAGTGGCGAGCGAAATCGGAAGAGCCTAAACCTATTTGCGTGTTTATGATAGTGATGTCTTGGTTTAACCTTGGCAGATCTAGAAGTATTAAAAGCGTCAGCTGTTGCCAAATAGGTGTTGTAAGAGATTCCGTTTAGTTTCTGACGGAACTAGAATAGAGATACAAACAATAATTTCTATGAGAATATTCTGGAAAGAATGGCCATAGAGGGTTAAAGCCCCGTATCTTAAAGAAATTATTACTCTATAGGAATTTTCTTAAGTATTGCAGGACTCGTGAAATCCTGTAAGAAGTTATCGCGACTATGCGATAAGGCTAAATATCTTTAATGATCGATAGTGAACAAGTACCATGAGGGAAAGGTGAAAAGAACCCTGAGAAGGGAGTGAAATAGACCTGAAACCATATACTTACAAGGAGTCGGAGCCCGGAACTTTGAAGTTAATTTATAATTAATTGACTTTAGAGTTCCGGGTGACGGCGTGCCTATTGAAGAATGAGTCAGCGAGTTACTTCTGTGTTGCAAGTTTAACCAGTCTGAGGCTGGGAAAGCGTAGTGAAAGCGAGGGTTAATAGCCCGTTTAGCATCACAGAGTAGACCCGAAACCGGGTGAGCTAACCATGAGCAGGGTGAAGATAATCGAAAGATTGTTGGAGGCCCGAACTCGACACTCGTGCAAAAGTGAGAGAAGACTTGTGGTTAGGAGCGAAATACTAATCGAACTCGGTGATAGCTGGTTCTCCCCGAAATATCTTTAGGGATAGCCTCGTTTGTTCTTTACTGGTGGTAGAGCTACTGAATGGGTGTGGGTGGAGCAATCCTGCCATATCCAACCAAACTCCGAATGCTAGTAAATTAAAAAACTGGAGTAAGACTATGGGCGCTAAGGTTCATCAGTCAAAACGGAAACAGCCGTTGACCGCAATTTAAGGTCCCAAAATCTATACTAAGTGTCGAAGGTGGTGGTTTGACATAAACAGCTAGGATGTTGGCTTAGAAGCAGCCATCATTTAAAGAAAGCGTAATAGCTCACTAGTTTAGTCATCCTGCGCCGAAAATTTACCGGGGCTCAAGTATAGTACCGAAGATGCGGATTCTTATCGTAAGATAAGAGTGGTAGGGGAGCATTCTATATGCGCTGAAGCAATATCGCGAGGTATTGTGGAGTGTATAGAAGAGAGAATGCTGACATAAGTAGCAAAAATGCAGATGAAAATTCTGCACACCGAAAACCCAAGGTTTCCAGGGTCAAGATTTTCTGCCCTGGGTTAGTCGATCCTAAGCCGAGGCTAAGTAGAGTAGGCGATGGAAGAGCAGGCTAATATTCCTGCACTATTAATATGACCGATTGGAGGGACGTATTTTATTGAGGTTCTACGTAATTTGGTTATGTACGTTTGCGATTAGTAGATGTATATAGAGGTAAATCCTTTATATATTAAGCATCAAAAGTTGCATGCATTTCTATGAAAGTAGAGAGATAGAATTTATTAAAATGCCGAGAAAAACTTCTAGGGCTAATCATATTAATATCCGTACCGTAAACCGACTCAGGTGGGTGAGGAGAGTATCCTAAGGTGCATGAGAGAAACTTCGTTAAGGAACTAAGCAAAAAAGCGGCCGTAACTTCGGGATAAGGCCTCCCCTAATTTATTAGGGGCGCAGCGAAAGATACCGGGTGACTGTTTACCAAAAACTTAGGTCTCTGCTGAAAGCGAAAGCTGAAGTATAGGGGCTGATGCCTGGCCAGTGTCAGAACGTTAAGTGGAGGGGTGCAAGCTCTGAAACTAAGCGCTGATGAACGCCGGCGATAACTATAATCGTCCTATGGTAGCGAAATCCCTTGTCGGGTGAGTTCCGACCCGCACGAATGGCATAACAACTTGGTAACTGTCTTAACGAAGTACTCAGTGAAATTGCAAGACGAGTGAAGATGCTCGTTACTCGCAGCTAGACGAAAAGACCCCATGAATCTTTACTACAACTTGGTATTGTATTAGAGTTATATATGTTCAGGATAGGTGGGAGCTTAGGCATCCTTGAGATACCACCCTTATCTAATTTTAATACTAATTTTTACGCCATAATCTGGCAGGAAGACAGTGCCTGGTGGGTAGTTTTACTGGGGCGGTAGCCTCCTAAAATGTAACGGAGGCGTTTACAAAGGTTGGTTAAGTTCGGATGGAAATCGAACTGATAGTGCAAACGCATAAACCAGCTTTACTGCAAGGACTACAATCCGCGCAGTTACGAAAGTAGAAGTTAGTGATCCGACCATCCTATATAGGAAGGTGGAAGCTCAACGGATAAAAG
>DAOLQA010000028.1:0-3362 GCA_035417885.1 bacterium
TCATGACCAGAAGGTCAGTGGTTCGAATCCACTCCTCTCTATTAACATAGGTGAAAAATATGAAACATACTAATAAAAAATATATAGTTACTAAAGTGTTAGAAGAAATTAGTGTTATATGTAATGAGTGTGGAACTTATTTAGAAGGTGTGCATAAATGTAATTGTCCATATTGTAATGAAGATTTTTTTGAGTATAAAAATATAGATAATAGTATTGTATGTATTAATAATGGATATAAACATGCGCATTTAAGATGTATTAAAAAAGCAGGTATAAATTTAAATATGTGATTTTATGAATAAAAATAAATTTGAAGATGTAACAGAAATAATAAAGATATTAGAAGATATTGGTGATAAGCCTTTAAATCCACAACAAATGGAGCAAATAAAAGGACTTTTAAAACATGCAAATATTTTACCAGATTTAGAAGCTACTCAATATTTGCTTTCTAACATTAGTCCTGAAGCATTTAAAGGAGTTATGAGAATTGTAGCAGTTCCAACAATAAACGGAATAACTAATCTTTGGTTAGCGAAAAGTGTAGATAGCGCAAATGTAGTTTTACCTATGATAGGTAGTATGTTAAAATATTTTCAAGAAGGTGGTAAGAAATGAAACATAATAAAGAAAATTTAATAGATGTATTTGCGAATACTTATGATGATAAGTATTTAAGAGAAAAATTAAAAGTTGTAAGAAAACCAAGAAAAGCTACTTCTATAGTAATAGATATCATGGATTACTGCTCCGAGGAACCAACGGATGCAGATGATATGCGAGATGTATTACTTTTAGTAATAGATAATATTAACGAACAAATTGGTATAGGTAAATCAGAAGATATGAATGAATTAATGAATAATGCTAGAAAAAATTATAGAATAAGGGCTTAAATGATTCATGGACCAAAAAATCCTAAAAACAAAGGTATTGTAAAAGCATTACCTGAAGATGATGTAGTTACAATTTATGCTGACAACAGAGATGCTTATCATATTAAAGTAGATACTCTTCTAAAAGAATTTGATATAGGTACTAATCCTGAAGGAACAACATTGTTAATTTTTGATGGTACAGGAACCACAGTAGCTGCTAATTGGAGACATGGTAAATGGAACTTTGAAGTTCATCAAACAGATACTTATTTAGGTAACATAGATAGATATACACAAAATGGAGAACATACAGAAGTAAGAGTATTTACTGAATCTAAAAAAATAACTGTAATGAAAGTATTAAGAGAAATAAGTTTGAGGTGATTGAAATGAAAATAGAAAAAGGAAAAAGATATTATCTAAAAGATGATATATTCTATTTTTATACTGATATTCCTGAAATTGGAAGAGATAAAGAATATGCAACAAGAGATATGTTATATGATGCTATATCACCGAGAGGAGTAGCTCAATTAGTAGAACGTAAAAAAATTGCTATAGTTGCACATGCGGGTAGTCCTTGCGTAGCATTAGAAACAACAGATAGAAATTCAGCAGAATTTAGTGTAGAAGATTTATATTTAGATACAGATGATGAGATGGAATTAGATATTGATTGGATAACTGATTCACCTTTTAAAACAAATTTAAGAAGTGTAAAAGATTTATTAAAACATAAATATAAACATAGGAAGTGATTAATATGCCGTTTTATGGAAATCCAGATTATATGGAGACAAGAGTAAAACATAAAAAATCATCTTTACCAAAAACACTGGTGGAAGAAATTATATACGAATATAGAGTCAATAATAGACCTATTAGTGAAATAAAAGATTGGTTGAAACATAAAGATTCTGATTGGATAGAAAAAGATTTAGGTCTAGGTTTTAGTGCATTAATAAACATAGAAGCAGTAATACAAGAAAGTGATGATTCAGTTATAATATTTGATTCAACTAATGATGTATTCTATATTAACAAGAAAACTTTAAAGATATATGATTTAGAAGAGTATCAAGTTTATTGAGGTGATTAAAAATGGAACATAGAGAAAGAAAAGTAAAGTGGAATAAAGATAAATATGATAATGTTGGATATTCTGTAAATAGAGGCAGTTCTAGACTACCTAGTTATAGTAGTTATGATAAAGAACAAATAGAAGCGTTTACAGTGATGTCTAATATAGCTGATAAAATAGCTTTTAAATTAGAAAGTATTTTACCAACAAACTTTAAAGCTGAAATAGATTTTTGGAATAACTGGGTTTATACTGAATACAATAAACAAAGAAGATATTTTAAAAATAATATTTAGAGTAAAAAGATTCTAAATTTAACTATTAATTAAATTATATATTTTATTAAGGGTTTGATAATGAATCAAAAGAAAAAGAGTATAAAAACATATCAAAATAGAACATTAAATTTAAATAAATATAATGTTTTATTAATAGTGTGATTTATATGGAACATAGTAAAAATACAAAGTTTTTGAATACAGTTGGCAAATGGAAGCTAATAGGTGAAGTAGAAGATATTCATGGTAATGTAGTAGAAAAAGTAACATTGGCTTATGTTCCTAGTCGTTCTACGGCTAGTAAATTAGCTGATGAGTGGATGAATACACATCCAGAGATTGGTATTGTGTATTTTAAATATGTTTATGAAAAAGGTCATAAACCCGAAAGAACAACAAGAGGTCCAAAACCTCAATATTTTAAGTAGGTGATTAAAAATGAAACATAAAATTCAAACAGTTGGTGATATAGTTGGTAACACTATGCCATTATATAGTGTTGTATGTATTACTTCTTTAAATAAATATTCTAATAAAGAAGATTGTCTTATAGCTATATATAAAGGCGATAAATATAGTGCAGAGGAGTATTATTTACGTAAAATTTTAGTAGATAAAAATATTTCTAAAGAAGAAATAAATGAATTTATTAAAGAGTTAAATAATTCAACTATTTCTAAATATTATTCAACTATGTGGAAAAAATATAATGTTTTAATTATAGCAAAAGAATGTATAAAAACTGAAAATATTTGGTCTATTGAACAAATGGCAGATAAACGTTTACATATAGAACCACATTATAATGCATTTATAGGTGAAATTTAAAATGATACATACTAGAGATGAATTAAGAGAATATAACGAACAACTATGGTTTAGTATAGTTAAATATTTTGATTTTATTAAACCAAATAAGTGGATTACGTTACATGAATTTAACAAAACAATTACAAGTAAAAATAAAGCAATGATTAAACAAGTTCCATATATTACTCTTAATGATTTAGAAGTTATGGAAAAGAAAGGATTAATTGAATTAGTTAAAGTGTTAAATGATATAGAAGAAACATTATTTTATGGTGAATATATAGTTCAATTGAAATTAAAAGGTGATTAAAA
>DAOLQA010000028.1:3462-13573 GCA_035417885.1 bacterium
AAATATATGAATCCAGCAGATTATATGATATCTGATATTTGTTTAAAATGCACAAAAAAAGCTTATACACAATTACAAAAAAGTTGTGCTATGAGAGGTAAGAAGTATATTTAATGAGGTGATGTAAATGGAACATAAAAAAGAAGAAACAAATCTTAAGGATATATATTCTATTATGATATATGAATATGTAGGGCCAAATAATTACAGAATAAAGAATTTTAAAGATAGAGATGCTGGTGATGAATTTCTTCCAGCAGAAATATATTTAGTTAAAGCTAATACTGAAAATGAGGCTATAATTGAGTGTTTAAAATATCATTTAGATTTTGGAGCACACTATGATGATTATATAAAATTATTTAGTAAATCAATAGAAAATCTTAAGTATAAAAAAACAAAAAGTGAGATGTTTAAACAAATAGAAAATATAATTATGAGTGATGATGGTTTACTTAATATAAAAGACAATATTGCTTCTTATTTAGGTCTTATGTATTATGTTGAAGATAACTTATCAATTTTAAAAACTAGAAATATTATATCTTTAGGACTAAGACAGTATTAATTAATCTTTAATTTTTTATACTCAATTAATCTAGGCCAAACAGGTCATATAATTAAAGGGGGAAGATATAGATGAAACTAGAGAAACGCATCAATGATTGTTTAGAAATAACAAAGTATGATAAATTACGTAAAGAATTATCCTTTGCTACAGAGCCTAAAAATATTCTTGAATTAAATCAAGACCAGAAAAAAATAATAGAAAAACTTTATCCATTTCAAATAGCTGCTCTAGAGTATATAGAACTTAATGGTGGATATGCTTTAATAGCAGATGAGATGGGTACTGGTAAAACAGTAATGTCTATATCTCATTTACTTTTACACCCTGAAAAAAGACCAGTTTTAGTTATATGTCCTCTAAGTTCAAAATATGTTTGGAAAAATCATATTAAAGACTGGGCTAAAAAAGATGCATGTATATTAGATTCAAAAACTAAAGTAACACCTAATGCTCAATGGTATGTAATACACTATGATGCATTATTTAAAAGATATACAGAATTAGAAAAAATAAAATTTGGCTGTATTATAGTAGATGAATGTCATAGAATAAAAAATTATGGAGCTAAACGAAGTAGATACTCATTTGAATTAATATGGAAAAATACTCAAAGTGTATTATTTTTATCTGGAACTCCTATTAAAAGATATCCAGATGATATATGGCAAATATCTATGACTGTGGCTCCTCATGTATTTCATAGTTGGTATCCTAATGCAACATTTAATAAAACTAAATTTGATAGTTATTTTTGTGGTAAAACTACTGTTGTTTATGGTCGTAAAAGAATACCTAAATATTGTCCAGCACATCAGTCAGAATTAGGAGATTTATTAAGAAGATTTGTAATGATTAGAAGACTTAAAAAAGATGTATTAACTCAACTACCAGAAAAAACAAGAACATGGATAGTAGTAGATAATGTAAATAGAGAATATAAAGAACTAGAAAATAATTTATTAGAACGTATTAAAACAGAATCTACATCTCGTAATATAGATTTAACAAAAGTTAAATTTAGTAAAATGAGTATGGAATTTAAAGAAATGTCTCAACTTCGACAATTAGCTTTTATAGATAAAATACCTTATATTATTGACCATATTAATTCTATTTTAGATAATGATGAATCTGTTGTTGTATTTACAATGTTTCACGACAGTACAGATATGTTAGTTCAAAAACTTAAAGAAGCCAATATACCAAACGTTACTATAGATGGTAGAATAAACATGGAAAATAGAAATACTATAATTGAACAGTTTAAAGATAAGAAAGTAAAAGTATTAATAGGCAGTATACCAACTATAGGTGAAAGTATTGATTTAACTACAGCTAATACTGCTATAGTAGCAGAGCTAGATTGGACTCCTGTTAATATGTTACAAGCAGAGGACCGTTTACATAGAATAACTCAAAAAGAGAATGTGAATATTTATTACTATATTACTAAAAATACTATCGAAGAACATATAATGAACATAATTAAATCTAAATTAGACTCAAGTTCCTCAGTTTATGATGAAAATATAGATTATGGTACATTAATAATGACTAGTTGGTTAACTAATAGATAATTTATATATGCGCATTTAAACTGTTTCCTCGACTCGTTAAACGAGAAGAAATAAATTTTAACGATAATTTTAATAGGATATAACAATAATAATAGATACACTTTAAATACCTACTTTTTTATAGCAATTAATCTATATTAATTAGATTATAAGTTTTTTAATTTCAAAATTTATAGCTAATAAGAGAAGAGATATGAAATGTTAATAACTCATATCAATTAATTTTAAATAAATTAGCTTTGTATATGATATGAGGTTTTAACATGAGAATAAATTTTAAAGACGCAAAAAGAATGACAGATTTTGAATCTGTCAGAAGCTATATTCAAACAATGGATATAGCACAGCAAAAAGCTGTTCATGTGGAAGATGTAGAAGATGAAAAACACAACTTTTCAGCTATATTAAATATGGATAAAGTTGTAAGTATAGTGACAGACCAATACCAGTTAGTTCAGAACAAAGATGCATTTAACTACGCAACAGATGTTATGGAACTAGCATTTAAAGATGAGCCAATTAGTGCACAGATAATTGAAACACCAAGAAGAGCTTTTATGACAATAGTTTTAGAAGATAGAACAATAAAACCAGCAGATGGACATGATATAAAAGTAGGATACAGATTTACAAATGGCTACGACAAATTTACACCATTCGGTGGAAGTTTATTTATGCTAAGACAGGTTTGTAGTAACGGAGCAGTTCGATTAATAGCAAATGATTCAATTACAGTAAAACACGTTGGTGAAAAAGATGTTATTTCAAAATTGTCAGTAGAATTTGAACAATTACTCAAAAGAGCTATGCCTGAAGCATTAACTTTAATTAACAATGCAATAAAAACTAAAGTAGAAAAATACGTTGATTTTTTAGTAGATGTAGGTTACTCAGCTAGAATGATTGAAGAAGTTGAATCTAGATTGATTGAATGGGAGCCAAATGGAGAATACAGTAGATGGCAGATATACGACGCAATTACAAGATTCTGGTCAGAGAAATATGATGCAAGAAAGATTGACCCAATGGTTTACTACTACAGATTAAATGAAGCTACTAAAATTTTAAATAAATAATTTTTATTATTAATGAAGAAGTGATGTAAATGAGAATGTGGCTCACAGACCCTAGATTAATGTGTAGGAAACATTTACTCGGAGAGCATGTAGAAATACATATGTTTATAGGTACTATTAAAGCGGGTAAAAATTTAAAAGGATATATAGATAAAGGTTTAGTTAGTGTAGATAAAATTATAACTAGACACGATGAGCTAGTAGCAGAAATGATACGTAGAGGCTATAAACATAATTCTTTTATAACTATAGCTGAGCACGAAATGTTATGGAATTATTTATGTAAACATAAAGATGAGGTATACTTAATAGATTCTTTAAATAATGAAATTGAGTTAGTTAATAGATGTGAAGAATGTAGAAAAAAATCTTTAAGTACAGAAACTAAATATTTTGAATATAACTGTACAGTAACTGATATTTATTATTCTACAAATTTTTGTAATAAGTATATTACATGGACTGATAAAAATACAGGAAAAGAATTTGCTACTATAAATTTTACTAGAAGTTTGTATTTAAGTCAATATAGTGAACAATATGCTGATTATTGTTTATCTTGGATATTTATACACCCTGATTATCGTAATATTAATTTTACTACTGAAATGATTACAACTTTTTTAAAAATAATAAATCTTATGGATTGGACAGTTATGAAAAAATTTGTATACGCTACTGGCTATACTAGACAAGGTGAACGAGCTGTAAAACCGATTTTAGAAAAATTAATAATAGAATATCCACGTTTAGAAATGAATAAAAATAAAAAATAAATTTATCCGAAAGTAATTGGTATAGGTAATTTTTTAATTACTTCATCTATAGGATTTATTACAGTTGTAGAACAAGAACCTGCAAATAATAATCCTACAGCTAACCATTTACCATTAACGTTTATTACTACTAAAGAACCACTATCTCCACCTTCACACATATATTCTGTAACTATTTGTTTATCAAATAATACTTGTTTATCCACTCCATTTATAGTATAGTATATTTTAGTAGATGCATTTAACATTACTACTCTAGCTTTAGTTAAACCTGTTGTTCTACCTGATTTCCATACAGTATCTCCAGGCTTTAACTCTCGATAGGTAAATGGTGAAGATAATTTACCTATATCTAATATTTCATCACTGTAAACTACACCTGGTTTTATAGAAAATAGAGCAGCGTCTACAGTATTAGAACTAGCTGAATAAATAGGCGCATAACTTGTTAAATGTCCTATTACATTTTTTTCTTTTAAAGTGTCATATGGTCCTGGTTGCCATATTTCATCACCTATTTGACCACCTGTATTATCATAATTATCTGCAGCTACGTGATTGTTGGATAAGCCAAAAGGTTTACGTAATATTACTTTATTTCTTAATATTAATTGTTGTTTTTGTTTGTATTTATACGTTAAAGTATCGTCTTCATAAAATAATATTTCTAGTAGTTTTAATATAAGATATAATAAAGGTTCTAAAAAACTCCACCATTTATTTTCTGGTTCGGGTTCAGGAGTTGGTTCAGGAGTTGGTTCAGGGGTTGGTGGTTCAGCGGGTGGGTTATTATTTTCTTCTATATCATAAGTATAAACTATAGCACCCAACGTACCAGCAGTAATTCTAAAATTACCACAACTTACACCAGGTTGTAATGTATTCCATTTTTTAACTCTGTCGTCTGGTGATATGTTACCTAAATTATAATTATTAGACATAGCACGTATTTTTTCTACTTCTATTACATCAGTTTTCTTTTTACGTAAAAATCCAGTTTTAATCTTTTTAGGTATCATTTCTTCTTTAGATAAACAGGCTTTAGGTAACTTTTTCTCAACACCTATAATAATTGCATCTTCATCGGTTTGAATACCGTTAACTATTTTTTTACCATGTCCTACAACTTGAACATCTGGTCTTTCTAATAACTTTTTAATGTGTTTATCTTTCATTAAATCACCTTTAAAAATAAATTAAAAAAAATAAAAAAATTAATTTATTGGTGCATAACATGGAGTTTCAAAATGTCCAGATTCTATAGGACCATTATTATAAGTCCATACTACATTGACATTATTAAATTTACCCCATTGTTTCATTGCTGCTGGTAAATTATAAACACCATCTGCATTAACAGTATCTATAATTTTACCGTCACCTGGTCCTTTAGCAGGTTCTCGTATAATATATGTTATAGTATTTTCATCGTATTTACATTTTGTTTCTACAGTTACTATAACAGTTTTTAATTTAACATTATACACAAATATTGCTTCTGCTTTAGGTATTTCAGGTGCTTCTTCTATCCATCCTTTACTATCTGAAGGTAAAGAAAATGTTATAACATCTTCTGCAAATAAAGGACTAATAGAAGTCATTATTATTGCTAATGCAATAAATAAACTAACTATTTTTTTCATTAATTCACCTTTATTTTTGCTTTACTTAAAGCCCTTCTAATGGTTTCAGCTTCTACAAAGCCACCCAAAACTAACATAGCTATTATTGCATTACCAACTATATTTGCTATTTCAGCGGCTTCAGGTCCAGCTAATTGACCTAAAACCTGAACTAATATAGCTAATATAGCTACTAATGCAGATTTCTTAACACCAAATATGGCCATATTTCACACCTCGTTATTTATTTTATTTAATTTATTTATATATTTTTTTCTCTATCGAAATAATCTTCAATATAATTATCACTAATATTAATATCATTATTAGAATATTCATATTCTCCAACAACTCTTTCTAATTCAGCAACTTTATCTTGTAATGATATAATAGCATCTTTTAATTCTTCTATCTCACCTAGTATTTTATTTTTCTCTATATTTTCATTATCTGAATTAAATAATGTCATTTGATAACCTCGAGTCTTCTATATACATAACACAACATTTAAAATTGTGACCAATTGCATAATAAGTGTTCTTTGTTTTTAAACGAAAAGCAGATATACCTCCACTAAATAAAAATTGTATTATTTCACTAAACTGATTCCAACTATTTGTTTTAAAAACTACATTAACGGTATTAATATTTACTTCACATACATCTCTATAAAATGTTTTATTTTCTAAATTATTTTCTAACAAGCAATATCACCCCAGTTGTAAGTAATCCACCAATAAGTAATGCTATTGTTAAATTTTTTGTTTTTTCATCATTTAAAAAATATGTTTCATATGCAGTTTTCATTTGATTAGTTTGTTCTATATTCATTAAATTATATGAAGTAGGTAATCTAGCTACAACTGCATCATAACTTGCTCGGTCTATAGCAGTTTGCTGTGCTTGAAGTATAGCATCCATTTCTTCTAAAGTCATTTCAGTTTCACCAACTTGTGGTTGTTTAGTAACTTTATACCAAGGCATTATAGTTTCATCAACAATATTAGACTTTAGAGTATCTGCAAAAGGATTTATTCCTTTAGGTCCATTTAGCAATAAACCTCGTTCTATATGTAATTGTTGATATAATTCATTAGATGTAGTAGGCATACTCATTTTAACACTTCTTTAATTTTATTAACCATATTACTTTTTATACTTTTTTGTTTAACTATATCTTTTTTTACTATTTTAGGTTCTAAATAATTTAATTTTTCTGTTTTAAAATAAGGTTTAGTCATTAAAAATCCTCTCCACTTTTGTGTCTCTCATAATAACTATCTTTATCGATTTCATAATCTTCTAAATCTATACCTTCAAACCGCCATCTATTACGTTCCAATATTATTTTAATTGTGTTTTTCCATTCATTTATTGATAACATACCATACATTTCTTTTACACTACTTCTTTGATTTTCAGTAATTATTGTATTAATATTTTGTATAGGTTTCCACATACTTCTATGATGTGCTCTCCTATAATAACCATAACCTTCATTGTACACTAAATGTTCAATACCAACTTTTACTTTGTCTATATTTAAATAATATGCGGCCATTAATCTATGTCTGCCTTCATGAGTATCTACATAATATAGACCATTATCATGGTCTTCTACTACTAATCTAGGTATTCCAAAACAATAACCTTCTTTTATTTTATGTATTAAGTATTTCACAGTAGTTGTACTATAATCATCACCATAATCAATACCCATTTCTAGACGATTTTCTTTTTTATTATATCCACCAGATAATGCAGCTCTAGCTAAAAAATCTAATGGTGACATCTCTATAATTTCACCAAATGCACTATTATTAAACATATCAATACTCTTTTGTGTTATGCAAAATTCTAATTTTTTATGTTCCATTATATCACATCATATCAATTACAAATAACTTCATACCATCTTGTGTATTAGATACTCCTACTCCTGCTTTAGACAATCCACTAGTTAAACAACCTTGTCTATGACTAGGTGAATTCATAAAATTTATCATTGCTTTTTGAGCTGAATAAGTTTTTGACATAACTTCTATTATAGTTCCAGGACCTGTAATACCATATTGAAATGCTCTAATAGATGGAGATGAGCCATTGAAATTATGTTCAACTATATTATATTTTACACATTCGTTAGCCCAATATTGTGCCACATTATATAAAGAACTATCCCATCTCAATTCATTTAAACCATGTTGTTTTCTAGTAGCATTTAAATAAAGTAACATATCTTGTCTATCATTACCAGATAATATTAAATTGTTAGACGTATTAGAATAATTATTTACACTTACAGGAGTATAAACTTGATTAGTTTTTAATACTTGTGTATAACCTACATAACCAGCTATACCAAATAAACTTAAACCAAATAACATTGCTCCTGCATCAATTGTATCCGTAATATCACCTTATACTGAAAAGTCAACTATAGTTTTTGTTTTAGTTACCCCACCTGCTGTTATTTTTATCATTATATCTCCATCATCTCCAGCACCAGTTCCATCACTTTGCCATATAACTGATTTACCTTCTGCTGGGTCAGCTGGGTCAGCTGATTTTTCAACTAACAATAATGCATTACTAACAGAAGTAACACTTACTGTATTATCTTTTATCCAGTCTAATGCAGCTCTAACATCTTTAATTGTAGATGTATATGTTGTTCCTGTATAAGCTACATTTCTATCATATACTGGTTTACAATCTCCCATTTTATTCACCTCTTAACTAAACGGTTTACGTTCTACTCTTCCATCAGGCCATGTTGTCACCCATTCATTTGTTAATGGGTCATAAACAGTAACACCATATTTTTTATTATATTCATCTAATCCTTGACTGGTTGCATATTGATTTCTTTCATTTGAACTAGCAGCTGCTACTCGTTGTAAATATTCACTAACAGTTAAATTAGATGCGTAACTAGAATCATATATTATTTCTCCTGTAAATGGGTCAATTATACCGCGCTGTCCAGTAACTGCTACAGTTCTACCCGCTCCTGTAACATAAGTTGAAGACATATCTGAACTATTAACTCCTAATGTTCTATAATAAGGCACTATTGCATTACTTGTTATTGGTTGATTCTGACTACTATATTTTTCCTGTGCTGGTGTTACAAATTGATAAGTTGGATTTTCTGCTTTACTTATAGGAGTATAACCTGTTTTTAAATCATAACCAATTAAATCCATTAATTCTTTTGGTAATGTCACATTTTTATCACCATATATAACACCACTTGCATCATCCATTATTTGATTTAATGCATTTTTAATTTCTTCTACTTTAGGATTATCAATTTTAGGTACTGGTATATTTTGTGGTAAATTAATCATATTTTGTATATCTTCTTTTATTGAATCATTACGAAGAATTAAATAACCTACAGCTCCACACGCTACTGCACCTAAAACTAAAACTCCTTTTCCTTTATTACTTTTCTTTTTTTCTCGCATTTCATATTCTACCATTATATCACCTAAACTATTAAACCTTCTAAATAAATTTTGCTTGTGTATAATACGTCATGTGTACAATAAATTATTAATGGTGTATCATACGTAACTATAATAGGATTATTATGTGTTATAACATTATTAAATTCACCATAACCATCTTTATAGTAACTTAATCTTATAGCCTTTCCATTTTTATAATATGTCAAATAACTTTCAATTGTAGTACCTACAGCAGTAATATTTTGTGTAACCATATTTAATTTTATTTTATATGAAGTATTAGTTGGTCGAACTGTTATAGATATAGGTGAATCATAATTTAACTTAAATCCTAAATCTTTTAAGTCTTGTATTTCTTTTTTAGTATATTTACCTATATCAATAATTCTCAATTCTTTTTGTATAGAAGCATTAGTTGACCATAATTTACCAATATATCCTCTAACAGGTGGAACTCTATTGCTTAAATTATAATCTAACTCTACTTTATAGTTAATAGCAACACATAAACCAATACTTGGTCCAACTGTCCTCGATAATGCTACTGCATGAGTTACACTACCTGCAATTCCAATTCCAGAACTAACAGACCTTACATAACCAGAATAAGTTACACTACCCGCAATTCCAATTCCAGAACTAACTGTCCTATTTAATGCTTCAACATGTGTCACACTACCTGCAATACCAATTCCTGAAGTAACAGTTCTTTCATACTCCGTACTAGCCGTACTAATTCCTGTTATGCCTAATCCTATTCCTGCAGCGACAGTTCTAGATAGTGTCTCTACATGAGTTATACTACCTGCAATACCCAATCCAGCTTCAACACTTCTTGAAAATGTTGCAGATGTAGATATTGCGCCAGCAATACCGAGCCCTGCGTCAACTGACTTTGAGTATATCCTTTGAAGTGTTGCACTTGCGGATAGTCCAATACCTGCTTCAATACTTTGTGAAAATGTGCCCGTATGGGTGATGGCTGCCGCAATACCTATACTTGATGAAACGGA
>DAOLQA010000029.1:0-13407 GCA_035417885.1 bacterium
AAAGTGAAGGTATTTGGTAAAGTTGGTTTTATAACAGGCTTTACTAATGGTGGTGCATATATGCAAGATATAGAAGGTAATTATATCACTATACCAAATAAATCATACAAACAAGTTAGTTTTAAGTATATAGAGTTTATAAATCATAACAATAATTGGCAATTCATCTCCCACTTGTAGAAGATGGGAGACTTCTTGCCAAGTTAGTTAAAAATTCTAAAGGTCAAAGAATCATAGGTCTTGATAAATTTATAATGTAGCGGAATTTAAGAGGAAAAACAAAATCACAAATTATTGAATAGTTTGAAAATATGTAGCAAATATTGAAATAGCGTGGCAAATATAAATTATATATAACAACATAGTATTATACTGAAAATCCTAAATATCATGGCGGATTAAATAGATTTTTTAGAGGATTTTATCGTTATTTAGAAAGAGATGTTTATGAACAGTGGTAGCAAGCAGAACGTAAAGCAGATATATGGCATTATTTAAATTATATTATTGAAACAATTGATAAATTTACTGTTGAACCTAATATTTTTGTTTTAAATGCTAGTATATAGTATTACTAGGAAGAAGATCGTTATTATAATTTTATTAAAGTTAATGGTAATTTATTTGATCCCTAGTAGAAAATAGGAACTTTTTATTAGCATCGTTTTTCAAAAAATACAATTGATTATGATTTGAAACATGTTATATCTAGACTTTAGTATACATTACAACAAAAAGAAGAAAATTATTTGGAATGCTGGGATAAAGTATATAATGCATTTGAAAAAATTGATAGATTAGATTTAATAGATTGGTTATTAGATTATTGGGAAAGCTATATAAAATAAAAATATTATGACAAAAAATGAAATAAATTGTAATTAGAAACAATCTAGTAAATAGTATTTAAAATTTACCAGTAGAAAATTCATTCTAACTATAGGATTGATAGTATTATCTACTGTAATATTATTATTGAATATAAATAGAATAAATATATTTACTTAGTTATTTAAATAGTGGTTAAGTTTTTTATTATTGGTTTTTGCTATATATACTGGTGGTAATGTAGGAAGCAAAGTTATTAGTAAAATTACTGGAAATAATAATAATAGATAGGAAAAATAAAATTAAATTATAGTATTATAATTTAATAAGTAATTAGGCATATGTAGGCATCAATCGATAATAACTTAAAGAAATAGAATTCAAAAGCAAAAATACCAGAATAGTATATAAAATGCTATAAATCACCTATTTATTTTTTGTAGCATTATACTAAAATTCAGGATGTTGTCAATGGATAGTTAATTGATTTTAAATTATATCCTTTTCAAAAGTAGGTAATAAATAATTTTAAAAATTATTCTCGTAATATCATATTGAAAAGTAGACAAATGGGTATATCTACTTTGGTAGCTGGTTATTCATTATGGACGGTAACATTTAATTAGAGTAAAACAATTTTAGTTATAGCTAATAAAAAATAGACTGCAATGAATATGATAACTAAAGTTAAGATTATGTATAAAGAATTACCTAAATGGTTAAAAATTCCATTAATTAGAGATAATGTGCAATCATTATATTTTAAAAATAATTCTTGGATTAAATGTGTAGCAAGTACGCCATCCTCTGGGGCATCATAGGCAGTATCTTTATTGGTTTTTGATGAAATGGCATTAATAGAAGAACCTCTGCAGGGGAAAATATGGGCCAGTTGTCAACCAACTTTAAGTTGTCTATGTGATTCTAGCAAGGTTACAGTTAGAAACAAATAGACAAATTAGATTAAATAGATGACTTTAGAGGATTTATACAATGAAATGTGAAATTTGTGGAAAAGATTTTAATACATATTATAATTTAAAATAAAAATTAAATATATGAAACAAAATAATAAATTTGAAATATTAACTTCGTAGGGATTTAAAGATTTTGAAGCTTTAGTATCATTTACTGCTTCTGAATTTTATAGAATTGAATTTGAAAATGGTCATAAAATTGAAGTTACACCAAATCATATCTTTTTTAATCAAAATGGTGATTAGATAAAAGTTTCTTAGTTGATTCAAGGATATTAGTTGGCTCCTAATATGAAAGTTTCTAAAATTTAGTTAATTAATAATGAAGAAAAGAGATTTATTAATATAAATTCTGTAAAAAGTTCTAAAGAAGAATATTTAACTTCAGATGGTTTAATGCATCATAATTGTGGAGGCAAATGCATATTACTTTCAACACCCAGAGGCTGTGTTATAGGTGATACAAAAATATTAATTCGTAATATAGATAATAAATAGATAAGAGAAATTAAAATAGAAAATTTAAATAATTATAATCAATATGAAATTTTGACTTCTAAAGGATGGAGTAGATTTGAGGGACTACGCACTTTAAAAAGAAAAAGATTAATAAAAGTCAAGACTAATGATTGTGAATTAATATGTACTCCTGATCATAAATTAAAAATGAATGATGAGACCTTTAAAGAAGTTAAATATTTAAATGTTAATGAAATATTGTATAATAATCAAATAATAAAAGAAATAACAAAAATAAATAATGAAAATTATATAAATGTTTATGATGTTGTTAATGTAGAATATAATAATTAGTATTATACTGAAGGATTAATATCACATAATTGTGGTAGTACATTTCATAAGTTATGGACATAGGCTGAGGCTGGTATAAATAGTTTTCATGCCATAAAACTTCCCT
Source organism: bacterium (assembly GCA_035417885.1). Classification (GTDB taxonomy): domain Bacteria; phylum Patescibacteriota; class Patescibacteriia; order JAGPKW01; family JAGPKW01; genus JAGPKW01. The sequence continues at coordinate 2,725 of DAOLQA010000029.1, forward strand.
GGTATTTAGACCCTACTAAGAATCAATAGTGGCGTGATAATCAAACTGTATAGTTAGGATAGAAAATGTCGGCCCGGGAATATGATTGCGATTTCGAAACTTCTGGCGATACTATTATTAATAGTGAGTTATTGAAAGAATTATAGTCTAATTATATTAAGGAACCTATTAGGAAAGCATATTCTAACTTGGTATGGATTTGGTAGAATCCTATTAATAGTTTTAAATATATATTATCTGCGGATGTAGCTAGAGGAGATGGTGTAGATTTTAGTACTTTTGAAATTTTATGTATTCAAACTAATTAGCAAGTAGCTTAGTTTAAAGGTAAAATAGGCACTACTTAGTTTGGTAATTTAATTGTTTAGTATGCTAAGTTATATAATGATGCATTTGTGGTAGTAGAAAATGCATCTATAGGGTGGGCAGTATTGCAACAAATAATAAATTTAAATTATAGAAATTTATATTATCATAAGAAAGATTTTAAATATATTGATCCACAATTACATAATAGAATTCACATTAGTTCTAAATAGCAAGAAAAGAAGGATATTGTAGGTTTTACAACTTCATCTTCTACTAGACCATTAATAATATAGAAATTTATTAAATCTATAGAGAATAAATAGATTTTAATACGTTCTGCTAGATTATTAGAAGAATTAAGAACATTTATTTGGATGAATGGCAAACAGCAAGCTATGCCGGGTTATAATGATGATTTAATTATGGCTATGGCTATTGGGATATGGGTTAGGTTTACTACTTATGTATTACAAGTATAGGTATAGAATTTAAATAGAGAAAGATTGGCATTAATAAATACTAATTATAATATTGAAAGAGAAAAAAAAGTTGGTATTTTACAGAATGATAATAGTAATTATATGTATGACTAGCATAAAATAAATATTGCAGGTTAGGAAATAGATTTGTGGAGTTTTTACTTTAATAAAAGAAAAAAATAATAATTTGGAGTAATATATGAATATATTTACAGCACTAAGACGTGCATTTTCAACAGGATTAATTATAAGAGATATAGATGGTCAGAGTGTAAAGGTAATAGATACACAAAGAGCACAGGCTTATAGACAATATAGTAATTAGTTTTCGCCTAAATTTCTAAGAGCACAGGGATTTAATAAAGTTGTATATAATCAAAATTATTCTATTAATAGATTAGCATTATATAGAGATTATGATATGATGGATTCTGATCCCATTATAAGTAGTTGTTTAGATATTTATGTATATGAATCATTTACTAAAGATGAATATGGTAAGACATTAAGAGTATTAAGTGATAATTCTCAAGTTGTGGACATATTAGAATAGTTATTTTATAATCGTTTAAATTGTTAGTTTACATTTCCTATATGGTTTAGAAATTTTGTTAAATATGGTGATGCATTTGTAGGTTTATAGTTACATTAGAAGTATGGCATTATTAATGCTTAGCCTATTTCACCTTATGAAATATAGAGAATAGAGGATGATCCAACTAGACCAGGTGAATATTATTTTAAATTATTAAGTGGTTATCAAGATATTATATAGAATTATAATATTGCTCATTTCAGGTTATTAACAGATACAAATTTTTTACCATATGGTAGATCAGCTATAGAAGCTGCGAGAAGAACTTGGAAAAGTTTAACTATAATGACAGATGCTATGATGATATATCGTATTATGCGTGCCCCTGAAAGAAGATTATTTAAAGTAGATGTCTTGGGTATGCCTCCAGAAGATGTAGTTACTTATATGAACGATATAGCATCAAAAATGAAGAAAACACCCTATCGTAATCCTCTTAATGGTTAGATAGATTTAAGATATAATATACAAAATATTACAGAAGATTATTTCATACCTGTAAGAGGTTCTGAAGATGCAACTACTATATAGACATTACCAGGCTTAGAAAATAATTTTATAGATGATATTAATTACTTGAAAAATTATATGCAAGCAGCGTTAAAAGTGCCCAAGGCATTTGTAGCATATGAATAGGGTATTGAAGCAAAGGCTACACTTTCAGCATTAGATTTAGTGTTAAGTAGATATATATAGACTTTACAGAAATTATTTTTAAATTAGTTAACTAGAATAGCACTAATACATTTATTTATGTCGGGTTATAGAGACTTTGAATCTATAGATTTTAGGTTGGAATTAAATAATCCTTCGGATGTAAAGAAGATACAACAGGTAGAAGTTTGGGGTAATATGATTGATGTAGCACAGAGAATGTTAGATAGTGGTCTCTTTTCTTCTGATTTTATATATAAGAATATATTTGGTATACCTCAGGATTAGATGCCTAATATGAAACAAGAAATTAAAAAAGACAAAAAATTTAAAGCAGAAATAGAAAAAATTGAACAGGGCGGTGAATAGTTTGGTAATTAGGGTGAAGGAGGTCCGGGATAGGAACAATTAAATCCATAGGAACAATAGCTTGGAGGGGCAGAAGAATAGTAGATTTCTTCAAAGAAAAAATAGTCTTCTAGTCCTTAGGGAGAAGGATAGAAATAGTAGAAACCAAAACCAAAAAAGAAATAGGGATAGTTATAGAAGCAAGCTAAATAGTTAAGACCTGAAAAATCTGAATAGAATCCATTAGAAAATAGATTTAAGGGTGGATCACCACTACATTTATAGAAGTAAAATTATGGAGATTAAATAGAATGAATAATTACAAAAAACAAAGATTATTGAGATTATTAAGGGAATATAAAAAATAGAAATTATATGAGAGTGCAAATTATAATGATATAATAAATTATTTAGAAAATTAGGCTAGTATTGAAGAATTAGAAGAACTTAAAGATAAGATTATTGATATAATTATGGACAAAGAGAAATAGAAATAGCCTACACCTATAAATTTTAAAAAGTAGTTAGGTGTAGAATTAAATAATGGAGGTTGGTGTAGAAAAGTAACTGGCATAGATAAAACTAAAAAGCAGGGATATTCTATTTTAGGCCCCTTCATTAATGATTGGAAATATTTAGCTGTGCAAGACCCTGGAGTATATGTAGTTTGTGATGTAGAAGGTTCTAGGAAGCATCCTTCATATGATTATATTTTATTTACTTGGGATGGATAGAATTTAAATATTGTAAAGACTTTAGAAGATGCTAAAGGTGAGTGGGCAGTACAGTTATGGCCTTATATTACAAAATAGCTTGCTAAATTTAAATGATTTAAGGAGATAATGAGATATTATGTTAGAAGATATTAAACATAATAAGTTGAAGAACACTGGAATTATAGCTGAAGTATTAATTCGTAAAGTAATATAGGAAGCTATAGATAATAAGAAACCGATAGCATATCATATTTTTAAAAAATTTTTCACTAAAGATAAATAGTTGGGTAAATAGTTAGCTATTTATAATTGTTTAATGGAATCCAAATATGATGACAGATAGAGAGCATCTTAGTTATTAACCGAAACAATTAAATTACGCAGTGGTTTGAATGAAATCAAGTTGTAGAGATAGAAATATTTATGTATTAAATAGATGAAAAAGTATTATGATATAAATAAATTATTTTCACAAAAGATAGATGATTATAAAGTTTATGCAAGTATTTACAAGGTTTTTTAGTCATTAAAGAAACAAAATTATAATCCAAATATCATTGTAGAATCTAAATATTAGATATTAGATTATATAATTAAACCTATTAAATAGCAACCTGAAGATTCTGATATTGAAATTTTTAAGAAACAAGATATTGATACTAAGGAAAAGGTATTATAGTTATTTGTGCATAAATTTAACGAAAAATATAAACATTTAAATGAGCGCCAAAAAGCATTAATACAGAAATATGCTTATGCTATAGATGAAAAAGAAATTGATGAGTATATGGATAATGAAATTAAACGACTAAAATAGAGCTTAGAGAAATAGAAAGATAATTAGAGTATAACCAAAATATATGATACATTAAATAATTATGAAAACATAAAAAATACAGATGATAGAATGTTTTATTTATTAAACATATATGAAGCAGAGGATTTATTGAAAAAATGATTACATCACAAGCAATAGATGTATATCCTGCTACACCATTAGCTTGGTTGCCTAAAAGAAAATAGTTTTATGATTTAATAAAAAAGCATGGTGGTAAAATAGTATCTGAACAGTTATTAAATAGATTAACACCAAATGAAAATAAAAAATTTATATAGATTATTTTTAATGTAAATATCACAGGATGTGATTAGATATATAATATAAAACAATTATTAAAAAAGATATTTTATTTAATAGATAATGGATATAATAAATGTACGGCTATTAAATATAGTATATTGGAGGATTTCTAGAACAAGTGATTTTAGATAAATAGAATGCTGAATTATTATTATATGCACTTTCTATATTATTACCAAATGCTATTGCAATACTGACATTGGCAAAAAAAGCATATTTCAAAAATGGCATTAAATAGATAAAAGGTGAATTATTCTCATATTAGCTTAAAAATCAGAATGATCACAAAAAAATATTTGATAATTTAAATGAATGTCATAAGATTATGATAGATCAACAAAAATCATTAAAGGATTTATTAAAGTAGAAAGATATAGCATTTCGTATAAGAGAAATAACCAAACATGCTATAGATTATTGTAGAAACAGAAAGATAAGTAAAATATTAAATATTGCATCTTAGTAGTTGATAAAATTTTGTCAATAGGTTTTAGATATAGGTATAGAAAATATAACTAAAGAGCAATTAATTGCTAAATATTGGAGCATGGTTGATAATGTAGATGATATTAGTAAAAATATTTTAGGATAGAAATTGTGGGATGAATGGAAAAATAATGTAAAAAATTTGTTAAAGAAATATTTAAAATGTTATACTGAAATTCAGACTGATATTATGAATTCTAAAGAACAAAGGTTTATAATTAAGTCTGAAGATTTGGCGCAGACTATAATAAAATAGTTTATTAATTTTACTGCTAAACATAGTGAAGAAATAAATAATGAAAATAATGATTTATAGTGAAATATATAATGAGAATTGGAGATTAATATAAATGGCAAGACAACTTTTAATTGAAACTTTTCCCTTTATTACACCACAAAGTAGAAAAAGAATTAGTGAATCTATACAGAGAACTTCTGATGGGAGAGTATTATTAACTGGAAGATTACAATATGCTAATAAACGGAATGGAAATGAAAGAGTTTATCCTAGATACTTATTGGAGAGGGAAGTAAATAAATATATTGAAAATAGAATTAGAACTGGATTGAGTTATGGTTAGTGTGATCATCCTGACAGCGATCAAATATCTTTACAGAATGTAGCCTTATTAGTAAGAGAACTACATTGGGAAGGAGACGAATTAATAGGCACTATTGAATTATTAAACAATAGATTAGGTCGTGATTTAAAACATATTGTATTGGAGAATAAAGGGTCTTTATCCATTTCTTCTAGAGGATTAGGATCGCTTAAAAGAATAGATGATAATGATGTAGTTCAAGATGATTTTGAATTAATATGTTGGGATTTAGTTGTATAGCCATCTACACCCGGTGCTACTTTTTATACAGAAAATAAAGATTTGCGTTCAGAAACTAAGCAATATAATATAGATTAGAGAGTTAGTGAACTAATAGATAAAAAAAAGAAATAGAAAAAATATGAATAGTTAAATGAAATATATAATAGTTTACAAAATATTATTAATAAATATAAAGAATAAAATGGAATATTTAAAAGTAATACATCAAAAAAACTTTACAAATTATGTGCATAAACCTCCGCCATATAGAAGGAATAAAATTGTAATTCACGGGACAGCAGGTGGTACTGCTTAGGGTGCAATAAGTTGGATGAATAATCCCAATGGTGCTGGTAAAAATGTATCAGTGAATTTTGTAATTGATGAATGGGGTAGAATAATTTCATTATTTCCTGAATAGTTCTATTCTTATCATGCCGGGTCGAATTTTAGAATAATAAGTGAAAGTTCATTCGGGATCGAAATTGTAAATTGGTTAAATTTGGATAAAAAAGGCGATAAATTTTATAGTTGGACAAATACATTAGTTGATAGCAGTAGAGTAAAATAGTTGAGTGTACCCTGGAGGGGATATAAATATTTTCATACTATAACAAATTAGCAATTTACTTCTTTATGTATTGTATTGAAGTATTTATGTGAAAAGTATAATATAAGAAAGAAGTTTTATAGAAACTATGACCCTAACGGAAATTTTAATACTAAGGATTTTACAGGTATATTAATGCATAGTACATTTCATCCAACAAAAATGGATTTTGAACCTAGTATTATACCAATTATTAGTATATAATAAAAATAAATGAAAAAAAAAGTGTAATTTTTTAATACATCAAAGTAATTATATATGTGTATACTTAATTAAATAATATTGGGTTGCATTTATTCTTAAAAAATTAATGGGAGTGTAAAATTGGCAAAGCATAATTATAAGTATCGCAAAAAATTGCGTGGTAGAACTGTATATGTAGAGAATGATAATATAGAAAAGGCAATAAGGAAATTAAGAAGAATATTATATTAGAATAAAATTATGGAAGATTATTATGACCATTGTTATTATACTAAACCTTCAGTTAAGCGTAGAAAAAGGAAGGCAATAGGAAAGTTTAAGGCAAGACTATGGTCATAGCAACAAAGAGAAAAGCTTGAAGATTTTTTTATAAAATAAAGAATAATATCATAATTTGTCATCTTAATATGGCAAGATTGATATAAATTAATTATATCAAATTACAAATTTTAATATTTGTACGGAGAATAAAAAATGGCAAGAAATGAAAACAGTGAAGATTTATTGCGTGAGGCAATAATAGAGACTAAGAAACTTAAAAAAGCTTCTATAGCTAATACTAAAGACATTCTATTCAAGAGTTTATCTGAAGATTTAAAAAAGAAGTTGAATGAATAGGATTAGGATAATTAGTAGATTGAAGTAAATGACAAAGATGATGCAGATATGGATTATCAAATAAAAGTTAAGAAAGTAAATGAAGATGAATAGGAATCTTATGAAACATAGTAGGATGAAGATTAGTAGGATGTTGAAACTAAGATTGAAAAAAGGATTCGTCGTAGATTAAGAGGATAGCAGGATTAGTAGGAATATTAGTCTGAAGACTAGGATTAGGATGAAGATATTGATACTGAAATTGAGAGAAGAATTCGTAGATTAAAGAGAGAACAAGATTAGGAATAGTATCAACCTAAAGATTAGGATGAAGATGAAGATATTGATACTTAGATTGAAAGAAAGATTCGTAGATTAAGACGTGAACAAGATTAGTAGGAATATTAGCCTGAAGACTAGAATGAAGATGAAGAAGAGTAGGATATTGATACTGAAATTGAGAGAAGAATTCGTAGATTAAGACGAGAATAGGATTAGTAGGAATATTAGTCTGAAGACTAGGATTAGGATGAAGATTAGTAGGATATTAAAACTAAGATTGAAAAAAGGATTCGTCGCAGAATGAGAAGAGAACAAGACGAAGAATAGTATCAAGTTGAAGACTAGGATTAGGATGAAGATTAGTAGGATATTGATACTTAGGTTGAGAGAAGAATTCGCCATAGAATGAGACGAGAACAAGATTAGTAGGAATATCAGCCAGAAGACTAGAATGAAGATGAAGATATTGATACTTAGATTGAAAGAAAAATTCGTAGATTAAGACGAGAGTAGGATGAAGATTAGTATCAAAGTGAAGATGAAGACTAGGTTAATGATAATATTGAATTAAATGAACTTATCAGATAGCTTGAAGATGAAGTTGAAGAACCAGAAGATAATGAAGAATAGGATGTTGATGATTAGCTATAGGAACGAGTTAAGAAGATTTTAAGAAATGAAGATGATGAATAGGAATATTAGGATAATTAGGAATAGTAGCCTAAAATAGATAAAGAAAAATAGGCAGAATTAAAACAAGAAATTAAAAAATTAAGAAAATAGAATAAAAAATATAAAAATGTATTACATAAAGTTAAGAATGAAATCAGTTAGACTAAGTGTTTAGAATTAAAGAATCGTTATATTATGAAGTTATTTGATGAATTTCCATTAAACAAAAGACAAAAAATTTCTATATTAGAAAATTTTGATCGAGCTAATAATGAAAAAGAAATCAGATTGGTTTATCATGCTTTAAGAGAAGGGTTTAATACAAAGAATAATAAGAAGAAGTATTTCGGTTTTGCTTCAAGTAAAATACGTTCTACACGGTCAAAGAGAAGTATAGATGAAGGCAAATAGTATAATGATTAGTATGATGATATTGCCAAAGTTACAAAAATATTTCAAAAGAAACTTAATCTTTAACTTTATGGATAATACTTAATAGGAGATTAAAATTTAAATGGCAGATAGAAATTTAATTATGGAAACTCTATAGAAGACTATTCAGTCTAATCCAGCCACCAATAATAGATTTAGTCAAGTTCAGCAAATTGCTAGACGGTGGTAGAAATTAGGATTGCTATAGGGATTTAAGAAAAATGAAAAATATTTAAAATATAATACAGCTGTTCTGTTATAGAACCAAGCACGCCAATTAATGAAATAGGCAATGCATACCAGTAATACAAAATACAGTGAATAGTGGGCTGGTATTGCCATGCCATTAGTTCGCAGATTTATGCATAAATTGGCAAGTAAGGAATTTGTAAGTGTTCAAGCTATGTCCGCTCCAGTGGGATTAGTATTCTTCCTTGATCAGCAATTTGGAACTTCAAGACGAGGTTTTCAAGCTGGTGAATCAATTTATGGTACTGTATTTCAGGGAAATCCGGGTTCTGCAGATTATGTAATGAACACTAATATTGAAAAGGGACTTTATGGTGCAGGTAAATGGGGATATACCCTGAATGATGTAGAAATTGTTTATAGTGGTAGTGAAAGCATAAAGGCAGAAAATAACACCAGTGGTAGTGCTTCGATTCTCAATGCTTCATATTTCCAAAATGATAGTAGATTTGCTAAGGCATATCAAACTGAGATAGGTAATGGTAAAATGAAGATAATTACTGTGCCTTGTCCATCAGACGCAGATAAGAATGGATATGATACATTTATAATATCTAATACTGAATCAAATGTTTCTGACCCTAATTATATTGTAAGATTATTTAGAGAATATACCCGTTTAAGTTATGAACGCGGTAAATAGGTCTTGAAATTCTTGGTACTTACAGGAGATACAGGATCATTTGATGTTAGTGTTAGTAAATCAATAACTTTATCATATCATAGACAGCCTACTATTTGGGATCGTGGCGATTTTGAATATAGAGGTGATAGTTTAGCTACTGATGATATGGGAATACCTGAATTTCAAATTAAGATTACCCAAAAACCAATAACTTCACAAACTCGTAAGTATAAAGCTATCTGGACGCAAGAGTTAGTTCAAGATTTTGGTGCCTTGTTATCAATTGATGCTGAACAAGAAATTAGTAATATGTTGACTGATCAAATTGTACTTGAAACAGATTTGGAATTAATTGCTATGCTTACAAAAGGTGCTATGGAATCTGGCAATGAAGGCTATTTCTCAGTGCGTCCTGGTTATGAAGTCAGTTCAGTAATTGGCGGAGTAGTCTCTTTTACTACTGAAAGCAAGTATGCTATTCCCGATAAATCAAGTTGGTTCCGTAATATTGGTATTCCAATGCAGAAAGTTAGCCAGTTGATCAATCAAAAGACTGCTCATGGAGGAGCTAATTTTGCTATAGTCAGTCCTGCCATAGCTACAGTTCTTGAATCAACTGCAGAATTTGTGGTTGATAGTTAGAGCATGCAATGGGCTAATGGTGGAGTAGTTCCTGTAGGAACTTTCAAGAACAGATATCGTATTTTTGTTAATCCTTTAGCTACAACTGATAATACAATTATAATGGGATACAGAGGATAGAATCCGCTTGATTTTGGTGCTGCGTATTGTCCTTATGTTCCCTTGATACTATTACCATAGCTTATGGAACCTGTGAATTTTGCATTAACTCGTGGAGTTTTCACCCGTTATGCAAAGACTATGTTGAGATCAGATTTCTATGGAGTAGTTTATGTAGAAGGATTGGAAACTGTATAATAATTAAAAATAAACAATAAAATTGAGGGGGTACACAGCAATGTGTACTTCCCTCAATACTCAATAATTTAATTGTCAACTACCCCACCCTATAGAGGGTGGAGCTTGTAAAAGCTCAAGTTGACTACCCTAAGTCCTTCGAGGACTACGTTATATAGGTCATAACACCTACGGGCGTTTCTCCTAACTCGTAGCTCTGTTGCTTAACTTTAAACAATCCTGTGAGGTAGGGATAGTGAGTTAAGTGTAAAAAACCTATATAACATTGGGGAAGGAGACATTACTCCAAAAGGAGGTGTACTTTATGTTAGTATACGTTTTAAATAAGCATGGTAAGCCTTTAATGCCTTGTAAACCATCAAAAGCCAGAAAACTTTTAAAGCAAGGCAAAGCAAAAATAACACAAAGAGAACCATTCACAATTCAACTTATTTATGGTAGTAGTGGATACAAACAGCCTATTACATTAGGTATAGATGCAGGAAGTAAATTTATTGGAGTATCTGCTACAACAGAAAAGC
>DAOLQA010000030.1:0-5381 GCA_035417885.1 bacterium
TCTTTAATATCTGTATATAATTTTATGGGTGTAGTAATCACATCCATAAATTTATGCCCCATATCCTTCATTTTATTACCAAAATTTGTTTGCATCTGATAAGCTAATCGATTAGTTTTAATTAAATCATTAACATTTTTATTATTATTAACTACTGAATCTTGCATAGTTTTAATCATTGAATTAGAATTAGCCATGCCACCAGACATACTAACATTACTGTTAATATTTTTATTAGTTAAAGATTCTCTAAATTTAGTTAATGAATCAATTAAAGAATTCCCAAAACTAACTAATTCAGATTCTTTATTTTCTGATTTAACTTCAACCTTAACATCTTTATCTTTCACTTGTTCTGTTAAAATTTTAATATCTTCTAAAACTTTATTTATTTTTTCTAATTTTTCTAATTGTTGATCATCATAATTATCAACAGATTTATTTTGAGGTTGACCTGCGGTATCTTTTACATATAATAAGAAATTATCTTCAATAGCCAAAAACATCAACACCTTAAATTTTTATTAATATTTACATATACTTATATTAATTTGTTCTTTATTAATAAAAAATGAGTTTAAGAAAAACCCTTAAACTCATCTGAAGTATTTACATTATTTTGCATTTTCATTATTTTTTCTATTTCTTTAAACCAAAAAACTCTATCCTTATAAGTCATGAACTGTAAATCTACGTAACTCAATTTTCCAAAATATACTAATTGTACTAATTCAGAATTAATCTCATTTTCTATATCGTTATAAATACTTAGTGCATCTACTATTAATTGCGGATTATCTACCGCTTGGACGAAAAAATTCGTCTGTCATTATAGGTGCTTGATTAAAGAATTTTTGACACTCTGGACATTGTGATGTTGCGTTTTCTGTATAACCATGATCGAATTTAGCTAAGTATTGTTTAATCTCAACTAAATCTCCAGCTGGAAGCATCGGCCATATTTTATTAAGCATCAAATTAAAATCATCAGCTTTTGTTAATATATCCTTAGTTTCAGTAGGTAAAGTCATTTCTTCAGTACAAAGAGCATATCTATATATTTCAGGACTCATCTTAATTCCCATCTTATATAAATCAGAATGTTTTGATTCTGTTGCTTCAATCAAACTACCAAACTTAGGAAATTTCATTCTCAATTTAATTTTTGATACTGGCAATTCTAACTCAAATTCATCTTTATATTCTTCTAAATATTTAATTGGATAATCTTGTATATTAACTGTAACACTTATTTTTGAACCACATTCAGGACATTCTCTGTCTATTTTATAAGTTGGACCATATGTTATAACTCTAAGCCAATATAACACAAAAAATACATCTGCATCGGTCATTTCATCAATATCAATTTTTTCAACAACAGCGTTTTGTATCAACTTTTTTATAACATTGAAAAAATTTCCTCTATCAAACTTATCTAATATTTTTTCTTCACTTGTTATCCAAGGTCTTATGTGTATTTTACCTTTAGATAGTGGGTTTTTTTCATTATAAGGTAAACCTCTTGATGGTAATTCGAATTCTTCTGCATTTGGTTTTAAAAAACTCAAATCTAAATCTTTTTTTGCCATAGGTTTTATTTCAACCTTCCTTTATAGTATTATACTTTTATTTTTTGCTTCTGGGGCGGCTGTTACTATTAATTTACTACAGGTAGAATTAAAATTATCTATCATAGATTTCTCTGTAACTAATCCACAAAAATCAAATTTATTAAGATTAATTATAGTATCACCATAGGTTCCATTTTCAATAGCTGGCATTGAACTATATATACCAAAATTAATAAAAGATTGAACTGCTCCTGTTCTCAAATCTTTAATAAACGTGACACATTTATTAGTTACAATTATATTTTTTTGTTCATCATATTCTTTTACTAATACTACATGTTCGATTGATGCGGCAGAATCCCCAGCGGCTAGAAAAATTATATCATCTTTTTTAAACATTAATAACCCTCTTCATTTTTTTAATTTAATTGATATATTTTAACTTATAACATTTAAAATTTTAATATACAAATAACTAATACCACTATATAACTGTGATATTAGTTATAATTCAACTTGTAAGTAATACTTGTTAGTTCAAAAACTAGTCCAGTATTGGTTCCAGAATAAATATTAAATCTTTTTCATCCTCCTTAATATCAATTATTTTACCCCATTTATTTTCTGCATACTTAGTCTTTTTTCCTATTTTATCTTTATTCACATATATACTAGACCCAGACATAAAAGTTCTAGTATAGTCTGTAAATTTATCTTCATCTATCAATCTAAGTATAATTTTACTTGTTTCCCAACATATACCTTCGTCAGAGAAACTTTTAACTATTTTTTTAGTTTTTTTAACTTTGGGTTTTTCAACTTTAGTTGATTTTTTATCAACTTTTATACTTTTAGTTTTTTTAACTTTAGTTTCTTTTTCTTTTGTTTCCTTAACTGAAGTATTCTTCGCTGATTTAACTCTAGGCATCAGTAATACCCTCCATAATTCTCATAATACATATATTATATCACATATAAACATATCTGTCAAGTACTAATTATAATATTATTTAAAGTTATTTTCGTTTTTTCTTTGTTTTATTAGTTATATCTGCTATGGAAGGTGCTGTCCATTCTGATATTAAAGCCTTTTTGAAATCAACAAACATACGCCAGGAAAAACCAGCCTCACCATCACGATTCTTACAAACATAGATTACTGATTGATTATTCGCATTATCCTGTGGTGTAGCGTTAATAGTAACAGCACAATCAACATGTCTAGCAATACCATATGATTCAGCTATATATTCTTCTGTTAGTATACCACCATTAGACAATTCTTTTAAACCCTCTCTATTAAGCTGAGTTGCCGTAATTACTGGTATATCGAATTCTATACCAATGTTTCTTAATTCCTGATAAATAGTATCCAGTTCAAATCGTCTATCGTTATATTTAGCACTAGACCTCATAATATCAGCATAGTCAACGATTAGTGCATCAGCTTTAAATCCTTTGGCATTCTCTACTCTCTTTAGATATGTTCCTATATCTGTTGCAGTACAGGAACTTGAAGGATATCTCTTTACTATTACTCTACCAATATGCTTATCCAATAGATTTTTAAGATTTTCAATTGTTTGAGAAGTTTTAAATTCATCCTTAGTACAACCAAGTAATCTCATATCATATCTTTGTGTTGTAATTTCTTCTGACATTTCAAGTGATATATGAACTACATTATACTTTTGTAGTATTAAGTTAGCACCTACATTCACAAGATACATTGATTTACCAGAATGAGCAGGACCCATAAATGTAAACAATTCACCATTACCAAAACCACCAAATATTTTATCAAACTCAGCCCAACCTGATGGTAGTCTCTTTATTTCGTTATTCTCTGCTCTACGAGTCCATCTGCTGTCTACTTCATCAAAATCATATACATCGGTACCATAATCTTCTAGTGATGCACCAACAAGTAATGCTTTCTCAACTCTGGCTTTAACATTAGAGTGTTTATTTATATCACCTAAATCATCTATAGAATCAGATATAGCTTCTTTTAAAGCTTGACATGAAACAAAATTCTTTACATTTTCTTCAATATATTTAACCGTAGATGTAAGTAATTTTTTATCTGTATATATCTCATCTAACGTTTCTTTAAGTGTGTCTGATTTGTAACTGCTAGAACTGATTAAATCATACAACACTTCTTTTGTTGGAGTACCTTTATATTCATTATAAAAGTTGATTAAATTTTTATATATTATATTATACTCTCTTAATTCAAAAAAATTAGGATTAACATTCAATCCTATTCTTTCAAATACTTTTGGTTCCTGTATCATTGTTATAATTATCTGTTTTTGAAATTCAATATCAAATGAAAATGTATCGGAATTCCATCCTGCTACTTCTGACATTATAAGATTACACCTCTATTTTTCATATGTAAACATGCTAACTAATGTTTCTTCTGTTATTTCATTTAAAGGAGTTGATTTAATCTTATTAATAAAATCAATCTCAAATTCAGCTTTAAATATATCAACAATATCATGATAACTTAATTCAGAATTTATTTTTTTAAGTCTAATTAAACTATTAATATTACTTTGTTTATTTGGAGTTAATCTATAGAAGCCATCGTTATTTTTTATAGCTAAATGTTTAGTCATATCTTCTTTATTAGCTTCCATTTTTAAATATTTTTCATATAAATATGTCATCTTCAAAGAAAATATAATATTAGCTGTTGGTTTATTCATTTTAAGATTCATATTAGCTTTAGTTATGTTCCAATTTCTAATCATTATATCAATATAATCATAGACATTATCTATACCAGATTCAGATAAAAATTTCATTATATTTTTCCATTCTGGTTTACTATTAATATATTCATGAATAGACAGATATTTTCTGGGAATTTTATCTAATTTAGGAGTTGCTATTCTACCTTTGAAATCGCCAGTATATCGATACAAAATTTTATTATACTGATCTATTACATTACTAATTAAATCTAATTTAGTGCATGTATTTTTATTTGAATTAGGTAAATTAATCTTCGCCATGTTCAGCATACCTTTTGTACACTATATATTGTAGAAATTGAATTAATTCATGAACATCATATTTTTTAGTTATGTCATTTTTTAATTGTTTCTTTACAAAATTTCTTATATAACCTAATGCTCTATTGGAAATCTCACCATCATAAGATTCTGGTTCTACATAGATAGATTCAGAATAATTTTCTTTCAACCACTCTATAATATTATACAACGAGTTATTCAAATTGTCAAGTATATTATTATAAATATCATATTTATTCATTATTATAGAATCAATATAATTTTCAAATTCAAAATTAACAGTGGTATCATAGACTAAACCATCTATCAATTGTTTGTATATATCAGAATGATCTAGATAAAACTGTGTTGCTGTCTGTAAATAATTAACATATTTATAAATAATATATACACTGGTATCTATATCTAATACTACATTCTTACAGGTACAGTTACTTAAAGAAGTATTCTCAACTGTTAAATCATTATTATGTTGATTTTTCATACTTAATTTTAAAGCTATATCATCATCTAGTTCGTTTTCCTCAATGTTTCTTGTCATCTCATTATAATTCATTTCGTTATCTCTAATCTTTCTACTTTTTCTGTAGAAACTCATTAAAGTATTTTTAACTATTCGATTAGTATATGCAAATAGTCTACCTTTATCTGGATTATATCTATCTAAGGAAGATAATATAGCTTGCATGCAATCAGAAGTTGCATCCATTCTATTATTTTTAACATGATAATTACCATAGAACTGTTTATTAATCAT
>DAOLQA010000030.1:5481-9511 GCA_035417885.1 bacterium
GATAGAGCCAAAAAGGGATATTTTATTTTTAGAGGTGATGTTATTGATGATAATATTGTCAATAGAAAACCTGGAATTAGAATATCACTAAATAATTCATATAATTATTATAATCGTTTATTATCTAATATTTTAAATAGTTGGAAACATTATCCCAAAAGAAATCAAAGTTTTATTTGCACAAGTTCTTATGCATATGCTTCTCATTGGAGCGATGTTGTAAATCTAGTATTACCAATTAATGGGACTAAATTAGGTATATGCCCTAAATGGGATATGTGGAGATCCTTTACAGAACATTCCGATATAGAAAGAATGTTGTATTTTAATATTGATATATCTAAATTCTTTTCTATTATCAATGATACTCTAGCTGATGTTCATGACTATATATTTAAATATGAAGATAACAAAGAAGTTTATCGATATATAGTTAAAACTGAATCTAATATTAAAAAACTTACTGAAAATAAAGTAAATGATTTAATAGAGTATTTTCACGCTGATATGTATAATGCTAATATATTTGAATATATAGTCAGAAATGTTTATAACAATACTGAGACTATTATATCATGTTTAGATGATATTCTCAACCCTGAAAAAAATGAGTTTAGAACTGAGTTTATAGAAAGTTATAGTATACCAATAAATAAACAGAGAGAATTATGGTTTAGTAATGAAGCAATATTCATAAGAATAGACTATCTCTGGGATAATAAGAATTCAAGATTATTCAGTGAATTATTTAAATAAAAATGAGTCTAGGGACCCAATTTTGATTACTTTTGTTCATAGATTGTTCACCGAAATTTATATAAAAAGGTAAATTAAAAGATCAGTTAGATCTTTTAGATATAATTAAAAGATTTGAAATTAAAGATTCTGTAATAGATAATATGATTGTTATAGAATATAAGATAAATAAAGTTGAGATTAAGAGAGTGGGTCAATACATTCCGAATTTTATAAGATGATGCTTCGCATCATGCATCTTCGTTTCACTCGATGTTAAATATATTTAAATATAATCATGCTAAGAGGACTAGTTAGGTCCTCTTTTTTTTTATCTGTTGACAAATAGTAATATATATGATATAATTAACTAAACTTGAAATATTAAATGAAGGAGTATTTAAATGGCAAAAATAAAAGAGATTAATTCCACACCTGTAGAAATTAGTAATGCTCTACATTCTTTATGGGTTGAAAAGTATAGACCTAAAAGTATAGAGAGTTTGATATGTAGTGCTGAAATAAAGAAATTTATTTCCGATTGTATTGAGAAATATGACATTCCAAATATGTTGCTGTATGGAAGGGCTGGTACTGGTAAGAATAGTATTGTAAATGTAATTGTTAATAATATGGATTGTAATTATTTAACAATTAATGCTTCTGAAGAAAGAGGTATTGACACTATTCGTGATAAGGTACAGAACTTTGCTAATACAGCGTCTTTTATGAATAAGAAAAAAATTATAATTCTTAATGAAGCTGATGGTCTTTTACCTGTAGCACAAGATTCATTGCGTGAACTTATGGAAACCGCTTCTGATAATTGTAGATTTATTTTGACTTGTAATTATATTAATAAAATAATTGCTCCTATTAGATCAAGATGTGCTGAATTTGAATTGATACCAGATTCTCTTGATATAGCTGAATTATTAGTTAATATTCTTGACAATGAAAATATAAAATATGATGATGATTATATTGCTGTAATAATCAAAAATTATGCTCCGGATATTAGAAAAATTATTAATGAAACTCAAAAAAATTCAAAATGTTCTGATGTACTGAAAGCTGATTTGATTAATAGCAGTAATAACGAGAAGTACGATAAGTTTTTTGATGCTATATTTAGTACTAAAGATGTTAAAAGAATATCTGAACTAACTAAGAAAATGGTGTTTGATGAAGATATTTATGTCGCTATGAAGGATTATTGTATTGAAAAGTATAATAGTTCCGATGCAGTAATAGTAATAGCCGACCATAGCTATAAAAATAAAATTGTGTTTGACCGAGATCTAGTCTTTTTGAGTTGTGTATTTAACATTAAAGATATATTGAAATAATAAAGGAGAAATGAAAATATATGAATATAACTATTACAAACACAAATATTAACAGATTAAAAAAGCTTTTTAGTATTATACCAGATACTTTTTCACATGTTCCACTTAAAATAGGTAAATATGAAAATGGTAATTGTTTCGCTAGAATAGATTCAACTGATATTAATGGTGATATATCTTTTTATGGTAATGTAGAATTGGATGATATTAAAGAATTAGAACCTAGTTCAATGATGATTATCAGACTACAGACAAATAGAGCAGTATTGAGTACATTATTTAACCCTGTATATGATTCGATTCAGATAAATAAGACTAGAATATTGGTTCAGACTAAAAATAAAAAAATGTCTATACAGTTATATCAGCTATTAGAAAAGGATATATATGAACTTCCTGAGACTAATGTAGATATGTATGATGCTGTAGTCAGTAATAATGTTGGTCTTAAAAATGATGGTTACATTATACTTGATTTAGATAAAGAGGAAATGAAAGATTTTATTGATAGTTCAAGTATACTCACTCCAAATAAAACAGAAGATTTAAGATTTAATGTTAAGACCAATAAAGACAGACTAGTTGTGTATTCAGAAGATTATATCAAGAATAATTTTGAATATACTTTTACTTCAGTATTAGATGATAAAATAAAGATTGACACTAAATATGATTATAATCTAATTGATGTTATGAGTAAAATTTTAAAGTTTAAAGATTATGATATTAGTACTCTTATCAGTAATCCAGTAGTATCGTTTACAATAACTTCTGAAAAAGACGGTATAACATCAACAATAAGTGTGCCTGCTCAGAAAGATTAATATAAATTATTAAGTGATAATCTACATTAATGATGTAAGTTAATTAGTGTAGATTATCTTTTAAGGAGTTAATTATGTGAAAGTTTTAATATTAGATTTTTTCAATATATTAAAAAGATATACTTATGCATATGATATAACTAAGTATAGTGAAGGAGAATTAATAGATAAGTTAACATTTAATATACTTAATAGAATATGTGATACTGTTAACATATTAAAACCTGATGTTGTGTTTATTTGTTCTGATAGTGGTAGAAATAAAAGAGCAATAGCATTATCTTCAGGTACATATAAAGCTAATAGAAAAAGAAGTAAGTCAATGACAGATGAAGAAAAAGAAAAGAGTTATGTTGAGTATATAAAAAACATGATGCTGACACTACCTTTTCCTTTTATTGACATTAAAGATACTGAAGCAGATATGATTATATATTGTCTTACTGATTATATTAAAAAATTGGATAATAAAATTCATATTACTATTGCTAGTTCTGACTCGGATTTTATTCAATTATTAGATAAAAATGTTAACATTTATGATTGGTACAAGAATGATATTAACATTAATAATTGGTATGTTAAGTATAAGAAATTTGATGAGAAATATTTTAATTCAAAAAATTACGCTCTAGCAAAGTCTATCACAGGAGACCCTTCTGATAATATTAAAGGAGTACAAAATTTTGGTTGGGGAAAAGTAAGCAAACTTTTTGATATTATATATAACTATTATGAAGATGTTTTAGTACCAGAAAATATTGAAATGCTTATAGATATGATTACAGAATTAATTAATAATAAAGATATAGAATTAGATAAAAAAGATTTAAAGTTTCTTATTAATTGTCAGCAAACATTTACTGACAGTAAGAAGATAATTAAAACTAATCAATCAATGATAGATTTGTCCATGGTTGAAACACCTTATATTTATAATATTCAAAATGCTATTAAAAGAAGTATTAAAAATAATGTGAAGTTTAACAGAAAAGAATTTATAAAAATGTTAAAGTTAGAAAGATATAAGGATAATGTGGATAATATTGAGTATCAAAAAATATTAAATAAGAATAGTAAATCATCTTTAGTGTTTATGCAATTAGAGAAAAGAATAAATGC
>DAOLQA010000030.1:9611-13395 GCA_035417885.1 bacterium
TTACGTTCTAAAGGTGGATAATTAATGTCAAAAGCTTTATTAGTTGGAGATTTACATATACCAAATAGTAAGAGTTCAATTTCAAATAGTGATACATTTCAAGAAATTTTTAATACTTTTAGTTTAATTAAAAATACAATAGAAATAGAAAAGCCAGATTATACTATATTTTTCGGTGATATATTTGATTCACCTTATAGTATTACTACTCCTGTTATTTCTATTATATCTAAAATAATATATGACATGTCGTTAGAAACTAGTTTAATATTTATTGTTGGTAATCATGATGATGTCGATAATAAAGCTAACAATATTAAAATAGGTGATTCTACATTAAATATAAGAAGTTCGTTATTATCTACATTTAGTTATTATCCTAATGTTATGGTATTTGATAGACCATCAGTAGTTCATTTAGATAATACAAATATTGAAATAGCTTTTATTCCATATTCAACTAATATAATTGAAAGTTTGGATAGTATAAAAAATAAGTTTGCAATTGGTACAACTAGAATAGCTATGGGGCATTTTGATACAAAACATGGATATAATATGATACTTAAAGATGATTGTGATGTATCAGAAAATATTCCAACACCAGAAGAATTAATTGACAAATATAAATATGATTTAGTATTGTTAGGTCATATACACGATCCACAAGAGATTAAAGTTAGAGATAAATTAGTTAAATATATTGGTAGTTGTAGAAATGTTGACTTCAGAAATACTGGAGAAAATAAAGGTATTTATATGATGGATTTTGATGATATGTCAATGAGATATATTGATAATCCGCACACTTACATTTATAAAGTGTTTAGAAATTTTGATATTTTTTCTGATTATTGTACCGAAAGTACTGAAGAAAAATTAAGTAGAACTAAGATACAGTATATATATAGCAATAGTCAAGAAACAAGAGATATATCAAAACTAAAACATTTTTTTAAATCAGTTAATTTTCAAAAGTCTATGATTGATGATTCCGGATTGAAATCATCTAATATATCAGCTGATGCTTTTAAAGAATTTGAATCAATGATTAACAATAATTTAATTACAAAAGAAAAATTAGTAGACTATGCTTTACAATTTAAAGAGCCTGTTAATAAACAAAATGCTGTAGATATACTTAAAATATTTAATTATCATGATTAGAGGATGTAATTATGTTAGGTGAACTACTCATTCACTAAAGTGAAATGAGCTTCCCACTTCACCGATCTGTCTTAAATCTAACAGAAAAACATTAAGTTTTTCAATTAAATCCAGAGGACTAATCTCCATGGGCGTAAATTCCCCAAGTTCCTTGGGTACAAAATCTGTTTTTAAATATATATTTTTGTTAATTAATAATTGTTTTGGAACTTTTGTTAGAATATTAATGCTAGCATTTAAATCTCTATCAAGTTTACAACCACAAGTACATTTATGTATTCTTGTACTTAAAGGTTTTTTAACAATAGCACCACATTTAGAACATTGTTGTGATGTATTTTTAGAATCAACTAAACCCATTAAACCTTGATATTGTTGAGACTTAAATTTTAAAATATTCATAAATTGACCAATAGCTGTTTGTTGACAAGATTTACTTAAATGTCTGTTTTTCAACATAAACCCAACATTTAAATCTTCCATAGCTATTAAGTCATAATTATTGACTAACATGTTAGCTACTTTAAACTGAAAATCAAGTCTTTGGTTTACAATTTTATTATGTAATTTAGAAACTTTAGCTAATGCTTTTTTACAACGATTCGATTTTGGTTTTTTAGAATCTAAACTTGGTTGTAAACGTCTAGACGCAATACGTTGTAATTTTTTAAGTTTACGTTCTGATTTACTTAAAAATTTAGGGTTAGATATAACTATACCATCTGATAAAGTTAAAAAATTAAGTAAACCAATATCAATTCCTACTGCGTTATTTGTATTTTGTGGTGATTTAAAATATTGTTCCGGTGTTTGTTCAACTGAAAATACAGCAAACCATTGATTTTGTGAATTTCTTTTAATAGTACAGTTTTTTATTTTTCCTACAATTTCTCTATGTAATTTAATTTTCACTAAACCAATTTTAGATAATTTTAAATGTTTATCTTTAATTTTAAAACCTGATTGTGGAAAAGTAAATGATTTATATTTTTTAAAACTTTTAAATCTAGGAAACGAACTTAATTTATTAAACAATCTTTGATATGCAACATCTACACGGTTTGAAACATTTTGTAATACTTGACTATGAACTAAATTTAAATATTTATGTTCTTCTGTTTTTTGAAGTTCTTGTAAATATTTATTTGAATCAAAAACTGAAACATATTTTTTATTTTCTGAATAAATTTTATTTTTATGTTCCACTATTAAATTATAAGCATTTTTACACACCCATATTGTTTCACGAAGTTTAGATTCTTGTGATTTAGTTGGGTAAAGTCTAAATTTATAATTCAAAACATAAAAATTTTTATTATTTGACAAATTTATTCACCTATGATATAATTATGTTGTAACATAATATTAACTTTATAATTGTATAGATATTTTTAATGAAAGGGTGATTATCATCTTACAACCTAAAGGTAGTAAGTTTTCTCATCACACGTTAGATAAAATAAGATTAAGAATAGCTTTAATGTTAGTATCACTAGCTATTATGATAGTTAACAAAAAAACATATGAAGGTTTTGGATTAATTATAACACTAAAAGATTGGGTTGACTATTGTAATTTAAGACAGAATACTTCATCAAATAAAGATAAAGGAAAATAGAATGAGATTATCTAAAATAGAATTAAATAATTTTATGTCATTTAAAAGTGATACTATAGAATTAACAAATGATATAAATGAAAAACCTACTATATATATTATTGATGGTATTAATTATGATAGTGATGTGGAAAACGAATCTTCCAGTAATGGTAGCGGAAAAAGTACACTAATTGGTGAATCTGTCATGTATAATATATTTGGTAGAGGGTTAAGAGGTAATAAACAGAAGGTTAAATTAAATGAAATGATACGTAATGGTAGCAGTAAGATGTCAAATATCATTACTTATTTAATTAATGATGAAGATAACAATCAATCTAATCTTATTATTGAACGTAATAAATCGATTAAAGGTTCCAGTAGTGTTGATGTTAATATAGACGGTGAAACGAAAACAAAGAGAACTAAAAGGTTATCTGATAAAGATATTAAAATGTTTATTAATCTTACACCAGAAGTATTTTCACAAGTGGTAGTCTATTATCATGATAACATAAATCTGTTAGCTATGAATTATGGTCAGAGATTAGATTTCTTTAAAAATATGGTAGATCTTACTTTGATTGATGACTACTATGAAAAAGCTAAGAATTTTAAAACATCTAATGAAAGAATGTTAGAAAAGCTTTATATGAGTAAGAAAAATACAGAAGAAATTATTTCTATAGTTGAAGATAACAAAGATGAATATATTGACTATTTAAATAAAAAGTTAGATGATTTAAATGAAAAATTAAAAGAAGCTGAAAGTGTTGAAGTATCAGATGTTGGTGAATATAAAGATTTAATTAATACAAAAAAAGATGAGTTAGATTCATTAACAAATGAATATAATAGTAAGCATGAACTGATATTGATAGCTAGAAATAATTTAGATAAGATAGAAAAAGAAATAAATAGATTTAGTAAACTTAGTGGTGTTAAGTGTCCGACATGTCATCAAATGGTTACTGGTGAATATGTTGATACTATTAGTAAATCTTACATTAGTGAACA
>DAOLQA010000031.1:0-1788 GCA_035417885.1 bacterium
AAAAAATAATTGTAATCTCATATTAATTTGATTTTTTTAATACTAATATTAATTAATCATCAACAAAAACATCAGCTAAATCAATATTTCCGCCATATTTAATAAATTTCTTAAAAAAATCATTACTAAGTTCTTTATATTTTTCATAGTTGTCAGATGATATAATAGTCTGTTCATCATCTTTATCAAATTTAAGATACATCATAAATCTACCTGACACTTTATTTTCAATTATTTCTGCATTTGTTTTATGACTAAGTTTAGCTAAAGCTTTAATTTCACTATCAGACACAACAATATCTTCAATATCCAACATATTAATCACTCTTTTTCATAATTGATTTATAACACTTCTTACAGCAACCATACTGTAATAGTTCTATATCAACATCAAGAAGATTAGGAAATATGTTACTTAAATTAATAAGACAGGGATTTCTTAACCATTCTTGATATTGTTTATATTCTTCTATATTTAAATTCACTAATCTTTAAACATTTTATCGTAACATGTACCACATATACTAGACAACAGAAGTTCTCTATCATCAGCGGAAAATTCTGGTAGAGCTTCTTGTATATGCATCTTACCAGCTTTCCACTGTACAAGTCTCTGATATTGTTCCTCTGTAAACTTAATTTTATACATAGTACCACAAGACACACATTTTATATTAATATAATACTGTGACATTTTAATTCCCCTTTTTTACTTTATCATGCACCAAATATACAAAACTAATACTATCAACAACAAAACCCATAAAGGTATATTTTTCATTTTAAAATCCTCTGCTATATATTAATTAACTTATATTAATAACTGGGTTTAAATGAAATATAATTAAATCAAATAAACCCAGTCACTTTAACAAAGTTCTAATTTACTGCAAATTCTACATCCATTACTTCATCATCTTCTGTTACTTTAAGCTTATTCTTTTTCTTTAGGTCAGATACAAGGTCATCAATACTAGATTCCCAGTAAAACTTTGTAGCAAACATCTTGGTAATGCCAGCACCCAAATCTATCTTCTTTGTATCAGCGTTAATAGCTCTAGTAGGAGTATAATCATGAGTAATAGCTTCAGTACAAGCGTTATAAAATCCCCACTTAGTATAATCAAAGTTATTATCAAGTCTGTTAGCAATCATTTTACTAACTCTTTTAGGAATATAATTCAACAAGAGTTCAACTCTATCTTCTGTTACGGTCTCATTTGTCCAATTTCTCCAATTAAGAGAGTAGCTACGAAATCCCTTAATAAGTTCATGGGCATTATGACTAAATTCATTAAGATTAAACTTACTACCAAAGTGTTTATAAGACATTGACATAAACTGTCTAGTAGCAATCATTCCATTAGTACAAACAAGTCTAACAGCATCAATATAAAATCCTACTGCCTGACTTCCATCATAGCTGTTGACTATACGTATCATAGGTGAAATTTCATCGCCTGGTCTTACTTCAACACTATAATCTTTAATAGTATACAGACGTGTCATTAGGGAACCATCTTTTGAAAGTATAGTCTGAATGTCAGTATTCTTGAAAGACATTCCTTCTTCTATCTTCTGAACAATATCACTATGCTTAATCACAGGATATGAACTGGAAACTGTAGCAAGATACACGGGTTTACCGGAATTATCTTCTCTGAACAATGCTTTCTTGTCTGGTATTTCAATGCCATCAAAAGAAAGTTTGCGTTCCATTACATCAAAATTTAGCTTTGACCTATCAGGACCTGACCAACTATCTGTTACAAACATACCATACTTTGC
>DAOLQA010000031.1:1888-13131 GCA_035417885.1 bacterium
TTCAAGTATAGAATCTAATACTTCCTGTTCATAGCCATGCATAAGATTATAAGCATCCTGTAGTTCTACATAATCTTCTATTGTATCATCTTCATCAAAAAAATCTACTTTTATTGTATCAAAATCAGCTTTTAAAATAGTATAATTAACATCTTCGATATCTTCTTCAGTGATACCAATTTCCTTTAATATCTCAAAATCTTCTCTGAACAAATTAACACTTACCCAACGTTCCTCATCATTAGTGTTATTTTTAATCAAAACTTGAATTTCCATTATTTTAATCTCCTTTAAATTGTTTTAAATAAATGGCATATAAATTTCATCTTTGAACTCATCGACAATCTTTTTTGCAAGTTTACAAGTCTGTTCATTTCTCAGGTCATACCAACCTTTATCGTACATTTCAGCCCAAAGCTTCATACACTCCATCATTACTGCCATAGAACTCTGCTGAAGTGTTCTATGTGTATTATAACAAAGCTTTTCAGCAAATTCCTTATGTCTACTAGTATCAAAACTATTTACAAAATCTGAAAAACTTTTTGCCATTTCTTCGCCTGTCATTTTAGTCATTTTTATTCCCCCTGATTTTTATGTTGTATCTGTTGTGTCTCACTCACTATATATATTATATCACAACTTAGAGATAAATACAAGTCTTTTATTTGTAACAATAAAAAAAAGATGTAAACTTATTGTCTACATCTTTTTATTGAACTTTTATTCATTTTTTAAGAGAAACTTATTAGATATTGATTTAAAACTTATTCTAACTTTATTATTTTCTGGTTTAGCAAGTCTCCACACTATTCCTTCACGTTCAATATTACTGTTGTTGACTACACTTTTACCTTCTGCTAGTTTAAGTATTTCATTAATATCATTGGGTAATACAAAATCTCTATAGATAATTGGTACAGATTTCAAACCTATTTCTTTAGTAATTCTTTCTACTTCATATTGATTATAATATTCTTGTTTATCTATATCAAAAATATCAAATATATAAATATCTATACCTTTTATCTTATATTTATTACCTTGAATACCTTCACCACACAGTTCACCTTGTAGTGCTATGTTTCTGTTTTTAAAATAATCTCTCATTTTTTCTTCTATTTGTTGCTCTTTAACTACTTGCCAATATTTGCTACCGTCATCTTTATCAAGCTGGTTATTTCTTGAACAAACGTAAAATTTATTGTCTTTAAGATATATTGTTTCAGAAGACCCGTCTATCTTTTCAGTACCAACAAATTTCATACCAGCAACTTCGTTAATTAGATTTTTAAGATTTTGTATACGTTCTTCGTCTGTCTTATTAATAAAATCAGGAAAACCTTTTTTAATTACAGTATTAGTAAATAGTTTCTTAGATAGTTTAGGAAAATGACTAAACATAAAACTAAGTACAACATCAGGTATATATTTTTTAACCCATTTCTTATTAGTAATTACTTTTTTATTAGCGTCATTATTTTCATCTGGTTCATATTTAGTAATACCAATAATTTCAGTAACATCATCATCAATATTATAATTACCTTTAGGAAGATAACTAAGTGGCAATACTAGTCCTTGACTTATTTGACCACGCAACTTAATTGTTTTAACTCTATATTTTCTATCTTTAAGAAATTCAAACTCTGGTGCTGGGGGAAGTATACTATCTATTTCACAATATATAACCTTATCCCCAACTTTAAAATTATCTTTCTTAGCTACAACACACTGCCAACCATTAATAATAGCTAGTTCTATTGCATCAGCATTTTCAATTGGTTTAATATCTATTATTTCTTGTATACTAGCAAGTTTTCTCATTTCACATTTCTCCTAACTAACCACGAATTAATTTTATCATCTAATAAACAATATATCACTATGAACATAAAAATTAACATAGGTAACCAATAAGGTGCTAATACCAGTATACATGAACAATTTATATATCCTAAAATTTTAAAAAAAGACATTATTACAGCAATAATAAATCCTATTGACAATATAAGTGGCAGATTATATTCTTTTTTCATATAATATCACTTCTTTTTCTTCTTGTTGTTTTTCTTTTTTTCTGTTTTGTTCTCTGTTTCCATATATCTCAAATATAGATTGCCGCTATTAATATTATTAACAAAATAAATATTATTAAAATCATCAGTAATATTCATATAACTAAAATCATTTAAATCATATTCATTTTTATTATGAAAATGTTTTACAATTGTAATTAATTCATTTTCTTTTAAATAAACAAAATTGTTAGAATTATTTATAAAATTAGCTTCCACTTTATATTCTTTATCATTTAATTTAAAATTCAAGTTCATTGTTAATTAAACCAAACTTTCCACTTTAAAATTTGAATTTTTACATTTCTTACATGTACATCTTGAAAGAATATCAAGTGTTTTGCATTTACGATAAAAATAAGTCTTAACTCCACAATTTTCACATGTAACTACATATTTAGGCTTTTTTATATTAGCTATATTTTCTATTTCATCTGAATCAGGAGTGTAATAAGTAGATACATTATATTCAGGATAATGTCTATTGATTAGTTCGGCATATCTCTTGAAGTTAGGACCATGATTACTACACCCTGGGATCGTGTGTATAAGTTCGTGAGCCATAGTCTTTTCTATTTCAAAATCTTCACCAATTAGTTTTTTGTTAATGCCTATATAATTAGTTTTATCAATGTTATTATATGCAATTCTTTTAAAAGTATAAGTAACACCCCGTACTCTTTTAGACCTGGTCTTTAGTTCCCCAACTTTTTTGATATCTTTGACAGGAATAGGTACGCCAATTTTAATAAGTTCTTTACTTACTGTATTAAATATCTTAGTAATTGAACTATCCTTAACTATTTTGTTGTCAACAGTAACTATAGTTTCCTTAGTTCTAGCCATTAGTTTTACCCTCCGAAAGTTGTTTTGTCTATCAACTATATATATTATATCACAACTTAGAGATAAACACAAGTAGGCTGAAAGTATGGAAATAAAAAAAGATGTATACTAATTAAGATTTAGATGTAGACTTATAATCAGGACATGCTATCAACTCAGCATGCGGCAATGATTCAATTTTACAATTTTTAATACAATCAGTACATTTCTTCATTATCACTAGTTTCGTAGTAGGTTTAATTTCTATCTTTTTTTGTTTCTTAGTTACTTTTTTAACTGTCTTTATTTTAGTTTTTTTATCTTTTTCCATATTTTCACCTTTTCATTTAAAGTCCTTTAAAAATATCATCTAATACTCTACATGCATAAATTACCGCAATTACGACAATTATAATTATTGTAACTAAAGCTGTTATAACATAACTAAACATTTTTATCACCTACATTACTGAAATGAACTTACAATCAATTTTATGAGGATGTACTACATTTTTAAATTCAGATAAACTCATACTTTTTGAATACGTATCAGACCTTACTATAACTTGTTTATTCAGATTCCAACTATAAGTAAACTTGAATTCAACTGGTACGCCTTCAGATTCTCCAGCAAACCAATCATGTATTCTAGTTATTTCTTTTTTAATTTTTGTACTTTTTTTCATTCCAGTAACCACCTGTTATTTATCTGATATGAGTATATTATAACATATAGCTAGTCAGGTGTCAACTAGCTATATGTATACATTTATATATAGATGTTAACCATTTGACTTAAAATTGTATACAGGCTTGATAATATTGACTATATATTATTTTTCATATTTATCTAAATTATATATAGTAGTTAAATTTTTAAAATCTTTCTGTTTTAATTCATAAACAATATTATTAATAATATCATCTTTATATTTTTTATATGCTAATTCCCAAATAATTATAACATCATAATTTAATTTTTTAAATAAATTAACTCTTTTTTTATCATAATTCCAAATATCTATAGCCATTAATTTATTTTTTTCGTTTATAAATGTAGATTCATATCTTAGAGGATTACAATGCCAATAATCACCATAATATTCTATTATAATACTATTAAATATATTTATATCAGGAATAAGCCATTTCTTTTTATTTTTATCTAAATATAAAATAGCATCGTTGTTCACTGAATCACAACCAAATTCGTTACATAATATATTAAAAATTTCAATTTCATTTTTACTTTTATTATAATAAAAATCTTTCAAATTGCATGCAATTGTTTCATTTTGCCAATATTCTTTCATATATATACTTCTTATTTCTCTTTGAATCGGATTATCTTTGTACCATTGTTTTATTCTTTTTGATTGCTCTTTTTTAAATTTTTCATCTCTGGGTTTAGACATTTCTTTAATTACTTTATTTCTATATTCATCATTTTTCCACATTTTTATAGTGGCTTCTTTACATTTTTTCTCTAGAATTTTTTTTGTTTCTTCTGAATGATGTTTTTTATAAAAAGGATTTTTATCCCCAGATTTATCATAATGTTTAATACAAAAGCCGGATTTGTTTCTTCTATTTAAAGTAACGCCACATATTTTACATGTTTTTATTTGTTTACGTTTATTTAAGCAATCTCTACATAACCCACTAATATTATTGTTATTTATTTTTTTACCGCATTCACTACAACATCTTATCATAACAATCACTCCTTATAATTAACTTATAATTTATGATGATTATTGGGTCCAAAAAACAATAAAAAAATAACTGTAAACATTAAGTCTACAGTTATTTATTAAGTTCACATTAAGTTCACATTAAATTAATCAAATAAAGTTTCAAATTCACTTGGTTCTAAAGTTTCATCATCACGAGTAATTTCAAAAATATGGTCTGAACCGTCTCCATCCCAACCACATTTAATTGTATATGTGGGGTCGGCGTCAGGGTCAAGAACTATCTCATACGAATGCCCGCCATTGCCAAGTTTGCCAACACCAGCTATTAATTTAACTAATGGATCTTTTTTCATATCTTTTTCAAAAGTTCTATATTTGACAATTAAAACATGTTCTTTTTCATTATTTGTTAATAATTTATCTAAATCGTCAGGCTTAAAATCTTCTCCAGATTTTTCCAATTCAGCTTCCATCACATCTAATCCTGTATAATAATTAGGAAACTCATCTAGATGATCCTTAGCAATTATCTTAGATATAACTTCATTTAAAGTATGTTCTTTCTCTACTTCAATACCTCTTTTTAATTGTTCTTTGTCATAATCATCATCAGGTCTAGTATCTTTACCATCTAAAACATATTTATAGCCATGCTTGTTTTCCAATTATATCACCACTTTTTTAAATTCTATCACCTACGATATTACCATTATTATTAAGTTTATATCTAGGGTCATTTAATTGTCTATCTATATTTAATTTTCTTTTTTGATTATAAACAGCATATATAAATTTATATACATCATCACTATTATTTTCATTTAATTTCTTGTCAAGCAAATCACTTAAAGCACCTAAATTATAACTTATACCCTGTACACAATAATAGTACATATCTCTGTTAATATTAGACAGATTTGCAAATTTAATTGGGTCAAAATAATTATTTGGATATTGTTTCCAGTCTTTAAAATTAGTCTCTCTTATAAATTCTCTATTCAATCTCTGTAATGTTCTCATTGCTTGTTTCCCAGATTCTGCAAAATCTTTATGTTCATAAGTACGTATATCTATAAATTGTGGGAATATACTTGGTAGATAAGAATTTATTTCTTCTGCAATATGCCAACCTTCAGCTTGTACTAAATATTTAACTCCATCAGAAAAATCATTTTCTTCTGTAAAATAATATTCTAATAATTCTTTAGTAGACTTAATTTTATCTGGCTGTAAAGTCATCATAAAATGTTCTTTTAAAGTACTAGTTAATTCAGTTATGAAATGATAAGCATCTATCCATTCTTCTAATATCAATAGTTTAGTCATCATTATTTTTTCATCATCAGTATTTAATGACAAATTTTCATATTTTTTATAAGCATCTAATACTTCATACAATTCATCTTCCATACCAATATGATTATGCATATATATATGTTGATATAAATTATCCAATAATTCATAACCAGATATATTATCAGCTAATTTTCTTTTTTTAAGCATATTAATATTAAGATAATTACGTTTCATTTCATATTGCTTTACTGCACAACTACTAATAACAAATCCGGGTAATTGATTTTCTTCTTCATTAATTAATCCAGTTACATTATTAATATCATCTAAATATTTCTTTACTATATCTCTATTAGTATATACCGATACTAAACTCACTTCGATTTCACCTTCTTTGTAACTTTTTCATCTTTTTCTAAAGTATCCTCTTCATCACTAAATTCATTCTCTACTTCAGATAATTTTTTTAATTCGGTTTCAATATTGATTTCACTATCTAACATTATCTTAGATACCATTGATATATTTTTATTTACATATTCTTCTGAATCATGTAACATTTGTTCGTAGTACTCTGGGTCTTCTAATAGTCTAGTTGTAAAGTCTTTTAGATAAAACTTTTTAACTTCTTTCTTAGCATCTTCTTCTGACATTCCATCAGCTATCATTTTATCAACTTCTGTTTGTAAGAAACACCAAGCACCTGATTGTCCTAATATACCTATTTCTTTTATAAACTCACAGAACGATTTAACTATATTTTCTTTTGTGAAACCTAATGCATAGTTAAATTGTACAACTGTACTCTGAAATGGGTTAAACAATCTATTCTTTGATGGTGTAGATATTTTAATACCCTGTTCTGTTTCGTTTGGTTTAATCTTATTAACTCTTAGTATAATATCACAACTATGCATTAACGCTTTACCACCTGGCATCTTATATAAATCACCAAATCTATCTTGATTCTCTCTAGCTTGATTTATAAATACTAACCCAGTAGTTTTACATCTATGTACATAAGGTTTAATTCTTCTGAGACCTCTAGTTAATACTGCTGATTGACTACCTATTTCTTTATCAAATGCTGTACGATTCATTTCATCTGATGTTGCTGTCTGAGCAATTGAATCCCAAATAATAATTAAATGTCTATCATCGTTTTCTTTAATTTTATATCTACATACTTTTTCGATAATGTCAAACACTTGTTCCATATTGTCAGGTACTATATAATTTAATTCATCAATATTAACTCCAAATTGTTTAAGTCTAGGTCTAGTAACACTACATTCAGAATCAATATAAACAATATCATAATCTTTCTTTTGTGCTATAGCTATTAAATGATTTACATAACTTGTCTTGCCACAATTATGAACTACAAAACCATTAGCTATGTAACTATTATATGGCTCAAAACATTTAATATCATACACATTTCTAATACCAACAGAAGTAATCGATTTTATATTATCTTCTATTGCAATATAAGATAAATTTCTAATATTTTTTAATGCGTGTAATCTATTATGATCCTTTCTACTCATTAATACTAGATTATTTATATCGTTATTACGTATATCTTCATCTAGATGATGTACATCATATTTACTTTTATCAATAAATTTTAGAGTATCTATATATTCCTTCTTACTAACATCATTTAACAAATCTCTAAAATCCTTATACTTCATATTATTAAGATGTGCTTCGTATATTAAAACATGTTCTCTTTCACGTTTATATTCGCAACCATTAACAATTTTAATACTATCAACATTAGGTAGATATTTAACACATACTTCTTTATATTTAATAACTCTATTTCTTTTTGCATGCAAACTAGAGTCTTTTTTAGCGGTTGTGTTATTATGTATATATATAACATCATTTACTTTCAATTCTCTTAGTTCTTTATATATATTATTACCAATATAAAATTTATGATCACCTGTAGCAGTTATTTTTCTGCCATTTTCTGTAATTAATTCAAAACATTCTTTTTCCCCATTATGCACAACATCTGCAATAGGTTGTCTTATAATTCTATTAGTTTCTTCGTCAATAGAATTAATATAAAATTCCACCTCATCTCTATTTATTTTATTAGATCTCTTATCTTTACATATACCTTTATATCTTTCGTATAAATGCTTAATTGTTCCATGTGAATGATGAACTTCTTTACCAGTATCAATATTTCTGATTACATATTGAATATCAGTACTTTCATCTAAACATCCTTCCGGGCCGTACATGCATACCATTTTACCACTTAATGGTATTCCACCTGTTAAAGGTCTACCCGACAATACATAATTCATTGTTGGTATACCAGTATCTAAGTATTCAACCTCACTTATTATTTCGCTATCAATATTATCTGGATATTCTTTTTTTAACATTGAACTTAAATTTTTTGCCATTATATTCTGATGCACTCCTTATATTTGTTAATTCTATTCATTGTATATATTATATCATAAAGTAAACATCTTGTCAACATGTAATTTAATATCATTAATAAGAAAATTAATAATGTATTTATAGTAGGAAGAGGTGCTACTACATATGGATTTATGGAACCTACTTATCAAAGTACTAGGTAAAAAAATTTCTGACGGAAAAAATTATCTAGTAATGATGATAATATTAGTGGTTATAAGTTTAAATTTATTAGGTTTTGATATCGCTAAATTATCAAATACACCATATATAATTATAATATTATTTTTATTTAATTACATTATTAATATATTAACAGATACATATACAATGAATAAATTAAGTGATATACAAAGATCCTTAGATGAAAACAATGAAATAATTGAGTTAATAGAAAATAATATAGAAAAAACTGATATAATTAACGCTAGCGTTAATAAAATAAAAGAAAATAATACTGAATTAGCAATTAAAATAAAAGAAGTATTAGTTGAAGTAAGTGGTAAACCTAGTCTACCAACAATATTAATTATAACAAAAGCTGAAGCTAGAACCTTATTACATGACTTATTTAATGAATGTTTAAATTATACTTTAATTTGTAATGAAAATAATGTTAATATTGCCAATGAAAATTTAAAAAATAATTTAGAAGAATATATAAACGATTACTTAAATACTATGCATAAAACTCTGAGTATATATGATAATAAAGAGATATTAACAGTTGAATTAAAAAACAAATTAAATAGTGTAATTGAAATCATTTTAAAAGAGATTCAAACAAATAAAAATATCAATGAAAAATTGTATATACTATCAGTTATATTAAGAAATAATAAGATTGAAATTGATCAATTAATAACTGATTATTTAAGAACTATGCAAACAAAATACATTGATTAAAGAAGGGTAGTTAATTTCGAATGTACGCTTTTATTGATGTTTTAAAAATTGAAAATATAATTATACTAACTCTGTTAATTCTAACTATGATTTATTTACTATCATCATTAATTAAAAATTATCAATATAAATATAAAATAGTATTAGATAAATTGTTAGAGTTACCAATACCTTTATGTATAATTAATCTTTCTAATAATAAAATAGTGGATGGTAATCAACCTTTAAAAGATCTTTTTAATGTAAACAAAATAAAAAATACAGATATATCAGGATTAAATATATTTAGTAAATTTGAAACTTATCTAGACATTAAAAACATATGTAAACATAGTGAAAGTAAAAATCATTCTAGAATAATATCGATAGATAATAATAATAGTAGATTATTTTTTAGAGTTGATTTTACTTATATTACTATAGGATATAAGAAATTTATGTTATTAACTTTAATTAATAATACAGATATGATTAATTATATAAAAAAAATTGGTGTTTTAGCTAATGTTGTTGATAAATCATCTGAAGGTATTATTGTTTCAAGATATGAGAATGAAGCAGATGAGTATCCTAAAATTTTATATGCTAACAGTACATTAAAAGATATTACTGGTTATAATGCAGATGAAGTAATAAATAAATCTATATCAGTATTGTTTGAAACTAATATAGATGAAAATACACTTATACAATTAAAAACAAATTTAAGAGAATTAAAGCCAACAACTTTAGAATATCAATATACAAAAAAGAACGGTCAAATTTGTTGGATAATTTCTGAAATAGTTCCAATAACAAAAAGAAATATTTTTAGTTCATTACTTAACTTAGATGATAATAGATGTCTAGATAATTTATATGAAAATGATATATCAGACATAGATATTTACATTACACTATATCAAAAAGACATTACTATAATGAAAGATATGGGTTCTATACCTAAAGTATATTCTGAAAAATTAAGTAATATGTTAAGATGCAAAGAAACATATGTTGAAATGATAGGTAGTATATTAAATTTATATAATGAATATTTTAAATATATTCCAACTAGTAGAGACGATGTTTTAGAAATATTAACTCCTCTTTTAGGTAAAGCTTTAAATTCAGATAGATGTTATATATCCAGCATTTATGATAAAGATGGTAAAAAATATATACATAATTTAAGTGTTTGGTATAAAGATGAAAACATGAAAAATAAATTAGAGAGTAATTTTAAATTATTGGATAACACTACATTTGAAGATATATCAGCATATCAGACTTATTCTCATATGATATCAAATAAAGTTTTTAAACTCAATACAAAAAAGATAAAAGTAGGTAGTTCTTTACAAGTACTTGAAGCAAATGGAATTAAATCCAGTTTAAGATGCCCTATTTATAAAGATAATAATTTAATCGGTATGATAAGTGCAGATGATTTTAATGATAATAATAGAGAATGGAATAATTCGGAAAAGTTAATTAGAACAGTAGCAGATAATATAACTAACATAATTTAGCAGTTTGTATATCTATTATTATAATAAAAAAAAAGATACTCTAATTATTCTAGAGTATCTTTTTATATATTAAATATTATTTAGAATCGTTGCTATAGCAACGATTAATTGATGCAAAGCATCAATTTTCTATATATTAGAATGTATTGACCCACTCTCTTAAACTCAACTTTATTTATCTTATATTATATATTTTCAAATCTTTTTTATATTTCTATAAACTTTATAAATTTATATTTTTATTATTGATCTAACTGATCTTTAATTTATCAACTTTTAAAATTTTCATGAAACAATCTATGAACAAAAGTAATCAAAATTAAGTCTAGGGACTCATTTTTAATAGAATCTCTAGACTTAGTTATACTCTGTATATTTTAATCCAGTAATAAATCTTACCGCTTTTGTTCGAATTCAGTAATATATTTTTCTAGTTCATTTTTTAATTTAATATTTTCTTCTTCTAACTCTTTATTTCTTTG
>DAOLQA010000032.1:0-13034 GCA_035417885.1 bacterium
ATTCATTCATAGAATGATAAGTATTTAATTGATTTCCTTTAGCATCATAGTCTTTATTTTCTAATAATGCTATAATTTTTTCATTTTTCTTTTTATTTTCATCAAGTACTATATAATAAGCAGTACCATCAAAGAATATTTCATATTTAACACCATTAATCACAATACCATAACATTCTTCACCATCTGCATTAGTAATAACTTCTGGCTCATAAATTTCATCTTCATAATTGAGAATAAGATTTTCTTTCAAGTATTCAGGTGCTAATGTAGCTTCTCTTAAATCATAAGTTAATATAGTTGGTGTCATTTCTACTTTTTCATTTTCAAAAATCTTTTTATTATATACATATTTAAATGAATCATCATTACTTTTAATAGTAAGATTCATTAAACCAGCATATCTTTTAAATATATAGTATTTTGTGTTAGATTTAAGAGATTTATATATAAGCATCTTATTATTTACGCTAGGAGATAATACTTTATTTGTATCAAAACTTGATATAAAACCAAAATTTACTGCAGATTCTTTATAAATATCAGTATTATCAATATTGTAATATCTATCTCTAGTTATCTTACCAAAATCTATATTAAATAAAGTATCTTTAAATTCATCAATACTATCTTCCCATATAATACTTGGATCTGGAATAAAAATATTTTCATCTTGTATAATTTTTTCAGAAGGTGAATTAATATCTTTTAAAAGACTTTGATAAATATAAATTGGATCTTTATGTGTTGATTTAACTCTATCGATAGTTTTTAATTTATTCATTATTTCCATTATATATAATGAATTTGGAACTTTTATATCGGTAAAGTTTAATTCCATAGGTGATTTTAAATCATTTACAAATAAAATTAAATACCATAAATCAGTAGTTCCGTATAAATCCCATGATACATATTCAGGTCTATAAAATCTAGATTTATCAATTTTATAATCTTGTAAATTAGCTTTTATAATATTTTCATATTTCCTCAAAAAACTCATAGGAAATTGAATTATATCTTTATAATTATATACATTGGATATATTATCTAGCAATACTTTATTGGTTGGTACTGAAGATACTGAAGTTTGCATATCAGGATAATGTCCACTTGATACTGAACTCATATTTAAATTTGCCATAATTTCAACTCCTTTAAACAGTAATGTTATATCTATATGTTGAGGGATATAATGATATTTAAAATATTAAAATTTAAATTTATATTAAACTAATAAATATTAAAATAATATATCGGAGGTAAATTGATATGTTTGATATTGTAAAAGATTCTTATAACGAGTATAATGATAATCTTAAGAAGATTCCATTAAAGGACCTTTCAGCAATTTATGTAAAGCCAAAGAAGACAACTCCTGAATATTTCTTCTTTGAAAAGTACAATGATTTTTGGACTTATGAAACTATTGATGGAAAGTTTGATTATAAGATCGATGATGATGCTACACTTGAAACTCTAATTAATCAGCTAAAGGAAAAGACTGAATTCGATAGTGATTTTACTCTCAGAATTTATGATTATATTAATGATAAAACCGCTGATTATATTAAGCTTATTCTTCCAGGTCATAGACGTCTTATGAATCAGGAACTTTTTGGTAATTATGAGCTTAATAGACTTAAAGAAGTTAATGAAGAGCTTCTTAAGGATGCTACACCAAATGAAAGAGCTTCATTTGAAAGACAAATGGATGTAGTAAATACTGATGTAAGCCAGATTGTACGTCTTATTTCAGCACAGGCTCATACTCCTGAAACTCTTAGACTTACTATGACAATGGTATCTCAGATTCTAGCTAATGTTCCTATTACTCCAATTGAGGATAAGGAAGAGTATTCTAAAGACTGGGCTACCTTTGATCAGGTAATGGAAAATGCAGATAACATTAAGAAGTATATTGAACTTGAAGATCATACTATCGAGAAAATGTATCTTAATATTCGTTGTACAAGAATCATTAAGGTTGTATACAAGAATACAAAAACTAATGAAACTGAGACTTGCTATTATGATACTAATGGTACTGTCTTTATTGATCCTACAACTAATGAAGCTTATTGGGGAGAACATTCTATTGAAACAGTCGATCTTCCTTGGCAATTTGCTCCTGTAAAGGAAGTTATGCTTACTGATAAGGATAATAAGGATGATTATATCAAATTTTCTGAAGTATTAAAGTAAAAAATATATTCCCTTAAGGTTATTTAACCTTAAGGGAATTTTTAATTATTTTTACAAGTTAATGGAAACACATCATTATAAAAATTTATTTAAGAGGTGATATTTATGGCTTTTTTAAGAGGAGACGGAAGTGCAACTTCTCATTTAGTGGTTGATGATTGGGATAGTTTTTATAGAGCTTTAAGAACTAATGTTTGGGGTTCACCACAAACTGAAGTAACTGGATTAATTTATTATTATGATGCTGAAAATGATAAATGGTATTATGAATTAAATGGTGATACCTTACCCGAAGGAGTTTCATGGATCTATAAAAAATGGGGAAATATAAACTATATTGAATTAGATCCAGATGCTGAAAATAAAATAATTGATTGCAATAATTTTTCCATTGAAGAACATTTTTTAACAAATAATGGAGTAAGTCCACTACCATTTGGTGATAATAGTCATCATGATTATTCATCTGTTACGAAAAGAATTTATGGTAATGATTGGGTATTTAAGAATTTTTGGTTTTATGGGCATATATTTTTTTATAATCATCTTGGTACAGCTATTGTTAATAAATTACATTTTTTAAACTGCTTTCATTTAGTAACAGATCAAAGCAGTGATGATAGTATGTTTGGTAAATCTAAAATGACATTCAATGATTGTAAATTTTCAATTTTAACAACAGGAGGTAACTCTTATTCAATTGTAGAAAATGGTACTACAAATAGCTCAACTTCTTATATAAGAATGAACAGGTGTTCATTAAATATTATAAATACTTCAAAAGAGTTTAATTTTTTTACTAATACTATTGGTTCAGGTGCTACTTATCTATTTCAGTATCCTCATCAATTTTATAATTGTAATTTTAGAATAAAAGCTTTAAATTCTGGAAATTTTTTAGATGTTGAAGGAACAGGTAGTAGTAATACCTCTTGCGTTTTTCCATCATTCTATTTTTGTAAATTTACATGCTTTTTTGATAAATTTAGAATTTCTGATTCTATTGACACTCATTGTGGTGGTCAAAGATTAGGAGGAAATACTACTAATTCTAGTAAAGCTAAAAGTATGTTAACTAATTGTCTTTTTCAATTAAAATTTAATAAATTATATGGTGGTATTTCTGATGATAAAAATTCTTATTTAACCGATTCAACTCTTGGAATTATTAATATAAATTATATCGATGAAAATAAATATAGAATTAAGAAGGACACTTATTATACTAACTTTCCAACTGTCGAAATGTCTAAAAATGATATACTAGATTTAAATAAAATTACAGAAGAAGGTTTTCCAGTAATGTCTAAAATTATACCTGATGGAAATGAGGTGTGATAATTATGTCTCCACATCAGAGAATTGATCCAGATTTAATTGATAGAAAAAGATATATTATTTTTGATGATAATATAGGAAATTGGTCTAGTACCTATCCTAGTAGATATTCTGTTAATTATCGTAATAGAACTAGTAGTATTACTTATACTGGAGGAAGTGGTTATGAAAATATTTATATAAAATTGACTCTTCCTAGTAATAGAATCAATAAATTATATGTATCTTTTGAATTTTATACATCTACTGGTTTTACTTATAGTTATGGAGATAAAAGAGCTCCTATCATAATTATGAAATCAGCTCCAGGTAATACTCTACATACATCTTTTTCTAATGTATATGGTAGAAGTGATAGTTTGGATGGTACTGCAGGAACAACTTTTAATACTTATTCTTTTGAAGCAGCTGGTATGGAAGGTTTATCTGAAGTTTATTTAGTAATACCATTAGGATGTATTACTGATAAGGTAAAGATATGGAAGGTTTATCAGTATCTAACTATTAACTTTACGTTTTCTAATTTTTTAGTATATTGTAATTTAGATGATATTGCAGAATGGGTATTATGGACTGATTCTTTAGGAAACGGTATTAAAATAGAACCTAAAGATTGTCAACCAATAGAAGACTTTGATACCAATTTTATAGAAAATAAGATTCCAATGACTTCTCCATATTATCTTAAAGATAATAGTATAGAAAATCATGCCGTTGATTTAGATCTTTTTGAAAGACCTTATCCAGCATCCGTATGGAATTATAATGATGATATGAGTTCATTGATAAATAATGGTATGGATGTAGCTAATTTTGAAGAACCTTATAATTTCAGTTCATGGTATTTAGGAGTTAATAATGAAAAAATATTAAATACAGGTTTAGAGCCAGCTAATTTTGAAGAACCTTATAACTGGTGTGCTTGGTATTTAGCAAATGATCCAGATAAGAATTTTGATATAAATACTGGACCTTGGGAAGAAATGTTAGGAGCTTTTGCTAATAACAAAACTTTAACAACTTTAACAATTCCTAATCAGGTAACTAAATTAGGTCTAAATAGTTTTAGAAGAAGTAACTTAGAAAGTATTTCTTTGCCATCAAATATAGAATATACTGAAGATAATGGAATAGATAGTACTTTTTCTAAAGATATTGAAATACATGTAAGAAATGATTAAAATAAATCCCTTAAGACTTATAAGTCTTAAGGGATTTTTATTATCTAATTTCAGTGATAGTTTTACCAAGATCAATATTAGTAATATCAGAATAGTTAAAGCAAGTACTTTCAAGTACAGTAGGTGTATATAATGTTCCATCTGTTGTATCAATTGGATCTTTTACCTTAATTGGTATTACGTTTCCATTTTCAGGATGATCTGGATCAATTATACCATCTGGCATTAGAGCATTTGGATCACCAATATAAAGTATTAGTGAACATGTTTTAGTATCTGGATCTTTATCAGCAATGATAAATTTATCAGAATATTTAAATTTAAATGTGAATACTTCTGATTCAGCAATAGTATATCCAGATTTAGTTAATGCAGCAAATTTACATCTAATACCTTTTTCATCGAAATCAGCAGGATTTAAATCAAAGATAATAAATTCTTGACTTTCGTCAATAGGAAGTTTACCATTAGTTTTTCCATCTCTTCTCCAGTTATCTGGAATTGTTTGAGTATCCTTAACAATATTGAACTCATCTGTTACTGGATTTGCTTTTAATAAAACGACTTTATTTACTATAGCATTAGGTTCAATATTAATAGTACCAAGTACAGCTACTTTTTCTTCATCATATACATAATGAGAAATGTCAGGTGCATATTCTCCTGTAATTGTAACGCTACCAAAGTTACTATTAAATTTAAGAGGTTCACTTTCAGCTATATTCATATTATCTTCATCAAAAGCAATAAGTTTAAAGTAAATTTCAAGATCTTTATTCATATATTCATCAGGATTAGTTGGATATTCAAAGAATGGTTCTTCACATTGTTTGTTATATCTAGATAAAACATATTCATCTTCTGGAATATAATAAACTACGTCTGTTTTTCTGAATACAGGTTCAGATTCATCAGATACAAGCTTTTCAGCTCTATAAAGAACAATTTTTCTTGCAGAACAATGTTCTTCATGTGAATATATAGCATCCATTTGGAATACACTTTTTTCAATAATATTATTAAGATAATTGTATCTCCAATCAAAGCTTTCAAATCTAAATTCTCCAATAAGAGGTTGTAATTTATCAGTATCTCCAATAAGAGGATTACAGTCAAATAGAATATTATCTTTAAGAATATCATTGTCTAATGGTTCTGAATCAAATGAAATATTAAAGTTTAGATTATCTATATTGCAGTTAATAATATTTTCAGCATTATTCAGTAGATCAACTTTTACATTACTGTTAATATTATTAATAGTTCCACCATTATTCTCACATATCCAGTCAAAATTATCATAAACGTTTACAGAATTAGAAGGAACATAGCAGCTGTTTGTTTCTTTAGGAGATAAAGTTGTATCATCTCTTTCTAATCTAAAGAATAGATTATCTAACAAAGATACAAAATTCTCTTCAGAATATTTATTAGCTATTTCTATTTCATAATTGTATGGATTAAATTTATTTTGGAATACTATGAGAATATTTTCAAAGATTGGATCAAAATATCTATAATCATTTGACTCGTTCTTATTATATTCAGTAGTTAATTCATATTGTCCTTCATTAAATTTAGCAATATGTGTTTTATGTAAATCAATAGCATAATCTTTATCGTCAACTAGCAAGTCTATTGTTTTTGAGTTAACTACTCTTATGAATTTATTAGGTACTTTCATATTATTGATATAAATATCAAATTTATTAGTAGTTTCACCATTAACAGTAGATACTAAGAATTGATATCTGTCATTATCCATTGTTACTGTTTTTGAAATAGGAACTTTCTTAAGATCCTTATCACTAGGTATTTCTTTATATTTTTCATAGCATAACGAGTAAGCTTGATTTGTTTTATAAACAAGTTTAGCATTACTATCTGGTCTTAAATTAAGTTCAACACTAATATCACCATTAGAAGGAACTATATTTCTAAACATAATAAGATTTTTAGCAGATTGTGTATAATTTGCATTTACAACAGTATAGTCTATATTTGGATAAAGGATATAACCATTCATATTAATTTCTACATCTTCTGCAGAGAGAATTGTATCATATGATAACCACTTAAATAGTCTACCGTTACCCATTTCTCCTAATTCCATTAAATCAATATATTCTATACTGCTATCTATATTCTTGAAGAACATATTGTGATTATTAATATCACCAGACACAATATAAATTGTACTGATTGTTTCATATTGATAGAATCCTTTAATTTCTAAGTTTACATTTTGACCTTCAATAGAAATATTAATGAATTTAGGATTTATTCTTCTTGCATACTTACCACCAATATCATTTTTATAAGAAATATAAATATTTATTCTATCATTATTATTTACTATATTCTTGATATATTGATCAGTAAATACAAGTTTTAAGCTATTAGTAAATACATTATAACCAGAATCGTTAATCTTATTTTGGTTTAATACTAAATCATCATCATTTGATTCATCATAATATTGATTTATAAAGTAAGCACCTTCATCATTTAAAGATTTAACTAATCTAGTAATATCACTTTCAGCGGTTTCATCTTTAGTATTTATTACGTCTATAGTAGCAACTAATTTTTCTTGCTCAGAAACTAAGCCAAAATTAGTATTTACCTCAATATTGGAAAGAATATTTCTAAGATTGATTTCTGGTTTTGGTACATCATCTTTATTAGGTTTAGTTGGTGCAAATTCATGATGTTTCATATATTCATGAGGATCAGTTTCCCATAATTCGTATTGTTTTAATTGTTCATTATATTCATATGTAGGCTTTAATGCTTCATTCATCATATAAAGTAACTGACTAAAATATGGGAATTTCTTAGTATCTGCAAAATAACTCTTAAGATTATTAGGATTAATGAAAATATCTTGACAGTTATTTAATAGATCTTTAAAATAATAACCTTCATTGAATAATTTCAATCCGTCAATATAAATTCCAGTAATTAGACGTTTTTCAATACCATAGTGAAGAATTTTAGAAATATCTTCTGATAAATAGATTAGTCCGAAAGTATCATAATTAATATTATAATTAAAGCCAGTGTTATATACTTCATCAGTATATATCTTTACTTCATCTGTATATAATGTATTCTTGATTGGCATATAATTCTCAT
The DNA here is from genome assembly GCA_035417885.1 of bacterium. Classification (GTDB taxonomy): domain Bacteria; phylum Patescibacteriota; class Patescibacteriia; order JAGPKW01; family JAGPKW01; genus JAGPKW01. The sequence continues at coordinate 7,863 of DAOLQA010000032.1, forward strand.
TTATCCAAGAATTTCTATAATTAGGATCTTCCCACCAAGTTAAATTAGTATCATTTGGAATTTTATACCACCAGTTATCTCTAAGTTTAGTATCTTTCATTTCAAAAGATCCATCATTAGAGTTTACTTTATAATTATGAATATCTTCTTCGTCTAATATTAAACTCCATAAGAAGTCTTCATATTGATCATAAGAATCATAATTATATTTCCATTTAATGAAATCATAGTAAATATTTGAATCATACTCTTCATTATAATATGGATTAATTTCACTAGTGATTATACCATCTTCCATTAATGAATTTTCATATCCAATATTATTTTGATAATAATAGTCATGGTTAGATATAAATATGAAATTATTATGAATATTTTTTAATATTTTTGCCTGTACTTCAGAATTGTTTATATCGTTTAAATCGACTGTATTTGTTGTTATGACAAAATTAATTGATTTATTCCAACTAATAGATGGTTGATAAGCCCATTCGATATTAAATTGAGCATCGATAGCACTATTTGTTTTTCTAATTATAGCACCTTCCATATACTCTAAGAAGTTAATATAATCTTCAAAGCTGATTGCAACTTTCTCATAAGGAATATTAACTTTTCTTATAGTTTCAGTATTTAATCTTGTCATATATACGAAATTATCATCAAATGCTATTTCATCAAACCAGAAGTTATTTTTATAAGGGTCATGTCCAACTGCAGTATGTGAAGGTGGATCACCTTTCTTTTTAGCTACAATTATATTAAACAACTTTGGTTTAGTTGTATCTCTAGGAAGATTTAATGAAGTCCAATGATATTCTCCATCAAATTCAATTTTATTGATTGAGAAGTCTCCAGTATTATTAGTACTATCAAAAGTACGCATAGCATAATTTCTAAGAAGTAAAGTAATATATTTCATCATATCTTTACTATTTGATTCATAAGAATAAATATTACTTCTTGTAAATGATAATAAGTAGTAATCAAATTCAATGTCAGATTCTTCTGGATCATTATTAACTGGTTTTCCACCAAGATATCTCCATCTAAAGTATAGACGGTTTACTTCATTATTACCATCATTTACGCTTGCAATAAAATGATCTCTTGTAGTAAGTTTCTTAGGAAGATTAGTAATTTCACTTGGAGTCTTTTCATTTTCAAATAGACTATATATAATTTCATAATGTAACTTTACTGGTAAATTATATATGTAGTTACTATTATCTTCAGCATAGTTATTACTATCAATTATTGCCATACCAAAAGAATCATTTTTAAGAGTATTTTCATATTCTAATAAATAATATTTTTCACTCTTAGAAAGATCATTTATTCCAATAATAGAAGAATTATTTAATGTATCCTTTGGTAGATATACATAAATATTCTTAAAGATATTATTTGTTTCATAAATTACGCTATTATTAGTTAAGTTGTAATCATGATATGTCATATTATCTGGAATTGTTACTTGTGGATCAGTAGACTCTAAATAATAATTGAAAGTATAATATTCATTATTTCTTACAATTCTATTATTAATATTTAAATGGAAGTTAAGCATTACAGCTCTATCTGTTAGTTCTTCAATAAATTCATCATTAGTTCTAAAGCTTTCTATCTTGATGTAATTATTGTTATCATCAAAATAGTTATTTTCATCATTATTATCTCCTTCTACATTAATGTTTTCAGAGTTTAATAATAAATCTTCAGATAATTTAAAATACTTAATATTATTGGTGAATATTAATTCTTCTTTATTTTCATCATTAATATTTATTTTAGTAATTTCTTTATTTAAAGTATTAAGATATTTATCACATACAGTAATATCATCAACGCTACTTCCAATGTTAAGAATTGTTGGAGTTAATGTTTCTCTATAATATTCTCTTCTAGGATCATCTTCTATTTCTTCATCTATTTCTAATGGTAAATTATTAAAATTATAAATATATTTAAGACATCTTCTAGTTAATTTATCAGAGAAGTATTCTTCATATGGACGTTTATAATAATTACTATTATACTTAAATAGATTCTTAAAGATATAAAGTTCATTTCTATCAGAAGCTATACACATTAAATCATTATTATCGATATCAACTGTTTCAATGTAAATATTATTTACTCTACCATTAATTGTATAGAAATCAGCTAATGGAATGATATTTGGTTTTACAACTTCTTTAGTTATAACGTTATCTTCTTCATCAGTCTCTTCAACGATTTCAGTAGTATGAGTAAAATCAAATATGTTATTAGAAACTAAAACTCTACCATTCATACAAATAAATAGTCTATATTCATTATTAGGTTGACCACTTAATGTAATATCATCTTCATTAGTATTATAAAGTTTAGCATAGTTTATTTCCATTAAATTACTTGTAATAACAGTTTGATTTTCAAGGTCATAATAATCAGATTTATTGTCATCTATAATAGAAGTTTCTTCAATTATATTATCCTTAAGTAATAAAATATCTTCTTTAAATTCTATATCTGAGAATATATTCATAGTTGGTGGTGAGTTAAATATATACTTGTCTAAATTATTATAAATATGATTTATAATATCTTCATATTTTAATGCAAGATAAGATGTTTTATAAGCATATTTTTTCATAGTATCTTCATCATCATTTATAGACCATTGATTTCTAATAGCAACTATATATTCTTCATTACCACAAAGAATGAAATCATCAGAGAATTTTAATACTCCTAGTAATTCAATAAATGGATTACTACCATCTATATTTGAAACACTTCTGCAAATATTTATTTCATTATTAACTGAAAAAGCATAATATTTGTATTTTGGAAGTTCCTTTTCAATAGAGCTTTCATCATTTGTATTTTCATTTTCTTCAGTATTAATATTAGTTTCAATAATTGGAGTATATTTTAATCTATAAAATGGTACTTTATTATCTAACAAATTGAGATAATCAAAATGATTTTCTATTTCATTTTCTTCATTTGTTAAATATGGAACTGCATTTATACCATGCATTGTATCGAAATTTACTTCAATACAGTATATTTCATTTGGAGGATTATCTAATTCTTTTTTCGTATAAACATTACCAGTTTCTTCATATATAGAACTTTCATAAGTTGAAATTACTTTAGGATCATCATTTAATTTAAAATGGTTTATACCATCTGGTTCTTCTGGTGGATCAGTATAACCTTCAGTATTCTTTAAGAAATAATAATTAACTAAAGAATTGTCATTAAAGCTAGCAATGTACGCATCCAAATCTAATTCAGAAATTCCATTATTCTTAAGAATTGAAATTTGTCTACTAGTTACTGCATTTGGATTGTCATCATCACCAGTTAAAAGAACGTATTTTTCAGTATGGAAATTAGCATAAGGTATATGAGTATATCCAGTAATCTTAAAGAAATTCTTAAAGTTAGGATCTCCTGTTTGAGTGCTTAAATTGAAGTTAGTATAAATCTTACCATATACACAACCGATATAGTAAATTTCTGAAGGGTTACTTGTTCCAATAAAGTGATCTATATAATTTTCTTTTATGTTATTATTTATATCTAATGAATAAATATTACGGCTGTTATCAATTTTATAACTTAAAGATTTATGATTGTGATCATCTAAATAAGTTGTATAAGATTCATCATTTAATAGATAATCTTCAAAAAATCTTTTACTATTAACAAGCACGTCTCTATTAATAATAGATCCTTCATCAAATACGTCTAAATAAATGTCAACATCTTCAGTTATATCAAAAGCTGTTTTAGAAGGACATTTAATAGTTGCTTTATAATTAGCTGCATCAGTAGGGAATGAGCTAGCTGACATATCTTCAATACCATTAAAAGCGTGAAGATATACATATCCAATATATTTATCTTCATTAAAGAATAATGCAGTAATTTTATTATTATTTTTAGAATAATTAGAAGCTTCGACATCCGAATATACTGGAATTAAAGTTTTATCAGCACTTCTACCAGATGATTTAAATTTACCAAGTGTTTCATTATTAATATAAGTATTAATAAACTTATAATTTTCATTTTCTGAAACTAAATTAATAATTTTTATTCCTTCAGTAGTTTTAGATATTTTAATTCCTAATGTCATATCATTTGGAGGAGTTATTGAAACACTATTTGTTAGATTATCTCTAATAGAAATATCTACTAAACCAGCATATGTTTTACCAATAATAGTTACTAATTTTTCATCATTTTGTATTTTTTCTATTCTTAGAATATTATCGTTATAAGAAATATAGTAAATACAAAGATCATTACTTAAATCAGCAATATAATATTCAGATATTCTTTGTTTTAATGCTATTTGTGCTAATAATTGTGGACCGACTTTAGAAATACCTATGTTATCTTCATATACTAAATTCATATAAATTTCATTTAAGAAATTTTCTTTAGTAATATTATCTTCAACAATTGATGAACTTTGAGGTTTTGAAAAAGAGTTAAGTACATATATTGGAAGAGTTGAATTTATATAAAGATATTGCTTTAGTGAATATGCAGAATTACTATCTGTATTATCAAAGATATAATCTTTTCCTAAATCATTTACATTTACTAAACTATAAACTTCCTTACTATCAAATGTTTCAGATGCATCATAAGTAAGATAACTATTACTGATTGTCATATTAGTTGTTAATGGATAACCATTTTCATCAAATTCAGTAAATGTAAAATCTCTATAATATAGATTATTTTTAGAAATAGTTGTTGGTTTAGTTAAAGCATTACTACCATAAGTTTTTATTTTTTCATCACACCAAATAGACTCTTTTATGAAATCAGTTAAGCCAGTTAATCTGCTGGAACATATAAACTTTTCTTTTAATATAATTCCATCACTTAAATTAAATGAGTTATTTCCATTAAAATAAATCTCTTTATTAGCTGTATTGTTATTAAGACTATAACCATTTGTATAAAAACCATTAATACTTTCAAATGGATATTTAATATCTTTTTTATACATACCTAAAGAGTTCATCACTGTAATATTTGTTGGAATAGCCTCATTAGTAAAATAGAAAGATATATTTTTGAATAAAGAATAATAAATTAATATTTTTAAAATTCTATAATAATATTCCATCAATTTTTCCATAGAGATACTTTCCATTT